>DBHM01000024.1:0-7598 GCA_002296185.1 Alphaproteobacteria bacterium UBA828
CCTTTTGCTGAAAGCTGGCCATTACCGTGATAATAAACCCAAGGTCCATCTTTCTTGCCGTTCTTATAAGTTATTTTGTTAAAAAGCGGTCCTCTTTTGTTATATCGAAACCAAGCACCATCCTTCAGACCGTTCTTATAAGTTCCTTTTATATAAAGCTGGCCATTTTCGAAATAATCAAACCAAGGTCCATCCTGCTTGCCGTTAACAAATTCACCCTGTACTTGACCCGTTACCTCACCATCGAATGGCTCATCAGTAAACTTCTTATAGTAAACCCCATCGCGTTCAACCAAATCATCAAAGTCCACACTCTCTGCAAAAGCTGTAGCAGGGAAGAGGAGGAGTGCGACTATCAGTGATGCAAATATACGGGTCATTAATCAACACCAAACTCATTTTTTAATTTTTAATCATCACAAACGTATTCTTTATTTTCGAATATGCACTTAAAAGTCACTAAGCCATCATCAGGCCAAAATTCATGCCAGCTTATGACCCTGAACCCATTTAATATGTCGTCTGATATGAAAATTTGTTCTGCAAACTCGTGTGCCTCTCCCTCCCCAATAATATTCCAATCTGTTTTATATTTTTTAAGTATATAGAAAGGACAAAGACCACTTGAACCGCACATACCTGGGACCTTAACAATGACTTCATTTTTACTATCACCATCTAGGTCATATTCTGCAAAATAATAATATCTAAAATCATAATTTAAATTTAATTTTTTAAAAAGTACATCTACCGCCTCAGAATCTCCACCCTTCTTGAACTCAATCTGATTCCCTTTATCAGTGAACTCATCTTTTAAATGCTTAATTCTCTCCTCATAAACATCTATTAGACATTCTGGAAATAGGTTAGGACAGCTTTCTTCTCTTGCCTTATTCCATTGCCGTTGCTCAGTCAGTAGTTGAGCACTTTTTTCCTCATCATTTTGTATATTAAGCCGGGCTTGCTTGTAAACTTTCCCAAGATCAAAGTCCAAAGCCTTAATATCGTCAGAGGCACAAATTGCATATTCAGTCAGAGTGGATGCTTTATCGCAATCAAAGGAAGGGCCAGCGTTCTCTTCTGCCTTATCACTCCCATTATTATTACCTAAATCAGAGCACCCTTTGTAATTCTTAGCGACGCATTCACGGGCAAGTGTATATCCTTTCTCTATTTGTGATGGGGTCATCATATCCGCAGCTGCATCTCGTAATTTCACACCTTCCTTATCACCATTAGACAAAGAGATATTTGCCCACATATGAGCATAGACATAATCCTGTGGAACACCAAGTCCTTGTCCGTACATCACACCCAGATTGTACTGGGCTCTTGCAAACCCCTGTTCGGCAGCAAGTGTTAACCACTTCACAGCAGTTTTATAGTCTTGAGAAACACCTTCTTGTCCGTACATCAAACCCAGTTTGAACTGGGCTCTTGCAAACCCCTGTTCGGCAGCAAGTGTTAACCACTTCACCGCAGTCTTATAATCTTTTGGAACACCAAGTCCTTGTCCGTACATCTCACCCATACTGTACTGGGCTTCAGCATGCCCCTGTTTGGCAGCAAGTGTTAACCACTTCGCCGCAGTCTTATAATCCTGTTGAAAGGTATAAAACACACCCAGTTTGAACTGGGCTCTTGCAAACCCCTGTTCGGCAGCAAGTGTTAACCACTTCACCGCAGTTTTATAATCCTGTGGAACACCTTCTCCTTGTCCGTACATCATACCCAGATCGAGCTGGGCTCTTGCAAACCCCTGTTCGGCAGCAAGTGTTAACCACTTCACCGCAGTCTTATAATCCTGTGGAACACCAAGTCCTTGTCCGTACATCTCACCCATACTGTACTGGGCTTCTGCAAACCCCTGTTCGGCAGCAAGTGTTAACCACTTCACCGCAGTCTTATAATCCTGTGGAACACCAAGTCCTTGTCCGTACATCTCCCCCATACTGTACTGGGCTTCAGCATGCCCCTGTTTGGCAGCAAGTGTTAACCACTTCAACGCAGTTTTATAATCCTGTGGAACACCTCGTCCGAGTCCGTACGTCACACCCATACTGTACTGGGCATCGGCATCCCCCTGTTCGGCGGCACGTGTATGCCACTTCACTGCAGTCTTATAATCCTGTGGAACACCGTGTCCATTAATATACATACCACCCAGAAAATACTGGGCATCGGCATCTCCCTGTTCGGCAAGGGGTGTCCATTCACTCAGAGCGGTTGCATAGTCACCACTTTGTGCAGCAGTTAGTCCTTTTTGGAAATCAGCACTCCAGCCTTCCCTTGTATTTTCTACAAGTGTGCTAAAGAAAATGCCTATTACTAATAACGTGGCGCAGATTAATTTCATCGCAGGCTCCATCTCGTAATTAAATGTTAGCCGAGTTTTACGTTATCAAGGGTATAAGAAATTATATTGCTAGATATTTTCGAGCTACATCTGGGTTATTTAAATCCTTGGTGGCAAGTTGTGTGACGATACTACCTTTATCCATTACCACACAATGGTCGGCAACAGCTCCGATTAGGTCAAGGTTTTGTTCGACTATAAGAACAGTCAACCCTTCTTCATCTCTTAATCTTCTAATTATTTCGCCTATTGCTTGAACTATGTTAGGTTGAACTCCTTCTGAAGGCTCATCAAGAAGTATTAGTTCTGGGTTTCCAACTAAAACACGTCCTATAGAGAGTTGTTGTTGTTCTCCACCGCTAAGTGATCCAGCTTTTTGATTCCCGCGTTCTTTTAAAATTGGAAAAAATTGAAATACGCGCTCAAAATTTGTAGATCGAGGGTTTCCACCAACATTTTCGCCCATTCTCAGATTATCTAGAACACTTAATCGAGTAAAAATACCTCTGCCTTGAGGAACATATCCTATGCCAAGAGCGGCTCGTTTAGCAGGTGATAATTTTGTTATATCATTATCATGAAGATAAATTTTGCCTGATGAGGATTTGATATGACCAATTAATGATTTCATTAATGTGGTTTTACCAACACCATTTCGGCCAATCAGAGCAATTATTTCTTTAGTGTTAACCTCCAAAGAAACATCATTGACTATTTTAACGTTACCGTATCCAGAGGAAAGGTGATTAACTTTGAGAACCATAGCTTTTACCCACCATACCCTAAAGTGTGCCCATATAAATTCGCCTTACTTCATCATTTTGTTCAATCTCAGAAAATGTACCTTGAGCAAATAATTGACCATAATGCAGAACTGAAGTTGTTGAATTTAAATTTCTTATGAATTCCATGTCATGTTCTATAACTACAACGGTTACTCCGTCATGATTTAGTTTTTGTATAATAGAAGATGTTAACCTAGTTTCATCTTGAGACATTCCTGCTGTAGGTTCATCCAAAAGAAGAAGTGTAGGTTCTGCTGCTAGAGACATTCCTATAGCTAGCCATTGTTGTTGACCATGTGATAGATCACCGACAGTAACCTCTTCTGTTCCTTCTAGGTGTAACTGGTTTAGTAATGATTTAGCTTGTGCTGATATATCTCTAGGTTTGTAGTGCCGCCTAAGAGGAATAAATAAATTTTGATAAACACTAAGTTCTTGGAAGACTTGCATAGCTTGAAATTTAATAGCCATGCCGAGTCTAGCACGGGCATATGTAGGAAGCCGCGTTACATCTTTTCCATTAAATATAACTTTTCCTGATGTTGGTTTTTCTATACCCATTAGCATTTTAAAAAAAGTACTTTTACCGGCTCCATTTGGTCCAATAATACAATGAATTTTATCCCGTTCTATCTCTAGATCAAGACCATCTAGAGCACGAACACCACCATATACACGGACAAGTCCATTCGCCCTTAAAATATTTTTTTCAGACTTTGTGTTCGATTCAGGAAGGTTCATTCTTCATTCTTTCTTGCAACGCCATTACCAGTCGATAATTTGGCCCTGAGAAATAATTCAGCTTTATTAAAATAATCAGCAAGGGTTATAGCAAGTCCTCTAGGGGCAATAAGCATTGCAAAAACTAAAATACCGCCAAGTACTAAGAGTGCTATTTCTCCTTCAGAGACAAGTCTCAGTGATGCCCATTCCAGGACTAGTGCCCCAATAAGCGCACATCCCAGGTCTTTTCGACCCCCTACTGCTACCCAAATAACTACAAGAATATTTGGGCCTACTCCAAATCCATCAGGATGGATATAGGTGCCCCATGCGGTGTATAGAACGCCTGAAAGCCCAGCAATTGCAGCAGCTAAACAGAAAACACTTAATTGGATTAATCTTACATCATATCCAAATGTTTCTGTTCTATCGGGGTTTTCTCTGCATCCAACAAGTATATAACCATAGCTAGAGTTAACTAAACAACGTAGGCCTAGGTAGGTTATTGTCAAAAGGCCAAGAACAAAATAATAAAAGGATACACTACGGCCATCTAATTCAATTACAGATTCTCCAATTCCAAATATTAAGCTTGGAAGGAGTGGAGCTGATGCTGATGCTGGTCTTAGGCCATTCATTCCCCCAAGATATGCTTCGCCTAAAGTATAACTTGGATCAGCAGTTTGGCGCATGAACATACCAATTAACAGAGATACAACAAGCATTAGAATTGCTATGTAAACACCTCTTAGCCGGGCGTAAAACATTATACCACCAATAATAGCAGCAAAGATTACTGGAACAATAATACCAGCTATAAAGGCGACATCAGTATTCCCATGTAAATTAAGTAGATTTAATGCGACAATACCGTAAGCGTATCCTCCAATACCAAAAAATGCTGCTTGGCCTAAGCTGAGAATACCACAATAACCCCAAATAAGACTCAAGCTGAGGGCAAGAAAACCAGATATTAAAAAGTTACTAAAATTAATTATATCATAGCGTCTTAGGTATTCTGGTGCCAAAGCCAAAAGAGCAATGACAACAAGGAATCCAAGCCAGAAAGGCAAGCGACGTCCCATAGTTTGAGGCCCATTCAAGGGGCCTAAATACTTGTCCAATTTGCTTCCAGAAGAGGTATTCACTTGTTAGTAACCTTTCTTACTCTGATTTTACGACGCTCAATATAATCGGATATTCCTTTGGGCAGGATTAGCAGAATTACAAAGGCTGCACCTATCATTGCAACATAGCCGATATATACATTAACTAGGTTATTAATACCTGTTTGAATACCTGCTAGAGATAATGCACTTGAAATTAATCCTGAGATTGCATTAGCGCTGCCGCCTGTAACAACAGTTATAAATGCTAAAGGAGTATAATTTATACCAAAAAATGGAGAAATTGTTGCTGTCAAAGCAAACATGCCACCTGCTATACCACCCATTGCGCAGCCAAGCCCAAATGTTAGAGCATATATATTACCCGTATTCACACCTAGTGCATTTGCCATATCCGGATTTTCCATCGTAGCACGTGCTCTGGTGCCAAATTTAGTGTATGTGAAAATGGCCCAAACAGATGCAACCATAGCAATAGCGACAGCAAATAATACTAAACGGTAGATTCCAAATGTTTGTTCACCTATTGGAAAATTTCCAAATGGAGTTGGAACATTCAATATTGATGGCCCAAAAATTATTAAGAACCCTTGGCTCAATAGTAAACTTATTCCCCAGGTTACAACTAAGGAGGAAAGAAGTTGTTTGTAGAAATGTCTTATGACAAGTCTCTCCAGTATCATTCCAACTAATCCGGCTCCGATTCCAGCAAAGATAATTGCTATCGGTGCAGGAATACCTGCGTGATATGAGAATGCGGTGATATAGGCGCCGATCATCATTAGCTCACCATGAGCCATATTTATAACGCCCATCATTCCAAAGATAATTACGAGACCTGAGGCCGCTAGGATTAAAAATCCAATATTATCAAAAAGTTGATAGACAACATCGAAAACAGCAGCAAATGTTTCCATTTTAGGATTGCTCTATCTATCAATTGTTATTTGGTTAAAAGTCGACAACTTCAAAAATCGTTTTTGGGTTAGAGGCAGTCCATATAATTTTATGAACTGCCTCGTTTTTATCTTAAAAAATTGTATTAAGATTTTTTCCCAAGAAAAGATTATTGTCCTTCAAAGAAAGACGACCACGCAGGGTTGTCTGGTGGAAGAAACTGACGATTTGGAGCTTCTTTTCTCATGTCTACACCAATTTCTTTGAGGAAAGTTGGTTCTGTATAGCCTAAGTCGGTAAGAAGACTAAGAGTGTGATCTTCATTTACCATAAATAGGTAAGAATGCATGGCTGCATGATGCTGATCCCCGTGCATTTTCCAAGGGCCACCAGGTGCTTCTGCAACTTCAATTCCTGATTCAAGAGCATCTATTACTGCTTCTGTTTCAGTTGTGCCAGCTTTAGCCCAAGCAGCTGCCATAGCTTTTACAGCTGTATAGCCGAAGCCAGCATGCTCATTTGCGTAAACCATATCTGGGAACATCGCACGAAGCTTTTTTGTAAATGCAATGCTATTTGGGTGAGGAACGTCCTCAATGAACCCTGGTGTAACATACATATTTGCAAGCGAAGGTGCTGCGAAGCGCTTATGTTCATAGCCATCAGCTATAGTGACGTTTGACCATGTTGGAAGCGACATGCCAGCTGCTTGTGCTTGTGGGTAAAACTGAACTTGTTCTCCTCCGACAAGACAATGAACCTGAAAGTCAGGACCTATTGACTGAATTTTGGAAATAGTAGCTTGCCATTGAGAAACACCAAATGGGAAGTACTCTTCATATTCTATCTCTCCTCCATAAAGGTTTGCTGCAGTACGTGTCCAAGCGCCGATTGCTCGACAAAAGTTATAATCTGCACCAATAAAAATCATACGAGGGCCAAGATTTTCAATCATCCATTTTAGAGCTGGTAGAACTTGCTGCTCAGGTGTTGGACCTGAGAAAAAGGAATAGTGATCAGCTATACCGCCTTCACCTTGATTGTTATGCCAGTAAATAGTTTTATTTCTAACAACTTCTCTTCGTGCGGCTTCTCGTTCAGCACCTGTATAAGCTGCCATAACAACGTCTGCCTCGTCATCAAAAATACACTTTTGAGCTAACTCTTGATAACGTTTTACTTGAGACTGGCCATCATATTGAACCAGCTTGACGGTTTTTGTTTTGCCATCAACAGTTATACCACCAGCATCGTTAATTTCTTTAACAGCTAGTTTATAACCGTAGGTTTTAGGTGTTGCCATAATAGAAAAGTCACCAGACAAATCATCAATTGCACAAAGAACAATTTCTTCATCTGTTGCAGCTTTTGCGCTATTTTCTCCAGGAACACTTACAGCAACAGCTGAAATAATCCCTAGGGCAGCAGCTCCGGCAACGAAACGGAGTAAAAATTTATTCATGCCATTTTCTCCCGAAATCATTATAGTTGTAAATAAACTTCATATTATAAGTTATTTCGATTTTAGTAATTTTGCATTATCTATATATTTGTAACTGTGAATTACCTTCCTCGATTTATTTGACATTAGCTCCTATTGTGGACATAGTAAATACTTGTTATGATTATACACACTATTAAATTGTGAAATAAAATTTTCGTAGAATTTTCTCTGAAAATTTTAAGACTTGAAATGTATTTGGAATGTAT
>DBHM01000024.1:7912-37029 GCA_002296185.1 Alphaproteobacteria bacterium UBA828
TATTTGGAATGTATGAGGTGTTGTAGATGCATTTAACTGTACGGGAAGAAGAACGCATCCAACTTTGGGCCGCTGCAGAAATGGCGAGACGAAGGCTAGATAGAGGTATTAAGCTTAATTATCCGGAAGCTGTGGCTCTCATATGTGATGAAATTCTTGAGCGAGCCAGAGAGGGAAGTATCCCAATGTTGCCCGACTTAATGGAGTACGGTGCAACAATTCTTAAAAGTAAAGACGTGATGGATGGTGTTCAGGGAATGATGAAAATTATCCAAGTTGAGGCACTCTTTCCAGATGGCACAAAACTGGTCACAGTAACTAATCCCATTCGTGATTAACTCAGAGGACTAAATGTAATGTCGCAAAAAAAATGGTCCCCACCACCAATACCAAAATCAGTTATTCCAGCTGAGGCTTTTGATGTGGGCGAACCCGAAAAGTGCGGGATGATAGAATTTGCAAAAGGTGACATAACAATTAATGAGGGGCGGGCAACAGCCACTTTGGTTATGGTAAATACTGGGGATCGACCAATACAAATCGGGGCTCATTATCACCTAGCTGAGTGTAATAGAGCTATGGCGTTTGATCGTGAAGCAGCTTTCGGCATGCACTTAGATATTGCAAGCGGATCAGCTATTCGCTTCGAACCAGGTCAAAGTCGGAAAGTGCAAGTTACTGAATTTGCTGGTCGCCAAGTCGCATACGGAATGAATAATATGACGAATGGCACGACGAGATCAGAAATAATTAAAGACCGAACCATGCGTCGCTTGCGAGAAGAAGGTTACTGCTTTGAGGGGGAAAGGTTTAAAGTGATTGAACCCGCAGACAAGCGGTTTGGAAATAAAAAATGAACAACTTTAATAGGTTGTTTTCTGCGAATTAGATATTGATTAACGCCCGAGGAAACTTCGATTATGAGTATTGATATCAAGCGTCCAGATTATGCAGCACAATACGGCCCAACTACTGGCGATAAAATTCATTTGGCTGACACAGGATTAGTTGCTGAAATCGAACACGATTATACCACTTATGGTGATGAGCTTGTATTTGGCGGAGGCAAGACCATTCGCGATGGTATGGGTCAAGCATCAAAATGGAAACAAAGCGATGGTGCTTTGGATATGGTGGTGACTAACGCCATAATTATAGACCCTATTCTTGGAGTTGTAAAAGGTGATATAGGCATACTAAATGGAAAAATAGTTGGGATAGGTAAATCTGGTAATCCAGATACTATGAATATAACACCGGGTCTTATTGTCTCTCCAAATACAGATATACTGTCTGTGGAAGGAATGATTGTAACACCAGGTCTTTTGGATATTCATCCACATTTTGATTCTGTTCAACAGCTTTATGAATATCAAAATGCAGGTGTTACTACAGTTATTGGTGGAGGGTCAGGTCCAAAAACTGTAGGCATCGAATGTCCTGGTGTATTTAATCTTCACAGAATGTTGGAGGCAATGGCAGATATACCTCTAAATTTTGGAAATTTTGGAAAAGGTAATGCCGCGACAAAGGGGTCATTGATTGAACAAATCTTGGCTGGTGCAACAGGTTTAAAAATACATGAAGACTGGTCTTCTTCTCCTGCTGCAATAGAAACAACTATGGATCTGGCTGATGAATACGATTTCCAAGTTCAGATACATGCCGATACATTAAATGAAACGGGTTATTACGAAGACACCGTAGCGGCAATTAATGGAAGAGTAATGCATATCTACCACGCTGAGGGTGCGGGTGGTGGAAACGCTCCAGATATTATGCGATGTGCAAGTGAACCTAATCTCCTTCCAAGTTCTACAAATCCGACTAATCCCTTCTCAATAAATACGTATGATGAAGAGATTGATATGTTAATTACCTGCCATAACTTAAATAAAGAAGTACCAACTGATATAGCGTTTATTCAAGGAAGAGCCAGAGCAGAGACAATGCGAGCTGAAGATGTACTTCATGACCTTGGGGCAATTAGTATGATTGGTTCGGATAGTCAGGGAGTAGGCCGGGCAGCTGAGAGCGCTCAAAGATCTTTCCAGCTGGCTGCAGTCAATAAAGTCAGATTTGGTCGTCTTCCAGAGGATGGTAAGGCTAATGATAATTTCAGAATAAAGCGTTATTTGGCAAAGGTTACAATAAATTCAGCAATTACCTTTGGGGTTGATTCATATGTTGGGTCAATTACACCAGGAAAACTTGCTGATTTAGTGTTTTGGCGCCCAGAATTTTTTATTGCTAAACCCGAAGTTACTTTAAAAGGAGGGTTTATTTCACATTCTGTGATGGGTGATCCTGCAGGATCGCTTATGACTGGCCAACCACTAAAATATAGACCACAATATGGATCACTTGGTGCCAATCCACAAAGAACAAGTTACTCTTTTGTCACTAAAGCAGCGATAGAGGATGGTCTTGAAGATAAGCTTCTTAGTCACCAGACATTAGTTCCTATAACCCGTTGTCGAACAATATCAAAACGTGACATGATTCATAACAATGCTATGCCCGATATTCAGATAGATCCTGAAACCTACAATGTCTACGTAGATGGAGAACGCGCAACTGTAGAGCCAGCAAAAACGCTACCGTTGGGGCAGCTATTTTATTTCCGGTAAGAGTTTAGCTAATACTGATTTATTATGGATGTGATTACTGAAATAGTGGGAAATATTAACCAGTTTGGTGATAATACATTCCAAAAGGATCCTGTACTACTAACATCTGATCAACGTACTAGTCCCCATATGATTATATCCAGCGAAGAGGGAAGAAATCTAAGAATATCCTTACCTAGGGGGGAAGAGCTTGATGACGGTGATATTTTATTAATTGATGCAAAAGTTTTAGTTATAGTTAATGCTGCACCAGAAAACCTATTTATAGTTCAGCCAAACTCTTCTATTGATTGGGCAATTGCCGGTTTTCAGCTTGGAAACTTACACAGGCCAGTAAGGTTCACAGATGATGCAATGCTAACTCCTGTTGATCCTATGGTTGCTGATATTCTGTCAAAGCTTGATATAAGCTATTCTCAGAAGAAAATTCCTTTCTCCGGTAGGAGGGTAGGTGCGTGGGGTGTTCATTCCCATGAGCATTGATATAAAACCATCAAACTCATCTAATTCTGCTATTCTTAATTTATTGCAGATTGCTAATTCGTCATTTCCAACTGGTGCTTTTAACCATTCATATGGTTTTGAAACGCTTATCAATGATGGCTCTATTCATGATGCGAGTTCTTTTGGAGAACACTGTTTTGATTGGCTAATATATGGCCTAGCAAAATCAGATGGTGCTGGAATGGCATTATCGCATCGTGCAATGATTCAGAACAATTTAGAAGAACTAATATATTTAGATGAGCAGGTTGGTGCTCTTAAAACAGCAAGAGAAATTAGGGAGGCTTCAGTGAAGACAGGTTTGGCAATGCTTTCTAGTCTTCAGGACATCTTCAAACTTAATGCTTTAGTGCCGTATGCCGAGGCTGTTAAAAAGCAGGCCTGTAGTGGACATCAAGCAGTTGTCTTTGGTATTGGGTCAGCTGCCTTAGACATAAATGAATATGACAGTGTACTAGCATTCTTACAGTCTAGTTTTTCAAATTTGATCGGTGTTGGTTCGCGTATAATTCCATTAGGACAAGTTGAAAGCCAAAACCTTATTCGTCAAGCGGCCCCAATGTTTATAGAAGCCGCAGAAATAGCAATGGCCGCAAATAGAGAAAATCTCAGTTCTTCAACCTTTGGTTTAGATTTGGCAGCGATGGAACATGAGAGGCTCTATTCTCGTCTTTGTATGTCATAATAAAAGTATAAATTGAATAAAATTCTAGGAGAGAGCAATGCGCAGACCAGTTAGGATTGGAATAGGCGGCCCTGTAGGTTCAGGTAAAACAGCACTATTAGTAGCTCTATGCAATGTTATGCGTAAAAAGCATTCAGTTGCAGCTATAACTAATGATATTTTTACAAAAGAAGATGCAGAATTTGTATCACGAAGTGGTGCTATTGACCCTGAGAGAGTAATAGGCGTTGAAACTGGAGGTTGTCCACATACCGCAATAAGAGAAGATGTTTCTATGAATTCTCATGCTATTGAAGAAGTATCAAAACGTTTTCCAGATTTGGATATCGTTTTCCTAGAAAGTGGAGGTGATAATCTTGCTGCAACCTTTAGCCCTGAGCTTGTGGACAGTCACATTTACGTTATAGACGTTGCTGAAGGCGATAAGATTCCGAGAAAGGGAGGCCCTGGTATAACTAAATCTCCATTGTTAGTAATCAATAAAATTGACTTAGCACCTCATGTAGGTGCAGATCTCTCAGTTATGGATAGAGACTCAAAAAAAATGAGGGGAGAAAGGCCATTTTATTTTACTAATATGCGTGATGTTGAAGGTTTGGATAAGGTTATAAATTGGATTGAAACACAGGTTTTATTCCTAAATCCTGAAGAAGAGGTGGCCGATGCGACTTGATCCCCTTCAACCCCACCCAGATTGGATTGTGGGTAAATACGCACTAATGAATGTAGAAGCATCCGTTCACGGAGACAAAACCAAGATCCGACCGGTATGCTGGAGAATTCCATATCAGTGGCAGCCTACTCATTATCAAAATCATGATGACCAACCGTATATGTTATTATTAAATAGTAGTGGAGGTTTTGTTGAGGGAGACGTTTCTCAGTTTCATGCAAAAATAGAAGAGGGTGCAAGATGCTTATTCACCACAACCGCCTCCAGTAAGTTTTATAAATGTCTTGATGGGAAGGTTTCACGAGAAATAGTTGATATAGTGGCTGACAAAAATAGTTTGGTTGAATATCTTCCAGATGAAGCAATACCGTTTGAAAGAAGTAAAGTTCAAAGAATAAATCGTATATCTTTACACCGTACCTCAAGATTATTTGCTACTGATATGATCTCGGCAGGCCGTATACATTTCGGTGATGGAGAAATTTTTAAATTCGATAGTCTTACTAGTGAATTCCAAGTTTCTATTGACGGTAGAACAGTTGTTTTAGATCGGATAGATCTTCCTACTTTACAAGATGTCCAAGCGCTTTATAGGCTATGGTGTGGTTACTTGCATATGGCTACAGTATTTTCTTATGCTCATGATTTATCGTCTGGTGTTGAAGATAAAATTTTTGAATTAGGAAAAAAATTAGAGAATAGCAAAATAGCTGTAAGTCGTATTGATAATTTTATTACTGTAAGGATTTTATCAAAAGAAACATGGCAAGCTCATGAAGTTTTATATTCTATTTGGGAAATACTAAGGCCAGAAATTGCATATAAAGAAGCCTGGCCAATCATGAAGTGTTAATGTGCTCTATTGTGGACCTAGTAAAATTTTCTAGTCACTTAATTTTTAGTCTAAGTATTTGTTTTAAATAATAAAAGCATAACTTAGGCACTACTTTCGTATTGAGCAGTATTCTTTACTACTCTAAATATTAAGTAATAGTTATATATTATTATGTAATTAGAAGTCATGCGCTATATCATTGAGAATAGTGTTAATTACATTCTTAATAATCTGTGAAATTTAAAAAATACTATCTTATGAAACGTTCTAAAAATTTAAATAAAGTTGTATGGATAACGGGTGCTAGCTCAGGTATCGGTGAGCAATTATGTATTTTACTGGCCACGGAAGGATGGCAGGTTGTTGCATCAGCTAGGCGTAGAGAGAATTTAGAAAAGTTGAGAGAACAGATTGGTAATAACTGTCATCCTTTTCCAGTTGATATTACTTCGAAACCCGACGTAGATAAGTTAGTTAAAGAGGTAGAGGATAAAATTGGTCCAATAGATTTAGCTATATTGAATGCTGGTTTTTATGAACCTGAGAAGGATGGTTTTGATTTTGAAGTTTCAAAAAAAACAATCGATATTAATGTGATGGGAACAATTAATTGCATTGCTACAATTAAAGATAGTTTTTTTGAGAGAGGGTCTGGGCATTTAGCGTTAATGTCTTCAATTGCAGGTTATCGTGGACTACCATACGCACCTTCTTATACGGCAAGTAGGGCAACAATAATTAATTTAGCTGAGTCCCTTAGGTTGGGATTTGTCAAAAAAGGGGTAAAAGTTCAAGTAATTTGTCCTGGTTTTGTGGATTCACCATTAACACAAAAAAATTCTTTTCATATGCCTATGATAATGTCTAGTAAGGATGCAGCTAATAAGATTGTCAGGGGTCTTGATAAAAAATCCTTTGAGATTAGTTTTCCCTATAGGCTCTCTATGACTATGAAATTTCTGAGTATTTTACCTTATCGTATTTATTTTCCATTGATGTCGAGATATTCAAGAAAGTGAAAAGACCTTAAGTGAGCTCTAACTGCGTTCAAAGAATAACCAAACACGTCCAACAACAAATCCAAACTTTCTCAGAACTGCACGATTAATTAATATCTTTTCATCTTGCAAAAACATCCAATCATCGAAATTAACTATAAATTTCCTGGTCCCAACTTGAAGTTTAAATTTATAATTCCAACGAAATGCTTGGCCTGACACTTCCCCGACTGCCTTGCCCACAACGCCTTCAGCTGTGCCCTGATAACCGTATTTACCTATTTTAGTTATCGTCCACAAACGATTATCGACATGCCCATTAGAAAATATGAAATCTTCATTAAGAATGAGTTTTTGACCATCCCACGTGCCTTTAATATCAACAGAGAATTGGTTCTTAATTTTCCCTCTACGACTTTCAAAAACTCCCCATGCTTTGCAATTTCCTACAAAATACTCTTCTAGTAGAAATCTTGGTTTTGTGTTCTTGAACTCACTTAGTTTCATTTGATCTCCCCACCTAAATTTAAAAAATTATCTACTGAGAACGATCTGAAGAAGGTCAGTATGGCCAGTTTTGAATCCTGCCTGACAATAAGATAAATAATATCTCCAACACCGAAAAAACTTCTCATCAAAACCTAAATTCTCTATTTCTGGTTTGAATAATTCAAAATTAGATGACCATGCTTTAAGGGTTTTAGCATAGTCCTGAGAAAATGATTTTTCATTTACCCACTTGAATCCAGCTTTTCTTGTGTGTTCAATTAATTTCTTTCTTGATGGCAACATACCACCAGGAAATATATATCGCTGAATAAAATCGACTCTTTCCCTATAGTCATAAAATATATCATCTTTAATTGTAATAACCTGGATCACAAAATTGCCTCCTGGCTTTAGAGCCTCAGCGACTTTTTTAAAGTAAGTCTCCCAATATGATTCACCAACGGCTTCTATCATTTCAATAGATATAATATTATCAAAACTTCCGGTTATATCTCTATAGTCTTGAAGGCAGAACTGAACTTGATCATTCATCTTACTTTCATTTAACCGTTTTATACTTTCTTTATATTGTTCCTCTGATATGGTTATACCTTTAATCTTATGATTTCCCTTGGAAGCTGCAAATAAGGCAAAACTCCCCCAGCCTGAACCAATTTCTAATACAGATTTAGATTTTGTAGTGTCTAATAAACCTAAAAGTCTTTCGTGTTTACGAATCTGTGCAGATTCTAAATCAGATATGTCTTCATCAAAGATTCCAGAGGAGTAAGACATAGTCTTATCAAGCCAAAGTTTATAAAAACTATTACCAAGATCATAATGAGCAGCAATATTTTTCTTACTTCCATTTTTTGTATTCATTCTAAGAAAATGTTTAATTTTATTAATCAAACGTATAACTCTGATCCCTTTTTGAAGCCTACCCCATGCAGAAGTATTAATAACAGCAAACTCTAATAGTTTTGTTAGATCTTCTGTCTCCCAGTCACCATCTATATATGAATCGGCGAAACCCAAGCTGCCTGAAAAGAATAATCGTCGAATCACTCTAGTTTTTTGTATTTTAATTTGTGCGTCCGGCCCGGATTCTTTACCTATAAATGTCATATTGACATTTCCTGGAAAATTTACCGACAGTGAACCAAAGCGTATTCTTTGTAGAAGCAATTTTATAAATTTTAATTCTACAGTCTCTAACAAAGAAAAATAAACCTCTCGATTATTATCTTGAATACCATCTGCTATAGACAAATCTTAACTCCTTAAATCTTGTATGGGTATATGCTTATGAAAAGGAACGCGTTTAAGCCAAAGTTTTAAGGCTTCGTAGTGGATACCAAATACAACTTTAAAGGTCATAATTGGGTCTTTGGCAAAAACAAGCAATAAAGACCAATCAGATAGTGGGAATGCTTCTGCTCTTAGAGTCGCTACCATCAAGTCTCCTATAGCACTATAAACTCTAATGAAAAACGAGAGCTGTTTATCTTTTGTGGCTATTCTGAAACGATAGCGGGCTTCCATTCCTATAAAGGGAGATACAAAAAATGTTTTTTCTTTTTCATGTATAATTGTACCTGATTCCAGTTCTGATTCTAATATTTCTACTGTGTAGCAATGTTGCTCGCCATGTGTATTTTTTACTTCGTATATAATTGCACCCAATGTTCCACAGTTTTTATAACAAAGAAACACACTTAAAGGGTTAAATACATAACCTAGAATACGTGGCATAGAAAATAAATATACCTTTCCGCCATCTAAATTTATGCTTTGTTTACTCAATTCTTCATCAACCCATTTGCGCAATGAAGTTCCATCTCTTTGTCCATGATCATTATCGTAGAAAGAAAATAAATTAAACTTGTTATATGAGAAGAGTCTTGTTTTAGAAAGTCTCTGCTCTATCATATCTATATCTAATAAAATAGATACTACACGATAGGCAAAACGATGACGTACTGGTTTGATACGACGGTGTATAACGGTTCCTCGATATAAACCTTCCTGCATATTAAATAATCGCTATTTTGCAATAATACATATTCTCTATACTACCAAACTTTTATAGACAGCCAATTACCATGGTTGTCGCACCCCAAAATACCTTGCTACTTTAATCCCAGATAACAATGCATCCTCATGGAAGCCGTAGCCAAAGTAACTCCCGCAAAACCATATATTTCCCTGGCCTTGTAATAGGTCCAGTTTCTTTCTTGCCAAAATAGCTGATGATGTAATTATTGGATGATGATATAAAAATTCTCTTTCAATACTATCTTTATTCGGTTCAATAACAGGATTAAGTGTTAGGAAAATATCTGGAAAACCCTTTATTTTATGAAGGTTATTCATCCAATATGTAACATTAATATTATTAGAATTTAAATTTGGTTTTAAAACGTTCCAAGAAGACCACGCTTTCTTCCTTCGGGGCATTAATAATGGGTCTTTATGTAGAACTGCTCTATTTTCTTGATACTTTATTGATCCAAGAAGCTCTTTCTCTAAGGTAGTCGGATGATCTAAGATCGTAAGAGCCTCATCGGCATGTGTAGCAATTATTACTGCATCAAAGCTTTCTCTATTACCTAGATGATCCTCAACTAATATATCATTACTATCTCTTATAACCTTTACAACCTCCCTATTACAGAAAATAGAAGCATTCATATCTTGAACCAGCTTTGTAACATATGATCTACTTCCATCTTTAATTGTTTTCCAAATAGGCCGATTTCTAAATTGTAATAGAGCGTGATTATTAAAAAAAGAAAAGACACTGGATATGGGAAAATCAGTGGCTGTTGAGAGGGGAACAGACCAGATAGCACCAATCATAGGAAGAATATGATACTCTATGAATTTTTTACTATAATTACACTCATAAAGAAAATCTCCTACCGTCTTCTGATGATCGTCAATATTCACAAATTGTCTTCCTGAATTATAAAATCTCAATAAATCGATCAACATACACCAATGGGATATTGCAAAAATATTCTTTCTTTGGGCAAAAAATCCATCAAAACCATTACTGCAATACTCTAGATTTGGATCACCCATACTTACTGAGAATGACATATTACTATCAACACTTTTTATATTTAGATAATCTAGTAATTGACATAAGTTAGGATAATTAATTGTATTAAAGACAACAAATCCTGTATCTATATTATAGCTATTATTATTCGAGGATACTTCTACGGTGTTACTATGCCCTCCAACATAATTATTACTCTCAAATAGCGTAACAGAGTATTTTTTTGATAAGAGCCATGCGGTAATAAGGCCAGCAATGCCTGAACCGACTACCGCTACCTTTTTAATTTCTTTATTGGACTTAGTGTTAGATTGAGTCATTAATTAAATAGACGCTCTATATTTGCAAAGGCTATTAATTCATAAATAATTAGATGGTTGGTTAGTTATAGTTGTTTCATTGTTTATATTTTTTTCAAAGAAATATATCCAAATATTTTAATGTTGGTGAGGTTTTTCATAATTTGACCAAGTCTGCTCATAGCTATGTGAGCTAATTTCTATAATATTTCCCCAAGGGTCTTCACAGTAGCAAACTTTATAAGGCTTTTCTGGCCATAATTGCCATATCTGAGAACGTTTTTTACCGCCAGTAGTTGCTATTTTCTCAACAAGTTCTTCAATATTTGGATCAGTGATACAGATATGAAAAATACCAGTTTTCCAATACTCAAAGTTATTTTCAGGTTTAGTGGTCTTTGGTTTACTGAATTCAAATAGTTCAATTCCTATCCCATCACCTGTTGAAAGGTGCGCCATCTTAATACTTTCAAAACCCTCTCCAAATATATCGGCTACGATCTTTGAGAAATATCCTCCATCGTCCACAATAAGTGTTGGATTCATAAGAATACTACATTCGATAATTGAACTATACCATTTTGCAGCTGCATCAATATCGGTTACAGTTATTCCGACATGATTCATTGTTTTTGCAATAGCCATAGATTTACTCCTATATATTTTAATTATATAATAATTCCTTGTTCTATATTAATATGATTAATTAAATAGAGTCTATTATCCATGGACTAATCATAAACACTTGAGCGGTGAATGTAATGAAGTTTGGTGTTTTCCTTCCTAATGGAAGTAATGGTTATGTGCTTTCTGAAGCTCTGGAGCCTTATTTGCCAACTTATGAGCACCAAAGGTCTATTGTAATTGAGGCCGAGAAACAGGGTCTATCTTTTGCTTTACCCATGATTAAGTTTAGAGGTTTTGGTGGTGCAACAGGCTACTGGGATCACTGTCTTGAGCCTTTTACATTAATCGCGGCACTAGCTACTGAAACAAAAAATATCACCTTTGTTCCGACGGTCGCATTATTAGCTTTGCATCCCGTATATACTGCAAGGACGATGGCAACGTTATCAAATATTAGTAAAGGGAGGGTGGGGCTGAATATTGTAACTGGATGGAATCGACCAGAATATGAGCAGATGGGGTTATGGCCTGGAGATGATTACTATGAACATCGTTATGATTTTGCCTCTGAATATCTGAACGTTTTGCAAGACTTGTGGTCAACTGGTAAATGTACAAGACAGAGTAATTATTGGGATCTAAAAGACTGTCATTGTTTCCCAACTCCTGACTGCGAAATTCCAATATTTAGTGCTGGTCAGTCACCAAGCGGGGTAGATTTTTGTCGTAAATTCGCAGATTTTCGTTTTGTGTTTGGTCATCCAGAGATGTTGAAAAAACTAGAGCAAGAAAAGTTAGAAGGCCATAAAGAAAAATATGGAACATACCTTTTGTTTCATATGATTGTGGAGTCTTCAGACCAGCTTGCTAAGAAGATAGGTGAAGATATAATTGCAAAAGCAGATAAAGTGGCTATTAGTAATCAGATTTCTAGCGCAAGCCTAGATACGAACCCTGGAGGTACAAGTGAGGCTATGCGGTCATCTTTAGATAAGTCTCTAGAAGATGGAAACGCTGCATTCAATATTATCCCTGTTATACACGGTTCTCCAAAAACTGTGGCTATGAAGATCCAAGAATTATCTGAAAAGACAGGAGCTGATGGTTTTATGTTTAGCTGGAATAATTTTGAGAGCGGAATAAAAGTTTTTGGTCAAGACGTGCTGCCTCACATCTCTTAAATTTAAACCTCTAATTATATGAGAAAAAATTTATTTATTTTGTAATAAATCTATAAGGCTTGAGGTATCCCATCTACCCCCACCACGCTTCTGTACATGAGCATAAAACTGATCTACCAAAGCACTCATTGGTAGCCTAGATCCATTATTATTTGATTCTGATAAACAGAGATTCAAATCTTTACGCATCCAATCTACTGCAAAGCCAAAATTAAATTCACCCTTCAGCATAGTATGCCCACGATTTTCCATCTGCCATGATTGAGCTGCCCCCTTAGATATTACTTCTAGGACTTTTTCGCCATCTAGTCCTGCATTTTGAGCAAATGCTATGCCTTCAGAAAGTCCTTGAAGTACACCTGCGATACATATTTGATTAACCATTTTAGTGAGCTGGCCATATCCGGCGGGGCCCATATAAGTAATATTGCGAGCGAACACATCCATTACAGGGTGAGCCTCATTAAATGCATTCTCTGTGCCACCAACCATTATAGTTAGGGCTCCATTTTCTGCTCCTGCTTGTCCTCCGGAAACAGGTGCATCAAGAAAACTTATTTCATGTCTTTGGAACTCATCTGATAGTTCTTTTGCGATTTCTGCTGAAGCTGTTGTATGGTCAACAAAGATTGACCCAGAATTCATTCCTTTTAGGGCTCCGTTGTCTCCATAGATAACTTGCCGTAAGTCAGGGTCTGCGCCAACACAACAAAAAACAATATCTTTACCTTGGCTGGCTTCAGCAGGAGAGTCTGCTTTATTACCCTTAAATTCATTAATCCATTTTTCTGATCTTGCACTTGTCCTGTTATAAACAGTTATATTATATCCACTTGATGCTAAATGACCCGCCATTGGATATCCCATAACTCCTAGACCAAGAAAGGCTACTTTTTTGCTCTGTTGTTCTTTAGACATGTTTATCTCCTTAAAAAAACCTCATCAAGATCCTGATTGATAAAATAGTTACAAAACTATATTTAAATAAATCAATTCATTATCATCTAATTATAAAGCGACTCCTGGTTAGGGTCGATATTAAGAATGCTCAGTGCTGCACGTGTTTCAGAAATAAATTTTTCTATGTCTATATAACTTATATTGCCTATACAGCCTATTCGAAAAGTAGGATACTTCGTCAGTTTCCCAGGATATATAGTAAACCCCTTTTTTCTAAGAATTTCAAAAAAATTATCAAAATTGAATTTGGGATTAGATGGCATGTGGAATGTAACAATAATAGGAGCTTGAATATCGTCATTTAATAAGGACCTAAACCCTATTTTTTTCATTCCATCAACTAATGTTTTACAATTCTCAAAGTATCTTGCAAACCTTCCTGCAACCCCTCCTTCATTATCAAGAATATCTAGAGCCTTGTCCAGTGCAGCCAGCACATGAGTTGGGGGTGTAAATCTCCATTGACCTGAATTTTCAAATTCAGCCCATTGATCAAATATATCAAGACTTATACTGCTACTATTTGAGTGGAAATTAGAGAGTAACTCTTCTCTTGCTATAACAAATCCAATTCCAGGAACACCCTCGATGCATTTGTTGCTAGATGCAATTAATATATCTACTGGTGTTCTACTTATATCGTATGGTATCCCTGCAAATGTACTCATAGAGTCTAAAATAAGTATTTTTCCTGAATCTTGAACAATCTTTGATACTTCATTAAGTGGATTTAGAACTCCAGTTGTTGTTTCGCAATGAACTAAAAATACATGGGATATAGATTTATTTTTAAATATAGCATCCTGTATTAATTCAGGATCAATAGGGCGGTCTTCTGGATGATTCAGTGCTATAATTGGTCGATCAAGACGATTTAGAATCTTACTTGCTCTTTCTCCATATGCTCCATTCTTAATAACCAGGGTATGTGTTTTTTTAGATGTAAGGGTATTGAGGGCAGCTTCTATTGCAAATGTTCCACTGCCTTGTATCGGAATACATGTATGGGTATTATAAGCACCGGATATTTTGAGTAATCTTTGACGAATTTTTCTAGTAAGTGCTATGAAATCTTTATCCCGTGACCCCCAGTCGACTAGCATCGATTCTTTTACTTCTATATGTGTATTTAGTGGTCCTGGAGTTAAAAGGATTTGTTCTTTGTTAGGGTCTTTACTCACTATTTGATTCCCTGTGGTTTTCCTTTGCGTATCTTTTCTAAAGCGATAGGAGTATCAATATCAGTTATTACTGATTGATTGCATTCAATTTCATAAACATAATCACTAAACTCTCCAATAAGATGGCGAGCGCCCACATCTCCCGAGACCTCTAAAATATAAGGGAAAAATTTAGATCCCCAAAGCACTGGGTTCCCCCGTTTCCCCTTTGAAGTAGGGACGCCAATTAATTTTCCATTATCAGGGTCAAATTTGTCAATTAGTTCGTAATATACTTCCTCTTTGATATCCGGCATGTCTGCTAAGATTATGATTACTCCATCAATACCATTTGGAAGAGCGCGTATACCTGTTTTTAAAGAAGTACTTACTCCATTATCGTAACTAGCATTGTGGACGAATGTTACCTTTTTATCTTTTAATAACTTTTTTATAGCTGAAGAATCATACCCAGTGACGACTATTATCGGTTTAATGCCAGCTTCTATTACCGTATCAACAGTGTGAGATACCATCGGCTTTCCATTAATATTTTCCTGTAGCTTATTAATTTTTCCCATACGCCTTGATTGACCGCCGGCGAGTATGATTGCGCCAATATGTTTTATTTTGGTTTTACTTATTTTATCTGATGAAATTTTAATTGTTTCTTTATCTATATTATCTCTTGGCATAGGTCTTGAGGTTATTTCAGTTAGTAGGCCTCCGGCTCCCATTAACATTATATCTTTAGAGCTAACATTTATTCCGCAAGCTAGCCTTTGTAAAACTAAATCAAAGCCATTAAGTTTTATAGACCGAGCGCAACCAGGTAGGCCAATTATTTTAGTTGCTCCATTGTTGGCTAAAAGTAATAAGTTTCCTGGGTCAACAGGCATTCCAAAGTGTTCTATATTACCACCGGTATGAATAATAGATTGAGGGATTATATCACGGCGATCTACAATAGCGGAGGCAGAAGCAATAATAATTAAATCAATATTTTTTTCTATCTCATTCTGAAGCGATATAGATATATCTTTTTCGTTATGATCACAGCGAATTTCTTGATCAATATAGTTATTAAGGGCTGATAATCTTCTACTAATCACTTGACTAGTAGAATTTAGAATACTTTCTTTAGTCCCGGGTAAGCGAGTCTGTATTAAGGAAATTTTAAGTTTTTTTATAGGTACAACCTCAATTATTGGCTTTCCCTTTTTGGCAATAGAAACACATTCATCCACTACAGGCTTGGGTGTTGAAAATGGAATAACCTTTACAGTTGCAACTATCTGTCCTTTTTCAACTTTCTCAAAGGTATGGAGAGTACCTAATGTAAGAGTTTCATCAACTAGGTTAATAGAATCCACACTACAGGAATTTATTAAGACTAAGCCCTCATAATTAGAGTAAATATTGCATCTCCCAGCAAAGGGTGTTCCAACCTTGACGCCATTTTCTGCAGAGGAAATGGCTAGTAGGTGTGATGCTTCATTTTCTGGTATGTCGTTATATTCAAGTTGTGCGCATGTAACTTCTTTAAGGCCATGTTCCTCGAGTAACAAGATATCATTATCATCTAATATATGTCCTTTTTTAAGGACCTTTTTATCTAAACGTGTTGTGTGAGCGAGAATAGCACCTTTTGCCTGATTGAGAGCTAATGTACCAAATTTCATTTGTCGTTAACCCTCTTATGGCTGTATTTTATAACTTCTGCTACGATAGAGGCTGCAATCTCAGATGGTGACTTTGATCCTATATCTAATCCTATAGGAGACTTAATTTTTCCTATATCTTCTTCTTTTAAACCTTTTTTTATGAGTCTATTTACTCTTTTCTCATGAGTGCGACTACTGCCTAGTGCTCCTATATAGAATGCAGATGATAATATTGCAATTTCTAGCGCAGGGTCATCTATTTTCGGGTCATGTGTAAGTGTTATAATTGCTGTAGATGAAGATGCTGGATTTTTATCTAGGTAATCATCCGGCCAATCATTATAAATTTGGGCTTCTTTAAACCTATCTGATGAAGAGAATCCTTTCCTCGGGTCAACTATACTTACCTTATAACCTATCAGTGATAACATCTGCCATAGTATTTGTGTAATGTGAGTCGCGCCTATAATAACAGTATGTATGGGTGGTGAATGTATATGAATAAAAATTTCTGTATTATTATTTTTATATAATAAGCTCTTTTTTTTATTTAATGCTTTGCCAGCAGTTTTTAATACTTCTAAATGAATAGAATCTCCAAATATTTCATCTTCTTCATTAACAAGTGATCTTGTTCCTGTATGAATATCTACACATTCAGCAATTGGTGATTCTAAGGCGCGTAAAGAATTCAATTTTACAAGAACATCTATTTCTTCTTCCTTTATTGCGGTGATGAGTATTCTAATATTACCTCCACATGAGAGGCCTACCTCCCAGGCCTCTTCATTAGATACTCCAAACTCAATAACTTCAGCTAGGCCTGTTTTAATAATTGACTTCGCTTTATCTATTACCGCTCCCTCAACACAGCCGCCCGAAACGGAGCCTTCAAATTCTCCTATTTCATCAATTAAAAGTTGGCTTCCTATTGGCCGAGGAGATGATCCCCAAGTAGAAATCACAGTCGCTATAGCAATCTCCCGTCCTTGATTTATCCAGGATTCTGCAATAGATAAGATATCTTCATTAATTTTTTTCATCGGCCCTTAGAAAACAATTTATTCGAAATAAATTTGTAATTAAGTGATTTTACTTTTCAATATTTATTATATTTTTTCTAATAATTTTTCGATATCTTCTTTTCGGAAAGACTCAATGTCATCTTGGTACTTTAGTAGCACACCAAGAGTTGTGTCTACTAGAGAAGCATCCAAGGATTTTGCGTTTAATACTTCTAAAGATCTCGCCCAATCAATTGTCTCTGCAACACCAGGTAATTTGAATAAATTTAATTTCCTAATATTCTGGACGAAATTGACAATGTTTTTAGCTAGATTTGCATCAAGCCCCGGTACTCTTGTTTTTAAAATAGCTAATTCTCTATCTGCTTTGGGGTAATCAAGCCAATGGTAGAGACATCTGCGTTTAAGTGCATCGTGAATTTCACGAGTTCGATTAGAGGTAATAACTACAATAGGTGGTTTTGTAGCCTTCAACGTGCCTATTTCTGGGATGGTGATCTGAAAATCAGAGAGTAATTCAAGCAGAAATGCTTCAAAGGGTTCATCTGCACGATCTATCTCATCTATTAAAAGTACAGGTGGGCCTTTAGAGTCTGTTTCTATTGATTGTAAGAGGGGTCTGGGAATAAGAAATTTTTTAGAAAAAAGCTCTACCTCTAACTTTTGCTGATCAATTTCACCAGCAGCCTCTGAAAGACGAATTTCTATCATTTGACGCGCATAGTTCCATTCATAAACAGCAGATGATATGTCAAGACCTTCATAGCACTGCAAGCGGACTAGGTTACGTCCCAGAGATAGTGATAGAACTTTAGCAAGTTCTGTTTTTCCTACCCCTGCTTCACCTTCTATAAAAAGAGGCCTTCCTAACTGAAAAGAAACAAATAAGGTAGTTGCAAGATTACGATCAGCGATATATGAATTTTGAGATAGGAGTCCTAAGAAATCATTTACTGATTGCGGGGTTTCTTCACTCACTATTTTTCTCCAGATACTATTGTATGAATGGTATCAGTTATACTCTTAATTCCCACAATTTCCCTAACCTTAGAGTATGAGGGGTTTAATTTAAGACACAGATTACCGTTTTTTTGTAAAAATATACTATTATCTTTAGGTGCGTCTTTATATCCTATAATAAAGACTAAATCATTTTCTTTAAGTTTATCTATATCATCAATATAGGTATTCTTGTCTTCTCTTTTTGTTAGACTTACCTTTCGGTTAAGGGTATTAGCTATAGTTATTTTTGCTCCACACTCTTGATGATATTTTGTGTCTTTACCTTTCTTATCGATCTCAGAATTTGGTTCATACATAGCAACAGCAACACGTATACTAAACTCCGACAGTTTCTCGGTCATCTCTAGTATATTACCTATTATCCCGCTATCTTCATTCACTACCGAAATAAGTAACAAATTAGATCTCCGTATTATAAGGTGAGTGCCAGAATTAATATAATTGCTGCTGCGCAAATACAGGCAGTCCAAACCCTAAAGGGTATACCAGAGTGTTTTCTTTCTTTTGATACATTTTTTTCAATACTTACTTCTGGATTTTGAATGCCTTGTTTTTCAATTCTAGATTCAGCTCCGTTTTGTTGAGCAGTTAAAGTATCTGCGAAATTTTTAAAAAATTCATCTGCCAGTTTTCGTGATGCAGATTCTATTAGCCGGGACCCTACTTGTGCTAATTTGCCTCCAACATTACCCTCTGCATTATAAGATAAAAGCGTCTCTCCATCTGTCTCAGATAGAGAAACTGCCGCACTGCCGGATGCAAATCCAGCTGGCCCACCTTGACCTTCTCCAGAAATTTTATAACTGTTGGGTGGGTCCAGGTCACTTAAGTTAACTTTTGCGTTAAACTTAGCTCTTACTGGTCCGAGTTTTGTTGAAATCTTGGCTGTAAATTCAACATCTGAGATTTTTTCTATTGCTTCACAGCCTGGCAATGAGGATTTTAGTATTTCAGGATTATTAAGTGCATCCCATACAGATTGCTGGCTGAAAGGAATTTTGACTTCACCAGATATTTCCATGATTTATTCCATTATATTTTATATATCAGTTAAGTTAATTATTATTAAGATTTGATTTTAGCTTATAGTCTCTATTAGTGAATATTTGTAGTATCTTAGCTATAATAAACTAATAGACATATACATAGAATTATCACAACCCAAAAGGCAGATAATCCTGCAGTAACACTTGATATTGTTTTAAGAGTTTGTCTGTTGTTTATATTTAATCTTGTCAGTGACCAAGAGATTAATATTTCCCAAGTATTTTTGATTCTTGGTCTTAATTTTATATTTATATATAAAATATTATTGGCTATATAGGGGACTAGCCTTCTATAAATATAGTCCAAATCTAATGTTATAGTATTAGTTCTTTTCATTAAAGGTAGGAATAAGAAAAACGCCAGTCCTGAGAATAATAGTAATTGAAATTGAGTCCCCACATGTCCTCCCGAGTAAGGAATGTAATCAATATTTCCAGGTAATATTTTATAGAGAATACTAGGGAATATACCGATAATAATACAGAGTATAGCTGCTATTATCATTGCAATTTGCATTAATAGCGCTGGTTCTTTTGGGCGTAATCCAGAGTCTTTCTGAAAAAAGACAAACCAGGGAAATTTTATGCCTGCGTGTAGGAATACCCCTGCAGATGCTGCTGCAAGCAGGTACCAAACAATTGAGAGGTGACCTATTGACGCAGCCTCGGTTATCATTGATTTAGATATAAATCCTGAGGTTAGTGGGAAAGCAGATATTGATAAGGCCCCTATTATACAGCACATAGTTGTTAACGGCATGGTCCGATAGAGACCACCTAGTTCTATGCATTTACTTTTCCCAGTCATTTGCAATACTGCGCCAGCAGACATTAATAGTAATGCTTTATATATAATATGTGTAAAAGCATGAGCGGTAGCTCCATTTATAGCTAATGCGGATCCAATTCCTGCTCCTGTAATCATAAACCCAACTTGGTTAACAATACTGTAGGCCAGTATTCGTCTCATATCATTTTCAAGAAGTGCCCAAAGGATCCCATAAAAAACCATAAATAGTCCGAAATAAATTAGCACCTCTTCTCCTGCAAATCCTCTTAAGATTGCATATACCGCTGTTTTAGTCGTAAACGCTGATAGAAAAACCATACCTGCGGGGCTAGATTCAGGGTATGCATCGGGCAGCCAGGAGGAAAAGGGTGGTGCTCCAGCATTAATCAAGAAAGCTGCTAGTATTAACCAGTGCCCAGGGGTATTAAGAGCCATTGCTTGAAAGGTAATAGATTCATTATCAATCCAATGTCCAGCAATACCTGTTAGGAAGAGAGCGCCTCCAAAAAGATGAATGATTATATATCTTTTACCTGCTGCTGTAGCAGCTTGCGTGTTGCCCTTTAAGATTATATAGCAAGAAGCTAGTGCCATAATTTCCCAAAAAATAAATAACGTAATAAGGTCGCCTACTAGGCAAGCGCTAACTGCTGATCCTCCGTAAAAAAAAGTGGAACTTAATTCCTTCCTTCTCATTCGTGCGCCTATTGCATAAATGGTCCCTATAAGGGACATAATTGCAAATATAGTCGCGAATAATCGTCCTAGTGAGTCGTGCTTTAATATTATTAAGTCATTACTTATCCAGCTAAGAGATAGGAGTGTATTCTCTGGAATTGTCCAAATAATTGCCAATGTAAATACTGGTGCAGCTAATGCTATTAATCTTTGTGAATTTTTATTGGGAATTATTAAAATCAAAACTCCAGCAATCAGTAGAATTAGTCCTGGTGGAAAAAGCATATTTATTATTCCCCACCACTATTTTTAGATGAATTAGATTTTTCACCATCATCAAAATAAAAATTTTCTTTACGCTTTAGGAAAAATCCAAGCCCTTTACTGACAAAAATCATTGCAGCACAACAACCTAGGCCAAACCATGCGCTGAACCCGAATGTATCATTCACAATAAATTTACCGTGTGAATCAAATAATAGATCAGAGGTAACACTTAGTATAAGTACTATTACTAGGACCATCCACAATTTTCGTATAGTTTTCCTTTTTGCTAGCCAGTAATCAGAACTATTTTTTTTATGAGACATTTTATTGTCCCTCTGTTGCAAGTTCTGAAAGAGCTGTTGCCCAATCAGGATAAATAAACATTGTTATAGAGATGATGCTAGTAATAACTATAGCTAAAAGCATAGTCAGAGGCGCTTCTGAATAGGTTGATATTTTACTACTATTTTTTTGGTGACTTTCACTTTTTAAGCCTAAAATTATAATTGGGGCTAAGTAAGATGTAGTTAGTATTGTCCCAATAATAATAACAGATATTGCAAACCAGTTATCGGCATTAAGGGCGCCATTAATAAGATTCCATTTTGTAACAAATCCTGCTGTTGGTGGTAGACCAATCATAACAAGGCTACCGATAATAAAAGCAGTCATTGTTATTGGCATACTTCTCCCAATACCTCTGAGCTCAGATACTTTAGTTTTACCCATTGCAGTATAGATTGCTCCCGCGCAGAAAAATAAAGTTATTTTACCAAAAGCATGTGCAGCAATATGAAATGCACCTGCACTAAATGCCTGAGCATTAGCAAGCGAGGCAGCTAAAACAATATAGGATAATTGCCCAATAGTAGAATATGCTAGACGGAGCTTAAGATTATCCTCTCGTAACGCTACTAATGAAGCAGCAATTATAGTAAATCCAGCAACGTATATAAGCCATGAACCACTCGCAGATTCTGTTATGGTATCAAATCCGAAGATATAAAATGTAAGTTTTAATATTGTGAAGACACCTGCCTTAACGACAGCAACTGCATGAAGTAATGCGCTCACAGGAGCGGGGGCAACCATCGCAGCAGGGAGCCACCGGTGAAATGGCATTATCGCAGCTTTACCAACACCAAATATAAATAAAATTAATAGTACTGCGGCAGTGCCATCTGAAACTTTTCCAGAAAGTATACCTCCTTTTATAAAATCTAATGATCCAATTTCTATCCAAGTCCAAAGCATAGCCAGTAATAGAAGCATAATTGATGTGGTAAGTAATATGCCAAGATATATGCGACCTGAACGTTGCGCCTCCGGTGTGCCGGAGTGAGTAACAAGAGGATATGTTGAAAGTGTTAGAGCTTCATAAAATAAAAATAATGTTAGTATATTTCCTGAGAATGCTATACCTGCAGAGCATCCAAGGGCAGCAGAAAAATAAGCGAAAAAACGAGTCTGATTTTGCTCATTATTTGCCCTCATATATCCTAAAGAATATAGACTTGAGACAATCCAAAGAAATGAACTCACAAGACAGAATAGGGCACCTATAGGCTCTACTTTTAGAAACAAAGGTAAGTTCGGGATTATTTCCCAAAATATTACTGTTGGACTTCCTCCAGAGAGAACTTCTGATACAACTAAGGAGGCAGCTACGCACATAGCAGCTGAGGAGAAAAGAGATATAGATTCGCGTAAATTTGGATGGTTACCAAATATTATTATAAGAGGAATCGCACCTAAGGGTATTGCTATGCAGAGTATCGTAAACACTTCAGGCATCATTGTCCTCCCACTAGAGTGTTTGACGCCTCAATTGAAATACCAAGTGTTAGATCCGTATGTATCCCAAAATATATGGTAGCAATAATAAGTAACCATACTGGAATGATCTGATAAAATGATAGTTTTTCAACTCTACCAAAAACTATTTCACCCTTTGAGAAGTATATAGATTCTAAAATTTTACCAACATATATGATTGCGAGTAATGAACCTAATAGTACTATTATTGCTACAGGCCAAAGTCCATAATCAAGAGCAGCTTGGACTATGTACCATTTACCGATAAACCCCGCTGTGCCAGGAACTCCAATAAGACTGAGTCCTCCTATTAACAAGGCTGCTGAAGTAAATGGCATACGTTTAGCTAAACCCTTAAGGTTTTTTAATTTAGTTTCACCTACGCTGTAAGCTATGCAGCCAATTGTCATAAACATGGCTCCTTTTGTGATACCATGATTAGCAATGTGAACAATTCCCCCTGTAAGACCGGTGACAGTGGGTATACTAATACCAACTACAAGATATCCAATCTGACTAATACTTGAGAATGCAAGTAATCGACGTATATCATTTTGAAATATAGCTATTATTGCCCCTACCAAAATCGCTAGTGAGGCTAAAGATAAAAGAATTTCAAGTAGGGGAATAGAATCAAAAGTTAGACTTGGTCCTATAATTGAATATATAAATCTTAGAAGCAGATAGGCCCCTACCTTTGTTGAAACTGCGGCTAGAAACGCAGAAACAACTGTCGGGGCGTGGGTGTATGCTGCTGGTAACCATAAGTGTAAGGGAAATAAAGCAAGTTTTATTAGTATACCTACAGTTATGATTGAAATCCCTGCTATAACTGGTCTTGTATCTATAATTGGTTGAAGCCTTGTTGACAGGTCAGACATATTCAGAGTTCCTGTCATCGAATACAAGAAGCCAATACCAATTAGTATAAATGTTGCCCCTATAGTTCCTTGAATAAGATATCGATAGGCGGCCTTTAGGGATTGTCGTTTGCGACCTAGCCCAATCAAAACATAAGTGGCTAATGAAGAAATCTCTAGAAAAACATAAACATTAAATAAATCACCTGTAGCAGCTATGCCAATTAAACCCAATAACGCTAAAAGAAATATAGAATAGAAAAGATGTCTTCTATTATGTTCTATTTCTTTTTTTATTATACCCTTGGAATAAGGAAGGATTATTGAGGCGATAAAGACTATAAGTAGGATAATGTAAATGTTAAGAGAATCTAAACTATATTCTATCCCAAATGGCGGGCGCCAACCTCCTAAATGGTAACTAATAGGACCTTCTTGGATAATATTAAAAGTTAGAAATGAAACTATTCCGAGGACTGTCCAGGTGGATAAAGTTGCAATAGCCCAAGCCCAATTTCCATTTCTAAAAATTACACAAAGTGGAGATGCCACAAGTAATATTACTATCTGAATTATTGGCAATTGATCAGATATCATGGTTCACCTTCATTGCGGTCAAGGTCCTCCAGTTCGTCATCCTCTCCAGTGCCATAGGTTCGTTTTATCGCGACAGAAAGTGCTAGACCCACTGCTAAAGTAGCGATACTGACTACAATTGCAGTTAGTATGAGTACGTGAGGTAGAGGATTGGAATAATATAAAAAATCTTTTGATATGATGGGTGCAGTGCCACCAGAAAGTTTCCCAATAGTAATAAAAAGTAGAAAAACCGATGTTTGGAACAGGCTTAATCCAATTAGTTTTTTTATCAAATGTCCACGCGACATTATTGTAAATAATCCTACCATGGCTAGGCTAATTGCTGCCCAGTAGTTTAATTGTTCTAGGATATCCATGCTAACGTCGGCCAGCCAGGCTAAAGAAGATCATAAGCATAACTGCTGAAACAGTAATACCTACACCAATCTCAATTATGAGTATTCCCGTATGATTTCCACTCGCACTATTCGTTGATAGAAATCCGTATTCAAGAAATTGTCCTCCTGCTATCATAGTGGCTATACCAACACCTACATATAGTAATAAGCCAACGCATGAGATAGATGTAATAATCCACATAGGAGCAGCTTTTCTAGCTATACCAATATTAAATATTATTGCGTAAAGTATTAGTGCAGAGGCAATAATTACACCAGCTTGAAAACCGCCTCCAGGACCATAATCTCCATGCATCTGGACATAAAAACCAAAGAGTAGGATGAACGGTATTAGGAGTTTAGATACAACGCGTAATACTAAATAATCTTTCATTATTTTTTAATCTCCAGCTTTTGAGATCTTCGCCTTCTTCTTAGTCCTGTTAGAAGTGCTAGTACGCCAATTCCTGCTGTAAATATGACTGTAACTTCTCCTAAAGTGTCAAACCCTCTATATGATGCAAGAACTGCGGTAACGACATTAGGCGAGGTAGTTTGAGATACAGAATATTGCAGATAATAGGGTGCAACGTGTAAATGTGCAGGAGCATTAGGGTCACCAAAGTCTGGCATGCCAATTGTTCCGAATATGAGTAATCCACCAGTTGCAATGACTCCAATAAGAGGTAACCATGGTTTTTTGGTGGACTTTTTTTCGTGTTTTCCAGTTAACCAGATAGAAAATAGAAGTAGTGCTGTAGTAATACCAGCCCCGACTGCAGCTTCCGTAAATGCAACATCAACAGCATCAAGTACAACCCAGAGGGTTGCCATTAATAGACTGTATATGCCTAGTAGCATTGCTGAAGCTACTAAATTTCTAAGCCAAACTGCAGCTATGCCGGTAAGCAAAACAAAAATAAGGATAATAATGTTTATATATAAATCTATTTTCTTTTCTCCTTTGTATTTTTTTTGGTCCAAGGGACTACACCATCTAATCTTGCGGCATGGGCTAAAGCATGAGAAGCTGTGGGGCTAGTAAAAAGCAAAAAAACTAAAACTAGAATTAGTTTTACTGTTACTAACGTAGCCCCCGCATAAAGCATAAGGCCCACCATCATAAGTCCTGCTCCTAGAGTATCTGTGAGCCCTGCAGCGTGTATACGGCAATAAACGTCAGGAAGTCTTAGGAGTCCAAGGCCTCCTGTCATAACAAAAAATGCTCCTGAACCAATCAGGATCCAACCAAATATATCTATAATAATACTATTCATCTGCATGCCTACGCTGCTGTTTTACAAACCTCAACACAGCAATTGTCCCTATAAAATTAAGAAGTGCATAAAGTAGAGAAATATCAACGAAATCAGGTCGCCCCATTAAAAACCCAATTACTGCTATTAATAGAACAATCTTAGTACCCATATTGTTGACAGCCAATAACCGGTCATAAACAGTTGGGCCTGCAAAAGCCCTTGTAAGACCAAGGAGTATCGTAAATAGCAGTGCGGCTGATGCTACCATAAATATCATGAGTCTGTTTCCTGCGACTTTTCGAGTTTTGCAATCTTCAGATTCATCTCGCTATCTGTTAAACTTTCTATGAAGTTTTTGCTTAAGGCATGTACTTCTATGCTCTCTTTATTTACATTCGTACTTAATGTGCCTGGGGTAAGGGTAATAGAGTTAGCGTATGTCACCAGGCCAACATCTGTTTTTTGTTGTGCAGATATAGTTTGAATTATAGGATTAATTGGTAGCTTAGGATGTAAAATATGATAAGCAACGCTAATGGCAGAGGTAGTAACCTCTTTAGCGAGCCATATCCAAAATAAAGGCAACCTATATGTAAAGTTAACTTCAGGGGGGAGATTATCAATTTTGTTCATCCTAAGAGTTAAGATTGTACTCAGGCCTGCACAAACCACCCCCGAGATTAACAGGAAAATACTATAGTGACCTGATAGAGCCAGCCATGTAATAAAAAGAACTAAAAATAGTAAAGCCGAACGAAACAAATATTTTCCCCTATAATTATAAAATTAATAAATAAGTGTTAGGTACATTATATCATCCTTCTCATACATCCTGCCAAGAGTGAATTGAGGAATCATGCTGAAATTTATTATTATTGAATACTACTATATTTAATAAGAACTTAATCTAGTTCTACAGCATATTCTTCTACAACGCCTGGTTTTTCAATAAGCCCTCTAGAAGCCATAAAATTTGCAAATTTCTTATATCTATTAAGGTCAAGAGCTCCAGGTCTTAGTGCAAAACGGGGGAGTGTATCAGCCCAGGCCCTAATATTTAATTCATTATTTAGTTCAGGTCTTCCTTTTATAAATAGCTTCCAGCTATCCTTAGGATGATTTATTAAAAACTGTACACCACGCTCAATAGAATCGATAAATCGTCTATATTTCCCTTCATGAAGATCATCGGTTCTTGCAATGAAAATTAATTCATCATAAGCAGGAATTCCTTCTTCTTCGAGATAAAAAGCTTTTCCACTATGACCCTCTATAGATAACTGATTTAGTTCAAAATTTCGGTATGCACCGATAACTGCATCTACCTGACCACTCAAAAGTGCTGGAGAAAGAGAAAAGTTTACATTTATTAGTGTTACATCACTGATTTTTAGTCCATGCTTTTCAAGCATTGCACCAAGTAATATTTCCTCGAATCCCCCAACGGAGTATCCTACTTTCTTTCCTTTTAGATCTGCGATGCTTTTAATAGAGCTATCAGAAAGAGTAAGTAAAGTATTTAATGGAGTCGAAACTAGAGTCCCAATTCTCTTAATTGGAATGCCTGCACCATATTGCATGTGAAGTTGAGGCTGATAAGAAATCGCTATATCACCAATTCCTGCAGCAACTAATTTAGGTGGGTCATTTGCATCTGATGGAGAAATTAATTTAACTTCTAATCCAGCATCTGTAAAATACCCCTTTTCCAGGGCAACAAAAAGAGGTGCATGATCAGGGTTTATAAACCAGTCAAGAAAAACTGTTATTTTTTCTAACTGTTCTTCTTCACTCGATTTGACAGTATTTGTGATGCTTATCAAGCAAGTAAAAATACATAAGGCCCCAATTACACTAATGGTGGAGGCAAAAGATTTTTTAAAATTCATTTTCTTTCCTCGTAATCTTCAAGAGAAGTTTCGGTTTGCCAAGGAATTAATATCCTTAGAAGATAGTCGATAATAAAATATATGATAACTGCAAAAACTGTTAGTGTGAGAAGTGCTGCAAACATTAGATCAATTTGCATCTGCCCATTTGCATGCAGCATAAGATATCCAAGGCCAGCGCTTGCTCCTACCCATTCACCTACAATTGCTCCAATTGGTGCAACTGCGGCTGCAACACGTAAGCCAGAAGCCATAGATGGCAATGCTGCCGGTATTCTAATATGAAATAGAATTGACCATTTGCTGGCACTCATAGTTTTAGCCAAGTCAAGCCATCCAATTTCAGTTCTTCTAAGACCATCATATAAACTTGCGACTACTGGGAAATATATTATTAGTGCTGCCATCGCCACCTTTGAAGTCATGCCATACCCCAACCAAAGGACTAGCAAAGGTGCAATAGCAAAAACAGGAATCGCTTGAGATGCTACTAATAATGGGAGTATCCAGCGTCGCAAAGAATTTGACCAAGTTATTATTAATGCACTACTTGTTCCGAAGATAGTGCCTATAATTAATCCTAATCCTATTTCAATAAGTGTTGTGGATGCATGATCTAAAATTAGTAGATAATTATTAATCCAGCTTTCTATTACCCTGATTGGGCTCGGGAGAATGTAGTGTGGTACTTGGGACGCCCATACAATTATCTGCCATACAGTCCCTAAGCCAATTATAATAAGTATTAATCTTATAGCAGTCATATTTTATTACCCATTGAGAGTAATTCTAAAAGTTCTTTCTGGTAGCGAATCACATGATTATCTGTAAGGTCCCTAGGTAGGGTCCCCAATTCTTCAGTATTAAGCTGCGTCAATTTTACAGGATCACCATGCATTATGAGTATTTGGTTTCCTATTCGTAAAGCCTCCAATGGATCGTGAGTGACCATAAGCACAGTACTTTTGGCTAAGAGTTCTACGCTTATATTTTGCATTTTATATCTATTAACTGCATCGAGTGATGCAAAAGGTTCGTCCATTAGAACTAAAGGTTGGTTTTCCATAATTGTTCTAGCCAATGCAATTCTTTGTCTCATACCGGTGGATAATTGGGCGGTAGATTTGTTTAAATGTGGTAAAAGGCCAAGTCTTTGAATTAGTTTCATCGCCTTTTCAGTCTCTGGAGACTCTTTTCTTAGGCGTGCACCAAGAAGCACATTGTTCATTATGCTTAACCAGGGTAGCAGAAAATCTTGTTGCCCCATAAAGGCAATTCTTCCTTTTATGCCACTAGTTTTTGTTGCTTGATCCTGCGGGATCAGTCCTGCAATTAGTCGGAGTAGTGATGTTTTACCTACACCGCTAGAGCCAAGTAGGCAGGTTATATTATTTTTAAAAAGTGATAAATTAAGGTTATCAAATAACACGGTATCACCGAAAGCTACCTTAGCATTAATAATGCTAAAGATTTCATCTTCTTTTTTTGAATTTTGTTTGATAATAGTCAATACCCTTTCCTACGCCGGTATAAGCCGGTTCAGGTTCGAGGGGTCGTCAGATCAACTGACCTCTCAGCCACATAGTGGGCTCCCCCAGAGTTGCAATCTCTGATATGATAACTTAGCTTTTTGATTGTAACACTTGTTTTAGTTACTTTAAAAGCCTAAAACGACTAGTATCGTTTTAGTGGATCGGGGTGTAGCGCAGCCTGGTA
>DBHM01000001.1:0-12954 GCA_002296185.1 Alphaproteobacteria bacterium UBA828
GCCTTTAAACTTCTTGCTAAAAATCCTCGAGGTGCTTGGACTGGTGATTATGAGGGGAATTTTCTATCTCAGGAAGCTACCGTGAAAGCAAGTGGTGGTGAAAGAGTGGGGTCATTTGAAGCAACGGATAAAGGGGGTATTTGGCATGTTGTCTTTAATATGGCCTGGAGTGGTGGAGGTTGTGAAATTAAATTTAGAGTTGAGTAATCTTAATTAAAACTTTAGAAAAGATAAAATCCGGAAGAGCATACTTACTTGTTATTAAAATATCAGTTTAATTAATATCAAGCTAGCCTTGCTGCACCGAGGGCGCTACTGATTTGCCCATGATGCGCTTTCACTATTCTTGTGCTTGTTTTTTCTATAATTGTGAATGGCCTCATTTTTATTGGAATATCATTATAAATACTTTTAATCTCTGAGAGACCTCCACCCAGTACTATTATATCCGGATCAAGAATATTAACTATCATTGCCAAAGCTCTTGCTAGTCTATCACTATAAAGTTTTAGTGCTTTGGACGCTAAAGGGTCTCCTTCAATTTCTTTTTTTGTAATCATTTTTGCATCTAAATAATTTCCCGAAAGTTCCTGATAGTCAGTTGATAGCGATTTTCCATTTATCCAGCTTTCGATACAATTACATTTACCGCAGGCACATAGTCTGGAATCTCCATCATCATCTTTTCTCCAGGGCATTGGGATGTGACCCCACTCGCTGCATATACCATGAACCCCGTCTAATACATTGCCATCAAAAACTATTCCTCCGCCAACCCCAGTTCCTAAAGTTGCTCCAAATACTAATTTTGAATTAGCGCCTGCACCATCGTATGATTCAGAAATTGCAAAACATTTTGCATCATTTGCAATTGAAATTTTGCAATTTGGAAAAGCCTGTCTGAGGTCTGAGCGTAAGTCCTTTCCTACTATCCAAGGTAGGTTAGCAGCACTCAATATATTTCCGTTTAATGATAAGTGGCCAGCTACACTAATCCCAAGGGAAGCAGTTTTCATGTTTAAATTAGTTTCCAGCGACTCTAGAATTGAAAAAATAGAGGAAAGCAATTCAGAATAATTCTGCGATACAGGAATTTGAGTTTTTGACAGTAAAATACCATCGCTATTTATAGCGATAGCTGCAATTTTAGATCCGCCAATATCTATACCGATTCTCATTCAGAAGAATTCTGGGAGGGTGATTTATTGATCAGCCTTCCATTTATCCATGTTTTGGTTGGCTTTAATTCTCTATTTAGGGACACTAAATCTGCGATATAATCAGGTTCTATCATTCCTCTTCGTTCCCCTTCATTAATGGCACGTGCTGGGTATGTCGATACCATACGTAGAGCTTCATCAATAGGTATTCCTAGTTCTTTGATGCAAAATAGTAATGCTTTGTCCAACGTTGATAAGGATCCTGCTAGTCCGCCTTTGTCGGTCAAGCAGCGGTTATCTTTTACATGAATTTTTTTCCCACAGGTTTGAAAGGATTTCATCGAAGCTAACCCTACAGGTGCCATGGCGTCACTCACAAGAAATAGTTTCCCATTAGGCTTTGCTTTGAGGGCAAGCGATATTGACCTTGTGTCAACATGAAACCCATCCCCTATTAATCCACACCAAAGATTGTCATTAGTCAAAGCTGCCCCAACAGTTCCAGGTTGCCTTGATCCAAGTTGATCCATTGCGTTAAAAAGGTGTGTTATTCCAGTAAGGCCATTTCTTGAGGCTTCATCAATAATATCAGGCCCAGCAGAAGTGTGGCCTGCAGAAATAATAATACCAGAAGATTTGAGTTCTTTTATGTCGCTACTAGAAACGCACTCAGGAGCTAAAGTTACTAATGTCCTTCCGTGTCTACTGGGGTAAATGAAAGGTACAATCGATTTATCATTATTTCTTATCCATTTTACATCGTGAATTCCAGCTTTATTAGGATTTAAAAATGGTCCCTCATAATGAATTCCAAGGATACCAGGAATATTTCCTATAGCTTTATCTATTGCTTCTACGGCTAGCTTCATATTTTCTGTAGGCCCAGAAATAACGGTAGGAAGGATACCTGTTACCCCATGACTTTGTTGGACAGAAGCCATCCGTTCAATGGTTTCAAGGTCAGGTTTATCAGAAAACATCATTCCTGCGGACCCATTTACTTGAAGGTCTATAAAACCTGGAGCCAAAATATACTCATGAAAAATTTTCTTATATATTTCTGGAATAATATTTTTTTGAGGTAAGATAGAGTGAATAAGGCCATTATTATCAATGATAATAGCGTAATTTTTGAGTATTCCACTACCTGTATAAATTATGTCGCTAATAATTGCTTGCATAATTTTTATATGGATAATTTATTATTATTAACCATTTTTGACTTTGAATAAATTTCTAAGATTTTCCATCCAACGAACCACCCGTTTCTTATTCACTCCAAAATCATAAGAGCCATATTTTGATCTGCTATATATATTCACCGAACAGTAATTATCTTCGATTTCCAGGATTTCTAAATCTATATAGTCTGGGAAGCGAAAAATTAGACTCCTTTGTAAAAACTCCATCCGACCTTTATCTCTATCTATTTTAAGCAATTTAGTCCGTGGCTCACTAGTGGCAATTTTGTATAAGGCATCAATAATGCTATGATTGTCAGTTACAAATACTGGGCTATCATAATTGGATTGCTTGTTTCCAAGGGATTGAGGGGCAGCGAAGAAGTTATTTGGCGTACCGGGAGGATTTAAATGTTTAAAGTCAATCATATAATCATGGTAATGTATAATTATATAAAGGAAAATAATTTTTTTAGGATTATTTGGATTTCTATATAAAGATTAGTATGTGCTATGAAAATGAAAACTGATAGTAGGGGTCCCAAGATTATTTATCAGGAGTTAATCGATGGTGGGGAGTTGATTTCTGATTTAAATCAAGCATCTGTAGTTGAGTATTTTGATAGACTATATACTCACATTCTTAATGAAACTTCAGTTTCTAAGACCTCTTTTATTGGCAGGTTTTTTCGCCCTTCAAATAAATATAGGGATATCCGAGGTATTTATTTGTGGGGTAGCGTTGGGCGAGGAAAAACATTTCTTTTAGATCTCTTTTATAACTGCATACCTATAGATCGTAAGCAGAGAGTGCATTATCACAAGTTTATGCAGGATATACATAAAGAAATTAACCTAACAAAAGTATCAGGTAATAATAACCCAGATCCATTAGAAAATATAATTCTCCGAATTTCTAATAAGACTAGATTACTATGTTTTGACGAATTTCAAGTTACAGACATTGGTGATGCAATGATCCTGGGAAGACTATTTGATGGCCTCATTTCTTCTGGTGTGATTATAGTAATTACTTCAAATAGGGCTCCTGATCTACTTTACTATGGTGGGATAAATAGAGATCGATTTATGCCTTTTATAGAAACCGTGAAAAATAAAATGAATGTTATAGAACTTTCTGGAGACGGGGATTTTAGACAACTATATTTAAAGCAGGCTGATCTATATATGATACCAATATGCGAGAAAAATATTGATTACTTAGGTGCAACTTTTTCTCAGTTAACCGGGCAATCATATTTCATACCTGTAGAAATAGAAGTTCAGGGAAGGTTATTAAGGGTCGATAGGGCGGCAAAAGGTGTAGCCTGGTTTACTTTTGATGAGTTGTGCGGAAAACCTCTTGGTGCAGCAGATTATTTAGCAGTTCAGTCTTCTTTTCATACAGTCCTTATTGAAGGAGTCCCTCAGATGGGACCTGAGAAAAGGAATGAAGCAAAACGATTCGTCACGCTTATAGATGTACTTTATGAGAATATGATTAGTCTAGTTATAGTAGCTGATGTAAGGCCGGAAGAGCTGTATCCTAAGGGGACGGGAAATTTTGAATTTGATAGAACTATCTCGAGATTGAATGAAATGCAATCTGAAGAGTATTTAGCTCATAATTATTCATTTAAATGATTGGTTATAACTTAGTATATCAGATTTCTCTGAATTTTTTACGCTGGGGGCAATTCAATGTTTGATGGTTTTGAAAGTCATATAGTTGATGTAGACGGAGTGAAAATTAATTTAAAAACTGCTGGTTACGGGCAGCCGGTTTTGTTACTTCATGGTTATCCTCAGAATCATTTTATGTGGCATCGTGTTGCGCCATTTCTAGCTCAACACTTTACTGTAGTTGCAAGTGATCTTCGGGGGTATGGAGATTCTGATAAGCCTAAATCAAATCATAGTCATCGAGCCTATAGTAAGAAAGTATCTTCTGAAGAGCAGGTAGCTCTTATGAAAAAATTAGGGCATGAAAAGTTTGCAGTGATAGGCCATGATAGAGGAGGTCGGGTTGCTCATCGTATGGCGCTTGATTTTCCAGACAGAATCACACGCTTAGCTGTATTAGATATAGTTCCAACATTGTGGACTTTTGAAAATACAGATATGAACAAGGCCTTAAGTTACTATCATTGGTTTTTTTTATCACAGCCTTTTAATTTACCAGAAGTTCTAATTGGGCAGGATTCAAACTTCTTTCTACGTTGGTGTTTAAAGAGTTGGGGCGGGTCACTAGAAATATTTGATGAAACGGCGCTTAAGGAATATGAGCGTTGCTTTTCGAGCAGTGAGATGATTCATGCTACTTGTGAGGATTATAGGGCTGCTGCTAGCATAGACTTAGTTGATGATCGTAATGATTTAGATAAAAAGGTTGGGTGTCCTGTGCTAGTGCTATGGGGAAACGATAGTAAAATTAATACTTGGTGTAATGTCGCTGAGGTTTGGGGGGAGCGTACAATCGACCTTATAAGTGGTGGAATAGAATCCAAGCACTTTCTTGCTGAGGAGAATCCTGATGATGTCACTCGTGCATTGTTCTTTTTTTTGAGAACTTAAAGCTATTTTAATTGTTAATCCATGTACGTACAGGTCCGACATCAATATGAATAAAGTCAGATCTTGGGTAATACCCAACGCCCCCAAGTTTTAAGCTCTTTACAACATCAAAAAGTACTTTGGTTGGCATTGTTCTATGGCGTATATCTATTGCCATGCCAATAGTATGGAGGCTATTGACTGAAACATTCTCACTTTTTTTAGCTAGCCAATTATTTGTACTCGAAGATCTAAATCCTGATAGTATATCATACTCAGGTTGTATCTTTGCAGCAGTAGAAATTTGAAAAAGATGATCAAGAAGTTGGTAAAATATATTGCCAATTTCTCCAGTTCGCCAATCGCGAAGTATATTATCTATACTAATAAGAGCATTTTGCTTATAATGACCATTTCTCCAGTATGTAACTGTAATTTCCTCATTAGTCCAAACATGCCTTAAGTTCAGCCAGCGTTCTTTCTTGTCCCAATAATCTGATTCTGCTATTGCAGTGCTGTTTCTAACTGATAATGCAACTAGTCCCGAGGTTGCTATAGTTATTAGAAAGTGCCGCCTTCTCATGTTGATTGGCAATAAAGATAGTTTATGCTGGGGGCATTTTTTATGCATTATTTTTATAGGATTACAAATACTGAAGAAATAGCCAAGCTTTGTTTTTTATATTTAGCACGGAGGAAAAGTTGTCTGATTTTAACCTTTTAATTATAGGTGCAGGGTCTGGTGGGGTAGCTTGTGCACGAAGAGCCGCAAGTTATGGTGCTAGTGTAGCAATAATTGAAGAGGATGCACTAGGTGGAACTTGTGTCCATCGTGGATGTATTCCAAAAAAATTACTAGTGTATGCATCTCAATTTTCTGATCATTTTGAAGAAGCGGCAGGATATGGCTGGTCATTAAAAGAGTCCTCATTCAGTTGGAAGGCTTTTATGGGCGCAAAAGTTGAAGAGTTGAAAAGGTTAGAGTCAGTTTATGAAGGGCTACTAGATGGCTCTGGAGTTAAAATTATAAGAGGACGTGGGCGCCTTATGGGTGTTAATGAAGTTATTGTAGATGAGAAGATATTCCATGCCGAGAATATTTTAATTGCAACTGGTGGCTATCCAAACATGCCGGAAATTCCAGGTATTGATTTAGCCATTGATTCAGATGATATGTTTAATCTCCCGGAAAAACCAAAGAGTATTATTATTGTTGGTGGTGGATATATAGCGTGTGAATTTGCATGTATCATGGCGGGATTAGGATCTCATGTTACTTTGCTTTATAGAGGAGATATGATTCTTCGGGGGTTTGACTCTGATGTTACTCAGTTTGTTTGTGAAGAGATGAAAAAAAGTGGTATAGATATACGTTTAAAGTCTTCTGTTAAAAATATCATAGAATCGGAAAATAGTATTAGAGTAATCACAGACGATGATGTCGAATTGGTTGCAGAGAAAATTCTTTTTGCTACAGGTAGGCATCCTAATACACACGATATAGGTGCCGATAAGGTAGGATTAAAATTAGATAAGGATGGCGCTATTGAGGTAAATGAAGGTTCTATGAGTTCAGTAAATAATATTTATGCAGTAGGTGATTGTACTAACAGAGTTAATCTAACTCCTGTAGCTATTAATGAGGGTAGGTGTTTGGCGGAAACTTTATTCAATAATAATCCGCAATTACCTAATTATATAAATATCCCCACGGCTGTGTTTACTCAACCTGAGGTTGGAGTTGTTGGGTTAACAGAGGAGGAGGCAAGAGCCTCAAAGTTTGAAATAGATATATTTAAAACAGATTTTCGTCCTCTCAGGCATACTCTTTCTGGGAGTGAAAGTAGGGTATTTATGAAGCTTGTTGTCGAAAGAGCTAGCCGTCGAGTTCTAGGATGCCATTTGGTGGGTGAAGCAGCTGGAGAAATGGCTCAAATACTAGGGATTGCTATCAATTCAGGCGCTACAAAAGATGACTTTGATTCTACAATGGCTGTTCATCCGACCTCCTCTGAGGAGCTGGTGACCATGTATAAATTAGGGCCTTCTTAGGCTAGTTTATAAATACCATACTCAAAAGGGTGGAAAATTTATTAAATTAAGCGTATAGGCACCTGCTCAAGCAGTATTTTCTGCTAGGAGTTCTGCCATGACAAAGAATTGGAGCCCAGAGGGTTGGAGACAAAAACCAGTTGAGCAGCAGCCAAACTGGACCAATCTAGCTGAATTAAAATCAGTAGAGGATAGGCTGAGGTCTTTACCTCCATTGGTTTTTGCCGGAGAAGTAAGGAGTCTTAAATCTCGCCTTGCTGATGTTTGTAATGGTCAGGCCTTTTTATTGCAAGGAGGCGATTGTGCAGAAAGTTTTGCTGAGTTTCATGCGGACAATATAAGAGACACATTTCGTGTTATGCTACAGATGGCTGTTGTTTTGACATATGGAGCAAAACGGCCAGTCGTAAAAGTTGGTAGATTGGCAGGTCAATTTGCTAAGCCTAGATCTGCTGATACTGAGATTATAGGTGAAGAGGAGTTGCCATCTTATAGAGGGGACATGGTCAATGATATGTCATACGATCCTATTGCTCGTAGACCAGACCCCGAAAGACAATTACGTGTTTATAACCAATCTGCGATTACGCTTAATTTACTCCGTGCTTTTGCTCAAGGAGGATACGCAGATCTACAAGAAGTTCAGCGTTGGAATATGGGCTTTGTTGCAAATTCACGACAGGGTGAGCGTTACCGTGACATAGCTGCAAGATTAACAGAATCTCTAGACTTTATGTCAGCGTGCGGTATGACTTCAGAAACTACCCCTCAAATTAGAGAGACAGAATTTTTTACTTCTCATGAAGCTCTACTTTTAGGATATGAAGAGGCGTTAACACGTGTAGATTCTACTTCTGGGAGTTGGTATGATTGTTCGGCCCATATGCTTTGGATCGGTGATCGTACGCGTCAGCTAAACGGCGCACACGTGGAGTTTTTAAAGGGTGTAAAAAATCCAATTGGTGTAAAGGTGGGGCCAACTATTCGGCCAGACGAATTAATAGAGCTTATAGATATTCTGAGTCCTGACAATGAGGCTGGCAGGTTAACTCTGATCAGTCGAATGGGTGCTGATGCCGTACAAGAAAAGTTACCTCAGTTAGTTCGTAGGGTTAAGGAAGAAGGAAGAAAAGTTGTTTGGTCTTGCGACCCGATGCATGGTAACACTATCAAATCCAGCAATGGTTATAAAACAAGGCCATTTGATCAAATTTTAGCAGAAGTTAGGGGCTTTTATTCAGTTCATCATGGAGAAGGTACATATCCTGGAGGAGTGCACTTCGAAATGACCGGTCAAGATGTTACTGAATGCTTAGGAGGAGCGCAGGCTATAACTGAGGAAGGTCTCTCGGATCGTTATCATACGCATTGCGACCCGAGACTTAACGCTTCTCAGGCCCTTGAACTTGCGTTCTTAGTTGCAGAGCAAATAGCTAGAAATGAAGATTCTACTGAAACGGAATTAATCGCTAATAATTAATGAGGCTGTAGATCACTTACCATTATTATACATTCGTAAGATAAGGTGCGACGATCATGGCGAAAGAAATATTGCCTAGTAGCTCTGAAATATCCCGGTATACCGATCGTTATTTTGTAAAAACACGTGAAACAGTGGGACGTTTTGGGGATAAGAAAGTAACTTACGCAATTTTTATGAGGCGACCTGTCTGTTTTGCCCCACGACTAATGCTTGAGTGGTTAGAGGCAGTCACTTTAGAGCGTGGAGTTGAAATTACTATTGATACTAGGTTTCAAGAGGGAGACTGGGTTGGCGCAGGTGAGCCGCTTATGTATCTGACAGGCTCTTTCCATGCTCTCGTTGATCTAGAGACTTTATATCTCCAAAGGATCGGGGCGGCATGTGTAGCGAGTTACAATGCCTATAATATGTGCGCTACTCTTCCTAATGTATCTTTTGTGGCTATGGATGCAAGGCATTGCGCGGGTACTGAGATGGCTGAAATGATGGCTTATGCTGCGAGTGTGGGTTCAGAGTCAGCAAAACGTAAGAATGGAGCAATAGGCTTTATCGGAAGTGCTAACGATTCAACAGCAAATTACTTTGGTACAAAAGCTGGCATTGGTACAATGCCCCATGCTTTTGTAGGCTACGCAGGTTCAACACTGAGGGCGGCAGAAATGTATAATCAGGCATTTCCGGATGATGATTTAACTGTTTTGGTGGACTATTTTGGTTTAGAAATTACAGATTCATTAGAAGTTTGTAGGAGTTTTCCGAATCTAGCTCGAGCGGGTAAGGTTGCTGTTAGACTTGATACCCATGGAGGGCGATACTTAGAAGGGCTAGATATGGCTCTCTCGTATGAAGTTTTAGATAGACATTGCCCTAGGGCCGTTCGCGAGTACCGAAACGAATCTGAACTAAGCTGGCTTGTAGGGACAGGCGTAACGGCTGCAGCAATATATCATATGAGGGATGCTTTAAACGAAGAGGGGTTTGAAAAGGTAAAGATAGTTGCATCCTCTGGTTTTGGTCCGGAAAAGTGTCGTGTTATGGCAAGTGCTGAGACTCCAATTGATATTATAGGTACAGGTTCATATATACCTGAAACATGGACTGAAACATACGCAACTGCAGATATTGTTGCATATGATGATGATCAGAAAGTCAAACTTGGTCGTGAGTTCCTTCTGAGAGGTGCAAAACAGAAATCCAAATCGTAGTATAATAAACTTAAAAAAATATTGAGCTATTTTTTATGTTCAATTAGGTTTTTGAAGAATGGCAAAAACGATAAATATTTGTATAGCACAGATAAACCCAACTGTTGGTGATATAAAAGGTAACCTTGAAAAGGTTATTCAAGCAAGAGATGAAGCCTCGACACTTGGGGCTGATCTAATGGTTACCAGCGAGCTTGTGATAACTGGTTATCCCCCTGAAGATCTAATACTTAAGCGGTCATTTCAGGAATCTGTTCATAATGCAATTATGGAATTAGCTAATCATACAAAAGATGGGGGGCCATCTATTATACTTGGAGCGCCTTGGGTTGAGGATGACCTATTGTATAATAGTTTGTTATTTTTAGAAGAAGGTAGGGTAGCTACTCAGCGTTTCAAGCATCATTTACCAAATTATGGAGTATTTGATGAGGCGAGAGTTTTTAATCCTGGTGATCTTGGTGGACCAATATATGTTCGAGGGTTTCGCCTTGGTTGTATGATTTGTGAAGATATGTGGTTCTCAGATGTTTCTGAATGCCTTCAAGAATCTGGTGCGGAAATCTTAATTAGTATTAATGGGTCTCCCTTTGAGTCTGAAAAAGAAGATGAGAGGTTATCCCACGCTGTCTCTAGAATAAAAGAAACAGGGCTACCTATGATATATGTAAATCAAGTTGGAGGTCAGGACGAGCTTGTTTTTGATGGAGGATCATTTGCACTTTCATCTGAGTGTATACTTAAAGTAAAAGCACCTGTTTTTGAGGAATCAATTATTTCAACAAACTGGGCTAAGGAAAATAATACCTGTATTTGTAAATCCAATGTAATTACTGGTGAAGAAGAGAGGTTAAGCTTAATATATAAGGCAATCACTCTTGGCTTAAGAGATTATGTAAAGAAAAATAGTTTTCCAGGGGTATTGATAGGTCTTTCCGGCGGGATAGACTCTGCACTTTCTGCGGCTGTAGCTGTAGACGCTTTGGGCCCAGGTAAGGTTCGTTGCTTAACAATGCCATCTAAATATACAGGAAAAGATTCTCTTGAGGATGCTTATCACTCTGCTCATCTTCTCGGAGTGGAGGTTAGCACCATACCAATTGATTCATTGATAAGTGCTTTTGAATTAGGGCTTTCTGAGGTCCTAGCTTCTGGGGAAGGGGGCACCACAGAGGAAAATATTCAAGCAAGGATAAGGGGAATTATTCTTATGGCCTTATCTAATAAATCTGGAGCTATGGTTTTGACGACTGGTAATAAGTCCGAAATGTCAGTTGGTTATGCAACTCTTTATGGCGATATGTGTGGAGGCTATTCAGTTTTAAAAGATGTATATAAGACAACTGTTTTTGATCTAGCAAAATGGCGAAATATGAATTTTCCAACGGGATCTCTGGGTTCCTCAGGAATTGTAGTTCCTGAGAGAGTAATCCACAAAAAACCGTCTGCAGAATTAGCCTATGACCAATTTGATGAAGATACTTTGCCGCCTTATGATGTTCTTGATGATATCCTATACCGCCTTGTAGAGAATGAACAAACAATCCAAGAGATAGAAAGTGTAGGGTATAAAAAAGATACTATTTCAGAAATATGGAATATGTTAGATATTGCCGAGTATAAGAGACGACAAGCTCCACCAGGTGTGAAGCTTACAAGGAAAAGCTTTGGTAAGGAAAGAAGATATCCAATCACCAATAAATTTCGCGCTGACTCTTAAATTGGTAATGTGAAAGATACTATTTATGTCTATAATTACTCGCTTTGCACCAAGTCCAACCGGGAATATTCACGTAGGAAATTTACGCATAGCATTGGCTAATAAGCTATTTTCCCAGAAGTTGGATGGTAAATTTATCTTGCGTCATGATGATACAGATCTTGTGCGTTCACGTTCCGAATTTTCAGAATCTATTCGTAATGATCTTTTGTGGTCTGGTCTATCTTGGGATGAGGAAATTTTTCAATCATCTAGATTATCGCTTTACAAAGAGGCTGTTATCAAACTAAAGGAATCTGGACGTTTGTATGCTTGTTATGATACGCGGGAAGAACTTGATTTGATGAGGCGTAGACTTCTATCAGCTGGAAAACCTCCAATATATGATCGTAGAGGTTTGCATTTAGGTGATGCAGAGCGAATAAAATTAGAATCTACAGGTAGAATTCCCCATTGGAGATTCCTGCTTGATGGTAATCCGGCCAAATGGGGAGATCTAATTCGCGGCGATCAGGAATATAATACTAATAATATAAGTGATCCTGTTCTTATTAGAGAAGACGGTAGTTATCTATATACTTTGCCTTCAGTCGTCGATGATATCTCATGTGGTGTAACGCATATTATAAGAGGTGAGGATCACGTAACTAATACAGCTGTGCAGATACAGATCTTTGAGGCATTGGGGAATGTGAAAAAGCAAATATTGTTTGCTCATCTTCCACTTCTTACTGATAGGGGTGGTGATGGCCTTTCAAAGAGACTAGGCAGTCTTAGTGTGAAAGACTTGAAAGAAAGTGGTTTGGAACCCATGGCAATTTGTTCTTTTCTAACATATTTAGGAACTTCGCTCCCCCTTATTGCTCGTCAAGAGCTTTCTTCTTTGGTAAATGACTTCGAATTTTCTAACTACAGTCGAAATCCTCCAAAGTTTAACCAGACGGATCTCTTGGCACTTAATAGGCAGTTAATTCGTGAAATGCCCTTTAATTCTGTCAGTGATCGTTTGGGAATTAAGGAGGCAGATGAAATGTTTTGGGTGTCTATTCGGGAAAACATTGATTCTATTTCCGAGGCAAGTGAATGGTGGAATCTATGCCAAGGTTCAGGTAATCCAATTATCACTGAACAGGATTATTTAAACATTGCTATTAAGTTGTTACCTAAAGAGCCTTGGAATGAAGATACTTATGGAGAATGGGTAAACTCTCTCAAAAGAGAGACTCAACGAAAGGGTAGAGATCTCTTTTTACCCCTGAGATTAGCTATTACAGGTAAGGAGCATGGACCCGAACTAAAGAATCTGCTACCGCTTATAGGTCGAGAGAGAACTAAGTTGCGCCTAATGGGGCGCTCAAATTAATTTTTTTTAGGAGTTTAGGTTGGGGCTGTCGCTTTATAATACCCTTAGCCGTCGTAAAGAGGAATTTCATCCTGTAAACCCAGAACGGGTTGGTATGTATGTTTGCGGGCCAACTGTTTATGATCTGGCACATATCGGAAATGCTAGGCCGGTTTTAGTATTTGATGTAATTTTCCGTAATTTATGTAGAATCTATGGCGAAGAAAATGTCATTTATGTTCGAAATATAACTGATAT
>DBHM01000001.1:13264-34617 GCA_002296185.1 Alphaproteobacteria bacterium UBA828
TGTTCGAAATATAACTGATATAGATGATAAAATTAATAATGCAGCAATTAAATCAGGTGTATCTATAGATAGTATTACTTCTAAAACAATTGATGCGTTCCATAGTGATATTGCTGAACTTAATGCTCTTCCGCCGACTATAGAACCTCTTGCTACTGATCATATTCCTGAAATGATTAAGATGATTGTAGACTTAGTTGATGGTGGTTTTGCTTACAAAGCAAATAATCATGTTCTTTTTGATGTAAATAGTAATTCTAATTATGGACGTTTGTCCGGGCGAACTCTTGATGAAATGATTTCAGGTGCTCGGGTAGAGGTTGCCCCATATAAACGTAATCCTGCTGATTTTATATTGTGGAAACCAAGTAATCCAGATTTACCTGGTTGGGATAGCCCTTGGGGACGTGGTAGGCCGGGATGGCATATAGAATGTTCTGCTATGAGTCGGAAACATATTGGTTTAACTCTAGATATTCATGGAGGAGGTTTAGATCTTATTTTTCCGCATCATGAAAATGAAATTGCCCAGTCTGAATGTTCTTGTGTTGGACACAAGTTTGTTAACTATTGGGTTCATAATGGATATTTAACTGTTGACGGAGACAAAATGTCTAAGTCTCTTGGAAATTTTGTCACTATCCGTGATGCCTTAAAGAAGTTCCCTGGAGAGGTAATACGGTTATTTATGCTAAGTAGCCATTATAGATCACCGATTGACTGGAATGAGTCAAATTTATATCAGGCCAGAAATAAAATTGATAGGTTGTATAAGGCTTTAAGGGCTGCTCAAGATATCGATGTAAAGGAAGAGCATAAATTCCCCTCAAGTGGAGTTATTTCAGCACTAGAAGATGATATAAATACACCAGCAGCTTTAAATGAAATCTATGGAATTTCTAGTGAGCTAAATAAAGTAAAAGATGATCTAACTCGATCTCAATTAAAAGGTTCTTTGTTAGCCTCTTGTTATCTTCTTGGAATCTTAAATAGAGATGTTGAATCATGGTTTCATGAATTAGATGCCGACGATGGTCTTTCAGTTCATGAAATTGATAAGCTGATCGATGATCGTGCTTTTGCTCGTGACAAAAAGAATTTTGCTGAAGCTGATCGTATACGCTTACTTCTTGAGAAAAAAGGTATTATTCTTGAGGATAGTGCTGAAGGCACTAGTTGGCGGCGAGATATTTGATATATGTTTTGAAGAAAAGATGACCAACATAAAAATGATTAATGATACTTCCACACAGTTCGTTGATACTGATATTTCTCCAACTATTATTTTATGTAGGCCTCAGCTTGGAGAAAATATTGGGACTGCAGCTAGAGCGATGCTAAATTGTAGGGTATCGGACTTAAGAATAGTAAAGCCTCGAGACGGTTGGCCAAATCCAAAAGCCTTAAATGCCTGCTCAGGTGCTGATGAAATTATTGCTAATGCTGGAGTTTTTGACTCCTTAGTTGATGCATTAGGAGATCTAGATTTAGTTTTTGCAACTACTGCAAGAACACGTGAGGTTATGAAGAGAGTAATTGACCCAAGAACAGCAGCAGATGAAGTGCGCATAGCAACTAAATCAGGTAGGAGAATTGGATTACTTTTTGGCCCGGAACGTACTGGCCTAGATAATGAAGAAATTGAGTTAGCTGACTCCATAATTGCTATTCCACTGAATCCAAATTTTACATCTCTCAATTTAGCTCAGGCTGTTCTGATATTGTGTTATGAGTGGTATACAAACAGAAGTCATGTAGCTTTAGAAACTGAGGGCATTGATTCTCGAGAACCTATAGATAAGCGACAGCTGGCTAGTTTCTTTGATTTTTTGGAGACTGCTCTAGACGAGCGTGGTTTTTATCCAACACCAGAAATGAAACCCAGGATGATTAGAAATATGCGTGCAATGTTTTTGCGGACAGGACTTACACGTCAAGATGTACAAACACTTTATGGGATGGTAAAGAAATTAACACGAGGAAAGTGTTAATTTGAGCCAATTTTATACATGATTTTACAGAAATTTACTCAATTTTAGTTAATAAATGTTAATTGCGTTTGACTTGAGATTTTGGGGGGCTATATTGACGGCCGTTTTACGGATTTAATTCGTAAAACGGCACATTCTTGCAACGTGACTATTAATAGACGCGTCTCCATTGGGGAGCTGGAGCCTTTAGGTTCGTCGGAGCAGGAAGTGTTAGCGTGAGGAAAGGCTATAGGCCAAAAAATGAGTAAACGAACACAGGTAAAGTACAAACTTAGTCGTCGGTTGGGGGAGAACCTCTGGGGACGTCCTAAAAGTCCAACTAATAGAAGAGAAAGTGGCCCTGGGCAACATGGCCAGCGCCGACGTAAGTTATCTGATTTTGGAGTTCAGCTCCAAGCTAAGCAAAAATTAAAGGGCTACTACGGCAATATCACAGAGAAGCAATTCCATCGTTATTATGAGGATGCGGTGGGAGCTAAAGGTGACACAAGTGAAAACTTGATTGCTTTGCTTGAAAGTCGTCTCGATGCGGTTGTATATAGAATGAAGTTCGTTCCAACTGTATTCGCTGCACGACAAGTAGTTAATCATGGGCATGTTTTAGTTAATAGCAAAAGAGTTAATATTCCCAGTTATAGAGTGAAAGAAGGGGATGTGATTTCTCTCAAGGAAAAATCCAAGCAGATGAACATCGTATTAGATGCTATAGTGTCTCCAGAGCGTGATGTTCCAGACTACATGGAAGTCGACCATAATAAGATGGAAGGAACATACGTGAGGTCTCCTAAACTAGAAGATGTTCCTTATCCTGTAACTATGGAGCCAAATTTAGTAATTGAGTTCTATTCGCGATAAGGGAACTATCTTTAATTTGCACTATTTGTCTGGTCTTGAGGCGTTGTGGCTATTCCTTTTGACTCGAAAAAACTCTCTATTTCCCCGGCCTCATACATTTCTTTTATAATATCGCTACCACCTACGAATTCACCTTTTACATATAGTTGAGGGATAGTTGGCCAGTCACTAAACTCTTTAATTCCCTCTCTTACCTCGGGGTCTTCAAGGACGTTCACTCCTAGAAACTTTATACCCAGAAGACTCATAACTTGTACGGCAAGGGCTGAAAAACCACATTGTGGAAAAACAGCTGTCCCTTTCATGAAAAGCACAACATCAGTGCTTTCTAAAGTACTGCGAATTCTCTCGAAGACAGCGTTATTTTCATTTGTATCACTCATTTTTTTCTCCTAAATAAATAATTTTCTTGCCTTAAGTATCTAAATATTTTTATTTTTCAGTGTTTTTCTCGGGTAATCCAGTATGAAGTGCGAGCGCGTGTAATTCGCCTCCCATACGGCCATCAAGTGCTTTGTATACAATTTTATGCTGTTCGATACGTGTTTTTCCCTGGAAGACATCTGACACTACATAGGCTGCATAATGATCGCCATCCCCTCGAAGATCTTCTATTTTGATCTTTGCATCTGGAATAGCGTCAAGGATAAGGCGCTCAATATGTTCTTTATCCATAGGCATGTCTGTACTCTCTAACTTTCAAATTGTATTCAATTATTCATATTGCAATCAATTTGTCATATATTTTGGTAACCATTTCTCATGGATCTCTCTTAATTCTTCAATATTAATCTTATCTATATTGTTAATAGATATACAATTTCCACCTGTTTCTCCAATAGTCTCTATGGGGACTGATTCTGAGATAGCGTCTTCTATTAATTTCGCGGTTCTATCTTTAGGTGAGGATATAATATATCTACCCTGATCTTCCCCAAATAACCATGATATTAGAGATGTTTTATCGAGTTTTTTAAATATTTTAGCCCCAATAATTAGGCTATCTTGATGATTGGCAAGACACATCTCTGCAACTGTAATTAAGATGCCGCCATCAGAAATATCATGGCAGGTATTAATAGTCCTTGATTTAATCAGCTCTAAAACAAACTCTCCATTCCTCTTTTCAGCATCTAGATCCACTATTGGAGGTGCGCCGTCCTCACTTGAATAAATCTCACGGAGGTATAGAGATGCCCCGAGATGTCCTTGAGTCTCACCAATAAGAATTAGGTCTTCGTTAGGTTTTTTAAGGTTGATGGTTGCCATACAGTCAATATCTTCGATTATACCTACACCTCCAATTGCAGGGGTGGGCAATATCGATTTACTAAGTGTTTCGTTGTAAAGAGATACATTTCCTGAAACTACTGGAAAGTTTAGCTTTCGACATGCATTGCTAATCCCTTTTATACATCCTACAAATTGGCCCATGATCTCTGGCCTCTCTGGGTTTCCAAAGTTAAGACAATCGGTAATTGCCAGTGGATGGCCACCAGTAGAGATTATATTTCTCCATGCCTCAGCAACGGCTTGTGCACCTCCTGACTCCGGGTGTGCTTTGCAGTATCGTGGGGTACAGTCTGTGGTTATGGCCAATCCCCTTTTTGAGTTATGTACACGAATAACTCCAGAATCGCCTCCGGGTCGGTAGACCGTATCTGTCATGACCATATGGTCGTATTGTTCCCAGATCCAACGGCGGGAACATAAATCAGGTGATTCGATTAATTTTGAGAGAGTTTCTATTGGGCTTAGAGCTCGATTCTTAGGTAAATTTGAGATAACTAATTCTTCAGGCCTAGAGATCTCTTTCCACGGCCGCTCATAAATAGGTGCATCGTCAACGAGAGGACGTACGGGCATATCGGCGACTATACCTGAGCTATTTCTCAATACTAAACGACCGGTATCAGTAACTTTTCCTATTATAGAAAAATCCACTTTCCATTTTTTAAAAATACTCTGAGCTATTTCCTCTGATTCAGGTTTGATGACCATCAGCATTCTTTCCTGGCTTTCAGAAAGCATGATTTCATAAGGTGTCATTCCAACTTCCCGAATTGGCACTAGGTCCAGGTTGAGATCTATACCTGTTCCACCTTTATCGGCCATTTCAACAGATGAACAAGTTAGACCCGCTGCTCCCATATCTTGAATTGCAACTATTGTATCTGTTTCCATTAATTCTAAGCAGGCCTCTAATAATAGTTTTTCTGTAAATGGGTCTCCAACTTGGACAGTAGGGCGTTTCTCTTCTGACGCATCATCAAATTCTGAAGACGCCATAGTTGCTCCATGGATTCCATCCCGTCCTGTTTTTGAACCAACATATACAACGGGATAACCAACGGCGGCCGCTGCGGAATAAAATATATTGTCTGTCTTTGCAAGACCAACTGTCATAGCATTAACAATTATATTTCCATTATAGGATTGATGGAAATTACATTCTCCCCCAATAGTTGGGACTCCAATACAGTTCCCATATCCTCCAATTCCTGCAACAACTCCAGATAGTAAGTGCTTAGTTTTTTCATTTCTAACATCACCAAAGCGAAGTGAATTGAGATTTGCAACAGGTCTTGCCCCCATTGTGAAGATGTCGCGTAATATGCCTCCTACGCCAGTTGCCGCTCCTTGATAAGGTTCAATAAAGGAGGGATGGTTGTGACTTTCCATTTTAAATATTGCAGCATTTCCCTCGCCAATATCGATTACACCTGCATTTTCACCTGGACCGCAGATTACCCATTCAGCATCAGTTGGAAGTGTTTTTAGCCATATCCTTGAGGACTTATAGGAGCAGTGTTCGCTCCACATAACAGAAAATATACCAAGCTCGGTTAAATTAGGATTCCTGCCTAATGAATTAAAGATTTTTTTGTATTCCTCATTAGTCAGTCCATGAGCTTCTATTGTTTTTTTTGTGTGAGCTGATCTATCGTTATCAACCTGATTACTATCAGTTTTATTATGCACTTCAGAGTTCCTTTAAAATTTAGTTCAACGTTGAAATAAGTCCGTCAAACATTATTTTACCATCAATCCCGCCAAGTGCTAAGTCTGCCATTCGCTCTGGGTGGGGCATCATGCCAAGAACATTCTTTTCTTTATTTAAAACCCCTGCAATATTTTCTATTGAACCATTAGGATTAGACTCTTCAACTAATAACCCGTCCGATGAGCAATACTGAAATGCTATTTGGTCATTAGATTTAAGGATGTCTAATTCGGTCTTATCTACAAAGTAATTTCCATCATGATGGGCTATAGGCATTTTTACTAAGTCACCATCATTATACATACTTGTGAAAACACTACTTTTTGGGTTTGGCTTAAGCCACACATCTTGGCAAATAAAGCGGAGAGAAGCATTTCTAATTAAAACCCCTGGTAAGAGCCCTGCTTCTGTGGCGACTTGAAATCCGTTGCAGATTGCGAGGATAGGAGTCCCCCGGTTTGCTGCCTTGCAAACCTCTCGCATAATTGGAGAGTGCGCTGCCATTGCTCCAGACCGCAAATAATCACCATATGAAAATCCCCCAGGAAGAACAATTAAGTCAGTTTTTGGCAAATCATTAGAATCATGCCAGATCATTTCTGGTTCATGATTCATACTTGCAGTAAGCGCAACTTTTATATCACGATCACAGTTTGATCCTGGAAATACAATTATAGATGCATGCACTTAATTTTTAGCCTTCTATTTCTATCTTGTAGTCTTCGATTACAGTATTTGCGAGTAACTTGTGGCAAACTTTTTCTAATTGTTGGGATGCTTCTTCCTTATTTTTTGCAGAAATTTTTAACTCAATATATTTACCTTGCCTTACATCGGATACATTGTCGAAACCGAGTGTCTGAAGTGTGCCTTCTATAGCCTTTCCTTGTGGGTCTAGAACGCCCGTTTTGAGTACGACTTTTATTCTTGCAAGATATTCCATTAAATCATCCTATTTGATCAATCCTTAAGACTGCTTTCTTTATTATCAGACTCACTATGATTTTTATCAGATATAGACTCTGGTAAAATCCCTAAGCGTCGGGCAACCTCTTGATATGCTTCAGCAACATTGCCTAGATCACGTCTAAACCGGTCTTTATCAAGTTTCTTGTTAGACTCAATGTCCCATAGCCTGCAGCTATCTGGGCTTATTTCATCAGCAAGTACGATTCTAACTTCATCGCCTTCCCAAAGCCTTCCAAACTCAAGCTTAAAATCGACTAGACGAATTCCAATCCCAGTTAAGAGCCCACATAGAAAGTCATTTACGCGGATTGAGATAGATAGTATATCCTCGATTTCTTGAGGTGTTGCCCACCCAAAAGCAGTTATATGGTCTTCCGATATCATTGGGTCGCCAAGATCATCATTTTTATAATAGTATTCGATGATTGTCCTGGGTAAATTTGTTCCCTCTATTATTCCTAAGCGTTTTGATATTGAGCCAGCTGCAACATTTCTAACAACTACCTCAACGGGTATTATTTCAACTTCTCTTATCAATTGTTCGCGCATATTCAATCTTTTCACGAAATGGGTAGGCACTCCAGCCTCTGACAGACGTAAAAAAATATATTCAGAAATACGATTATTTAGTGCCCCCTTACCTTCTATAGTGCCCTTCTTTTCATTATTGAATGCCGTAGCATCGTCTTTGAAGTATTGCACTAGTAGGCCTGGTTCTGGGCCTTCATAGAGTACCTTTGCTTTACCCTCGTAAATCCGTCTACGACGGGACATTTTTGCCTCCGGAATGGGATTATTTCATAGCTATCTATAAGTCTGGTAACCTTTAGAATCGGTACTAAAAACATAGACTTTTAGCGCACTTAAGACAATCTTTGTCAGCAATAAGTTTACTCACTTATAGATTCTAATGATTAACAGGACGAAATTTTACAGATCCTGGGGCTCCGTCGCAGAAAAAAAACACAGACTGCGGTCTGGAATTATAAATTCTCATACCAATAATTGATGAATTGACTGTTCCATAGTCAGGAGTATTAAGACATATAGCTGTATTTTTTGCTCTACTTGAGCTATTTCCTTCATCATCCGATAATATTTTCTCCCAGTCTGATAAATCTCCTGATTCTATATTTGGCGATTTAGCGGATGTGAATTTATTCTTGTAATATGATATTTTAGGGCATGTTTGGTCATTTAAGTCTCGGTTTGTAATCATTGATAAGCCATTCTGGACATTTTTGACTTGTGGATGAGATTTTGTATCGTGACGTAACCATAAACATTCTGATGTATCCGCTATAAGCAAATTAAAGCCAGAATATTGATCTAACCCTTTTTCTAATAAAGTACTTATTGCTTGTGAGGGTGTTGAATATTTCAATGCATTTACCACCAGATTGCCTCGACTAGATTGATTTTTCGAAGGTCCTAATGAACCTGATCGATTTAGTATTACGGCAACTAGTCCATAGTCATTTATTCCTATCCAACTACCTCCTGCAACTTTATCCCGTCCACCAATTATTTGACGACAACTATTCCAATGTCGACCAGGTGCCTCCCAGTCACGATCTCGCATTTCATCCCTGTTTGCAGCCAAAATTAACGGCCATCTATGATTAGGACGTCTCAAAATTATTGCTGTACACATTTTAGCTTTTAAGTTTACTCAACGTTTCAATGGTATCTAGGGTATTAAAAGCGGTTTAAGCTGCTAATAAAACTATATATAAAAAAATACTCTATTAGATTGATAATATATAAGTATAAACTAATTATTCATTAAGTATGATTTATTTTGTATCTTATTTAAAAGACTGAGTGTTTCAGTCACAATTTTGTAAATAGAAAGAGACGGTTCGTAAATGACTACTTTTGATGATCGCGAAAAAGCTGAAGAGGCGCGTTTTAAGCATGACCAAGAATTTCAATTTAAAGTTGCAGCGCGTAGGAATAAATTACTAGGTCTCTGGGCCGCGGAAAAAATGGGTATGGCAGATGCGGAGGCATCTGATTATGCTACATCTGTAGTAAAGGCAGATTTTGAGGAGGCTGGAGATGCAGATGTGATCCGAAAGGTCATCTCAGATTTAAGTGAAAATAATATATCCGTTGACGAAAACACAATAAAAGCAGAAATTGATAGATTAAATGACCTAGCAGCATCACAGCTTAAGCAGGAGTAATTTACTACATAAGTTTATGTGTTAGGCCTTGGTTTACTGTAATATGAGAGTGGTTAATAGCGACCAACAGTAAGACCGCCATCGACAATTAGTGTTTGGCCAGTTAGATATCTAGCTGCATCTGAGCAGAGGAATAGTAATACGTCTGCCATATCATCAGGTTCACCAACTCGACCTAACGGAATATATTCTGCAGCTTTTTCAAGGCCTTCTGGTCCCACTGAATGGACAGTTGAGAGCGCTTGTGCTGTTCTGATGAAACCGGGGGCAAGTCCGTTAACACGAATTCCATATTGACCAAGGTCACAGGCTAAACCTCTCACTAACCCTACAACACCGCTCTTTGCTGCATTGTATTGAATGTGGTCGTGCCAGCCGTATGTTGTGCCCATAACTGAGGATACGCATACAATGGACCCTTTGCCTAACTTTTTCATTCCAGGGGCCACAGCACGCGCAAGCCTAAATTCCCCAGTCAGATCAACATCTAGAGTATGTGCCCATTTTTCGTCTGTCATTTCATCAAATAAAACTTTATGGGCAATTCCAGCATTAGCTATAGCTGCAGAAAAAGGACCGTGAGATCTTTCTAATGAATTTACTACTTCATTGACTGCTTCACTACTTGTAACATCTAACAAGTGAAATTCTGCGGATCCTCCTGATTTACAGATTTCCTCAGCCGTCTCCTTACCCTCGTTTTCTAAAACATCTGTTACAATTACATGCCATCCAGAGGCAGCAAAAGTCTGTGCGGTTGATTTTCCTATTCCGATACCTGCACCTGTAATTATTACCATGTCTCTATTACTCATTAAATTATCCTTTTAATCGCAATTATAATTAGTTACCTGCATTCATTATGAAGATTTACACCATTATATCGCCTGAGTTTGGGTTGAGAGTCTGACCTACGAAAGCCCCAGAGAGTGGGCCTGATAGAAAAGCTACAGTTTCTGCGATTTCTTCAGGTTCAGCAAACCTGCCTAGTGGTAACTCGGCTGCTTTTGTTTCTAGCCACTCGTCAGAGATAGAATCAAATATTGGTGTTCGAGTAGCACCTGGCGCAATGGCAAAAATTCGGACACCAGTTTTTGAGAATTCTCGAGCTAAAGAGCGGGTAAGGCCCATTATACCTGCCTTAGCTGCAGCATAGTGTGCAAGTTCAACTGCTCCAAGATGTCCTAGTTGTGAAGCAATGTTTATTATAACTCCATCTCCAGATTTAAGCATACTTGGGAGGGCTGCCTTAGCACACAGGAACATACCACGTAGATGTACTGAAACCATCCGGTCAAAATCTTCGACAGTAATTTCAAGAAATGGTTTTTGTTGAGCATGCCCTGCGTTATTACAAAGAAGAGTGCACGGACCGTAATTGTCTTCGCAGTGTTCGAATATGCGATCTACATCAGAGTAATCAGAAACATCAGCTGCGATAGGAGTTGCTTTACCATTTAAAGACTGTATTTCTTTTACGGTCTGTGTAGCTGATGAAATATCTAAATCAGCAACTGTAACAGAAATACCCTCTGAGGCTAATCTTAGTGCTGTAGATTTTCCAATTCCGCTTCCACCTCCTGTAACAATAGCTATGTGGTTATTTATATCCATTCCTACTTTCATCAAAATTTCTCCGTTTATTTTTTGGTGAGTTTCTTATTTTTGGTAGGTGGAAAAATACGATTAAAAATAAAGTCAATATTTTCTACATATGCGTGAGAATCAAACAATTTTTTAAGAGAATCAATGTCTATTCTGTCTACTATCTCTTTATCATCTAAAAGATGAGACTGGAAATTTTTATCACTATCCAGAACTTTCATCGCATTTTTTTGAACAAGTTTATAGGCTTTTTCTCGACTTAGACCAGATTCAATGAGAGTGAGCATAATTTTCTGGCTATGAATTAACCCACCAAGCCTATCGATATTGAGCCGCATATTTTTTGGGTAAACTAATAGCTTATCAACAATATTTGTTAGTCGGACTAAGGCAAAATCTAGAGCAATCGAGGCATCTGGTGCAAATACTCGCTCTACAGATGAGTGAGAAATATCTCTTTCATGCCAAAGCGATACGTTTTCTAGTGCGGGATTCACTGTAGCTCTAACTATTCTAGACAGTCCGGTAATATTCTCAGAAAGAATTGGATTCCTTTTATGCGGCATGGCGGAAGACCCTTTTTGCCCTACATCAAAAAATTCCTCAACTTCCCTTACCTCCGTTCTCTGTAAGTGGCGAATTTCAGTAGCAAGTCGTTCTATGGAGCTTGCTATAATTCCAAGAGTAGAGAACCAAGCTGCGTGTCTATCACGAGGTATGACTTGGGTAGATACCTTCTCAGGAGATAGGTTAAGGCATTTAGCTACATACTTTTCTACACGGGGATCAACGCTCGAGTAGGTGCCTACTGGTCCAGAAATTGCGCAGACGGAAATTTCATCTCTAGCTAATAAAAGACGCTTTTTATTGCGATGAAATTCTTCGTAATAACCAGCTAGTTTTAATCCAAATGTTGTAGGTTCCGCATGAATACCATGGCTACGTCCAACACATAATGTATTCTTATGTTGTTTAGCTCTCTTTCTTAGGGCTTTAAGCAGGGCCTCTAAATCTTTTAAAAGAATATCAGTAGACTGAGTCATTTGCACAGAAAGACATGTATCTAAGACATCTGATGATGTAAGTCCTTGGTGAACAAATCTAGAGCTAGGGCCAACTTGGGAGGCTAGGTTAGTAAGGAAGGCGATCACATCATGTTTGGTTTTAGCTTCAATTTTATCAATTGCTTTTGTGTCAACAATTTTTTTTATAGCATGCTTTCCAGCGCGCTCTACGTCAGCTATTGCTTTTTTGGGAGCTTGTCCGAGATTAACTTGCGCTCTTAAGGCATGCCGTTCTATATCAAACCAGATTTTGAAACGATTTTCTGGTGTCCATATATAACTCATTACTTCTCGAGAATATCTAGGTATCACTTCTTTCTAGCCGCCATCATTTTTTCTATTTTTATTTTAGATAAATATTTATTTTTCGTAATATATTTGAAATGGGAATCATTAATTTACTATATTTTGGTCTCAATCTGATATATCAGTACTGAATTCTTTAAACATTCCCTTAAAAGGCTTTTTCTCTGGGGATCTATAGGTCATGGCCTTGGAAGTGCGTTTTCCAAGTTCTACCATTATTTCTGCTTGTTTTGTCGCGCATACTACGCCATCAAGGACAGGTACGGATAGCTCATCTTCAAGTTCTTGAGCAAAAGCTGCAAATCCTGCGCATCCAAGACATACCGCCTCTGCACCCCCTTCTATTACTGCTCGACGAACCTCATTCCTGAGTTTATCAATTGAGCATTTCGGATCTTTCTCAATATCTAGAACATAAAGAGGCGTGCAGTATATATCTGTGCACTTATGACTCATCCCATATCCACGCACCATTTCCTCGAGCATCATATGAATTCTTGGAATAACAGTTACTATAGCAAACCGACCTGCTAGCATTGATGCCATGTATAGGGATGCCTCAGCAATTCCAATTACTGGTTTATCTGTTAGCTCTCTTGCGGCATGCAGTCCAGGGTCGCCATAGCAGGCAATGACATAGGCATCAATATTCTCCTCTTTTCCCTTCCTCACTTCGTCTAAAACACCGGTTGCGGCAACATACTCATCATAATAGCTCTCAATTGAAGCTGGCCCAAAATCAGGACTCACAGCAATAATTTCTGTACCTTTTCTCGCAACTAGTTCAGCAGCAGATTCTATACTTTTTGTCATTTCGATTGTTGTATTGGGATTAATGACTTTTATTCTCATTAGCCTGGATCCTATTTTTTTGAGCGTAATGATTTTCGCTTTGTTTGGGTGGCTCTTTTATCTAACGTACCATTGCGAGTTAAAACAACGCCATAATCAGATAAAGCAGTTTTTTTACTAATAAGTCCATCCTTTACATCCTCTGTAACTTGTTCAGGATTTCTGCTTAGTGGATTACCGTACCCGCCACCACAAGTACCTGTTAGCGTTATGCTTTCACCCTTCTTAACACTTCTATTGGGCATCATAGAGGGTAGTTCATCCTTTTTACCATTGGTCTTATGTAAAACAACTCGTGCGGCCTTTCCGTTTTTACCACCGGCATAGCCCCAAGGCGGAAAGGCATGTCCATCACCTTCAATAGATATAAAACTATCTTCTAGGAAAGTTACTTCACGTATTGATCCTATACCTCCTCGCCATTTGCCTGCAGCACTGGAGTCACTCCTAAGTTCATATCGACTTACTCTTAAAGGTAAGTGTGACTCTATATCTTCTATAGGATTATTGCGGGTATTTGCATAAAGGGTATCAACTGCATCCATTGCATCCTTACCATACCTTCCTCCGTATGAGCCTTCATGTATATCCATATGAACCCAATGAGTTCCTTCTTTTAGACCACTAAATGCTATGACTTTTAAGTTACCCACACCTGCGCTTACCTTGTCTGGTACAGCCTTAGATAATGACTTCATAAGTGTATCAGCAACAATATTACCTGAAACGAATCTGGCTATTGTTGGGGCGGGAAATGATGGATTTGCAAGGCTACCTTCAGGAGCAACTATGCTAATTGGCCTAATTAATCCACTATTTTGCGGTATATGTCCAAATGTTTCACTATCAAGAAGAATAGATCTAAGTGTAAGCCAAATGGCACAATCAACCGTTCCCTTAAGGGGCATGTTTATTGGTCTATCATCGCACTGAGGAGATGTGCCCGTCAGATCTACGGTCATTTCATCTCCTTTGACTTTAAGTGTTACAACAATCTTATAGTGTCGTCTTTCTGGATCATTAATAAAACCATCCACGTGTCCTTCTGCAGAGTATGACCCGTCTGGTAATTGAGCAATTGCATTACGCATGAGTCTTTCTGAGTAGCTCATAAGCTCTTCTGACGCTAATTCAACAGTCTCAAGTCCATACTGCTTTATAAGGTCCAGATATCTATCGGCACCAATTCTACAAGCAGAAATTTGTGCTTCCATATCTCCAACAACAAGATCAGGGGCACGAATATTATCCCTGAGAAGCTGCCAAATGGGTTCATTTCTTTTGCCCTTATCATACACCTTAAGCGCTTTAAACTGGAGCCCTTCGGCATACGCATCCATTGCATCAACTATACCGCAACTTCCTGGACTAAGAGCTCCAATATCTAGGTGGTGTGCAGTTGTAACGGCAAACCCCGCAAGCTTACTACTTAAGAATACAGGTACTAGGAAAGCAACATCTGGTCCATGGCTTGCACCATGATAAGCAGAATTATGCATGATTACATCACCGGCGTTAATTGCTTCTCCACGCTCTTTAAAAATATCCATAACTCCTCGAACATATCCTGGAATCGGACCACTTTGGAGGGGAGTGCTTTGGCGAGACTCGCATAGCTGTTGGCAGCTTTGGTCAATAATTGCAGCACCAAAGTCTTCTGACTCTCTTATAATACTCGAGTAAGACATCCTCATTAGCTTATAACCCATTTCAACTGCAATATTTTCTAAGGCTCCTTGGATAACGTTTGCAGTTACAGGATCTATAGATGTTGAGGGTCTTCGTTTCTTATTACGTGTATTCTTTTTTTGAGTTGAAGGAATAGAAACTGTTTTTACCATCGAACTAAACCTTTTTCTTTTTTAATTTTTGCAATATGAGATTTGCGCTATCATCTACTTTTGCTGTCCAATTCGGAGGTATTATACTTGTAGTATCTTTTTGAAGAACTACGGCAGGCCCGTTAAAAGACCTTAACACTGGAAGTAAATCTCTATTATAAAAACTGGTTTTAATAGTACTTAATTTGCCATTTACACGGAAAATAGAGGGCGCTCTTTTTACTAGAGCTAGATCTAAGGAACCTCCAGAATTAACGGTTATTTTTCCAATTTTTGGCATTTTACCTATTCCAGTCAAACGAATATTGACTATCTCAATAGGACTATCTGCAAAAAAATGGCCGTATTCTCGCTTATGTTGTTTATGAAAACTCGACCAAACTTGTTCTATGCAGCTATTGGTTAATTTTCCTTCTGGAAAGGGCACTCTTAGCTCATAGCCCTGGCCAACATATCTCAGATCGCCAAACCTTAATTGCTTCACTTTATCTGGCGTGATGCCATCGGCTTTGTATTGTGAGAGTAAACCCTTAGACAGGAGGTTGAAGTCCTTATTAATTCTAGCAAGGTCTATTGTGCCCTTTACTTGGAATTCGGTTTTTATCTGATCGTATTTTAGATCAGTAGTAAGTAGTCCTTCAGCAGATGTAATTCCTGGATAGGGTGGTATTACAACTTCAGGAATTTTAAGCATATCTGCTACTTCTGCGCCATGAAGCGGGCCTGCCCCCCCGAAAGCAACTAATGAGAATTCTCTCGGATCTAGGCCTTTCTGGACTGTTTTTGAGCGAATAGCGTTGGCCATATTGGAGTTCATGATAGTCAGAACACCCTCTGCAGCCTCGTTCTTACTAATTCCAAGGTTTTTGGCTAACTTACCTATAACCCTGTTAGCAGAGACAATATCAAGTGCCATTTCCCCGCCTAAGAAATTTTTGGGGTCTAGCCTTCCAAGTATCAGGTTTGCATCAGTTACAGTTGGTAAGTCTCCGCCCCTGTTATAACAGGCTGGACCTGGTTGAGAGCCTGCGCTCTTAGGTCCTACTTTGAAGGCTCCACCAGAGTCTACATGAGCGATTGATCCTCCCCCAGCGCCTATAGTCCCGATATCTATCATTGGGACTAAGACAGGATATCCTCCTATCCAAGTGTCTCTTGCTGTAGCTTCACTATAACGTCCGTTAATAACAATACCAATGTCGGCGCTTGTTCCTCCAATATCGAATGTTATAATTTTACGCTTTTTTGATTTTGCTGCTGACCAAGCTCCACCTAATACACCAGCAGCTGGCCCTGAGAGCAGGGTTATTACAGGCAAATCAGCAACAGTTTGTGCTGTTGCCACGCCGCCATTAGAACCCATGATATGTAGATCTGCTAGAATATTATAATCAAGTAATCTTTTTTCCAGCATTTGAACATAATTTCTTACCTTAGGTCCTATGAAGGCATTCATTGCAGCCGTAGTGAAACGTTCAAACTCACGAAATTGCGGAGCAACCTCTGTAGAGGTTGTTACAAAGGCATCGGGATATTCATCAAGGACAATTTGTTTTGCTCTTAGTTCATGCTTAGGGTCAATATATGAAAACAAGAAACATATTGCTATTGATTGAACTCCCTTTTCTTTAAACTTTTTTGCCGCTTTCTTAACGCCAGTTTCATCAAGGGGAGTTAGAACTTTACCTGAGGGCGGAGATATCCTCTCTTTTACGCTCAATCTGTTGCGCCTGGGAACTAAAGGACGCGATTGCCATGGTATATCTTGCATTATAGAATAATTTTCAGGTCGCTGATGGCGTCCAATATGAAGGACATCTCTGAATCCTTCATTAGTAATCATTCCTGTATTTGCACCTTCGTATTCTAATACAGCATTTGTGGCTATAGTTGTACCATGAAAAACGTGATCTATTTTTTCTGGTAGTATGTTGGCCAATCCACATAGAGCCATGATTCCATCAGTTACCCCTATTGAGGGGTCTTTTGGGGTAGTTGGGACCTTGTGGATTTGTATATCCTTGGTCTTTGTATCTGTGACTATCAGGTCAGTGAAAGTACCGCCGACGTCTACGCCAATTAGTTTCATGTTTTTCTCATAATTTAAATTTGATCTATTTTTTTCAGAGAAATCTTATTGAATTATATATATCTTCACATATGCAGTCACCAGGTCAAGAGCACTTTTAATATGTTATATCCTTAATTTAATAAGATTGTCTTCAATTATTCATAGTGTATATTCATTAATCTTACATCTGGATAAAGAAATAGATTTATAGTCCTCAAACTAGTTACGGAGAATAAGTATGGCAGATCAGAAACGTGTTTTAGTAATAGTTCCCTTTGCTTTTGATGAGGGAGGTATCGGCAACCGTGAATCACAACTTGGTGCTGTGGAATTAGGTCCAAATATTACTTTTGATTTTAAGGGTGTTAAAGCAGGGCCCGCAATTCTCGATAGCCATCATGATTATGTTCTTGGTGAAATTGCTCTATTTGAGGTGGGGGTTGAGGCTGAGAAGGAGGGCTATGATGCAGTTTGTATCGATACAATGAGTGATTCTGGTGTGAGCGCACTCAGATCCGTCCTTAATATACCAGTTATAGGGCCTGGTCGCGCATCATACTGCACTGCTTTAATGCTTGGCGACAGGTTTTCTGTTGTTACGCAATGGGACGGCTGGATTCCTTTATACAAAAAAGGTGTAAAAGAGGTTGGACTAGAAAATAAATTGGCATCAGTTCGCTCAATTAATGTTCTGCCTGATCCTGAAAATCTTTTAGGAGGTAAAGAGGAAGATGTATTTCCCAAGCTTGTTAGTGCTGCCATGTCAGCTATAGAAGAAGACGGAGCTGAGGTTATACTATTAGGCTCTACTACTATGCACCAGGCTGCAGGTCATATAGCAGAGAATATACCTGTTCCACTAATCAACCCTGGACCGTTAACTTATAAATTGGCAGAATTTTATCTTGGACTAGGTTTGTCTCAGAGTCGCAAATGCTACCCCAGTCCTCTTTTTCCAAATAATGATATGATTCATTCTATGATGGATGGTGCCGCGTCGGCAAATATTATGCAGGCTGATTTTAGTAAAATTAAGTAATAGGCCAGTTCTTGGTGATGGTTGTAAGGTAAAATCTATTTATGACCATCCACCATCTACTGGTATTATTTGGCCTGTTATGAAATTTCCACCATCAGAGGCAAGAAAGCTGACTATTTTGCCAACTTCTTCAGGCTTTCCTAATCTACCAAGTGGAATATTTCTTAGTATTTTTTCTCGTTTTTTGTCATCTTCCATAATTTCTGATGGGAAGTAACTGGGACTCTCAATATAGTTTGGGGCAATAGCATTAACATTGATATTATATGGTGCTAATTCGCGGGATAGGGATCTAGTGAGTGCGTTTGCTGCGCCCCTAGCAGTTGCATAAACAGAGTAATTTGGTAATCCGCGTAGCGGAGCAGCGGAGGTGATCATAATTATTTTTCCGCACTTTTTTTCTTTCATATAGGGAACAACTGAAGATATTAGAGAAAAAGGTCTACCTACTAGTGCCTCTAACCCTTCTTTTAGTTCCTCTTTAGAAAAATCTTCTATTTTTTTTCTTATAGCTGGAAAGGCATCATTGGATACCAGTAAATCAATTTGACCATATTTTTCAATTATATTATTTGATAATTTTTTTATATCATTATCGTTCGTGGGTAAGAGTTTAGGATGTTGTAATGCAAATTTTTTTATCATGGATTCTGTATTAAAAGATTCATCAGTGCAAATGACCTTTGCTCCATATTCTGAAAGAGCAAGAGCAGAGGCAAGACCCACAAATTGCTTGACGTTAGTGACAAGAGCTACACAATCTTTGAGGGTTCCCATTACTTATTCCTTTAAATATTAGAGTATGTAATTTAATTAATAAGGAGGTTTAGTATAGCCTTTAGAGGATAGGGTAAATATTTCATACCCATTATCCGTTACTCCAATAGTATGCTCAAATTGAGCAGAGAGTGACTTATCTTTTGTCACAGCAGTCCACCCATCTTTTAGGAGTTTAACTTCCCAACTGCCGAGATTAAGCATTGGTTCTATTGTAAATATCATTCCAGATTTTAGGGTTATGCCTTCACCTGGTTGCCCATAATGTAATATATTTGGAGGAGAGTGAAATACTTGACCAGTTCCATGCCCGCAAAAATCTCTCACAACAGAGCATCTATTATTTTCGGCATAAGTTTGGATAGCATACCCTAGATCACCTAACGTTGCCCCTGGTCGAATAGTATCAATCCCGCGCATCATTGAATCGTATGTAATATTAATTAATCTCTTCGCTTTTGTTGAAACATTACCAACATAATACATTCTACTTGAATCACCATGCCATCCATTGACTACGGGAGTAACGTCTATGTTCAGTACATCGCCTTCTTTCAGTATCCGGTCACCTGGAATACCATGACATACAACATGATTGATAGAGGTGCATATGGACTTTGGATATCCACGGTAACCCAGAGGGGCATTTGTTCCACCCTTAGAGGAAACAAAATCATGACAGATAGTATTTAACTCTTCGGTTGTAACGCCTGGTAATATGAATGGCGTTATATAGTCCAAAGTATCAGCAGCTAATCTTCCTGCTATTCTCATTGAAGCAAAGTCTTGGTCTTCATGTATTTTAATTGAGCTTTGTATCATTTTTCCAAGGATTTATTATTAATATAAAAATATAGTTTTATTCTATAATCACAGGCAGCTTACGATTTATTTTTATTGACTCTCCACTTAGAGTGCACGAATAGCATAATGCCTCTACACCTGAGTCAATAGCACTAGAAAATGCTTCAAAATATTGAGGGTCAATATCTTTCGCAACACGAAATTCTTCACAATCTTCACGCTGAACTATAAATAGCATTATTGCCCTTTTACCTCTTTCTGATAATTCCTGTAATTCCAGTAAATGTTTTCTTCCACGTGAAGTTACAGAATCTGGGAATTCAGCAAACTTTCTTCTTTTTAGTGTTACATTCTTTACTTCTACAAATGCCTCAGATCCTGAGTCATTTTTTAATAGTAAGTCAATTCTTGAATTCCTACTTCCATAATTAACCTCTGTTCTAATATTTGGATATCCTGATAATTCTTTAATAACTCCGGCTTTTATTGATTCTAGAGCTAATTTATTGGGGTGCTGTGTGTTGACCCCCACCAAGCCTAATTTGCCAGGTTTAACCCTTACTATTTCCCATGTATATTTAAGCTTCCTTTTAGGGTTATTACTTATCGAGAGCCAGGTTTTAAGCCCAGGTTCATCAAGACCCAACATAGAGCCAGGGTTTGCGACATGTGCAGTAACGGTATTACCGTCATCTAAAATATGATCAGAAAGGAACCGCTTATAACGCTTTACCAGTTTTCCGGGTATAAGGGTAGATGAGAAGATCATTATATTACTCAAAAATATGAAGAGAACTAATTGGAAAATTTAATTTAATCCCATATTTTTAAAAGTTACATTATTTAATTTATTATTTATAGCCATACTATATTCATCTCGGAGTGCCAATATGCCTAATTCTCAAAATAAAATCACTGCCGCATTAATTATTATTGGTAACGAAATACTTTCAGGTCGAACAAAGGATGCAAATTTAAATTATATTGCAAGTCAATTAATAAGGTTAGGTATTGATCTTTATGAGGTCAGGGTAGTGCGTGATCAGGAAAGCCAAATTATAAAGGCTATCAATGAATTACGTGAAAGTCATAACTATGTTTTTACCACAGGGGGAATTGGGCCTACTCACGATGATATTACTTGTGAATCGGTTTCTAAGGCCTTAGGTAGAAGATATATACTCAATGCCGATGCACATGCAATTCTTAAGGATTATTATGATGGTTCTGATAAGGAGTTAAATGAGGCGCGCTTAAGAATGGCTTATATTCCTGAAGGAGCAAAATTAATTGAGAATCCAATAAGCAAGGCACCTGGTTTTATTGTCGACAATGTTATCGTTATGGCTGGAATTCCAGCTGTTATGCAAGCAATGTTCCAAGGTGTGGCTCCTTTACTAGAAACAGGTAATAGGATTTTTTCCAAGTCTTTATCTGTTATGGCGGGGGAGGGCGATATAGCCAAATCATTAGGAGAATTACAAACAAAGTGGAAATTAGTGGAGATTGGAAGTTATCCATTCGTTAAGAATAATAATTACGGGACTACACTAGTTCTTAGAACTAGTGATTTAAAAACTCTTAATTCAGCCTTTGAGGATCTGAAAGCTTTTATAAGTCCTTTAGATGTCATTTTTGAAATAAACGATGATGAATAAAATAAAGACCAAATAAGAAAAGGGGGCATCTTGCCCCCTTTTCCATAAATAACTGTTTTTATCCGTCTAGGATAGACGACGTCTCCAGAATAACCAGATGACGACACCAACAGCGATAATACCGACAAGGCCATTATCACCGAGGCTATCAACAAGACGTATAATGTTACCAACAACATCACCTGGTAGGAACGCAACGTCCCTGCCAAACAATATTTGGGCAACAATCGCTACCGCGACTAGTAATAAACCAACTTCAATAAGCTGGCCTACCCATTTTTTAACTGTATCAAGTACATCAGGCATTTAAAGCCTCCTTGTTGCACCG
>DBHM01000017.1 GCA_002296185.1 Alphaproteobacteria bacterium UBA828
TGGGGGTTTACTAATGGCCTCTGGCATACCTTATGATAGCGATGAAGGTAGGGCTATCTGTGGCGCAATAAGCGCAATAATGACCGGAACTGCCTATGCTACATCAGCAGAAATGGCAGCCGAACTTGGGCCTTTCCCTGGATACGCAGGCAATAAGAAAGAAATGCTAAGGGTGATGCGCAATCACCGCAAAGCTGCTTATGGTGATAGTGCTGGATACGAAAACCTCTCAATTCAACCAGTTCCTTTAGATCATAAAAATTTGAAAAACTCTTCTCTTAGTGACGCAGCAAAAAAAGCTTGGGACAGGGCTTTAGAGTTAGGGGAATCTCACGGCTATCGCAATGCACAATCTACGGTAATTGCTCCAACAGGAACAATTGGCCTTGTAATGGACTGTGACACAACAGGTATTGAACCAGATTTTGCTCTCGTAAAGATGAAGAAATTAGCAGGTGGTGGCTATTTTAAAATTATAAATCAGACTGTACCAAGGGCTTTAAAAACACTTGGCTATGACGATTCAACAATTGATGAAATAGTAAGTTATGCTGTCGGCAAGGGTACACTTAAAAGCGCCCCATGTATTAACCACGATACACTAGCAAAAAAAGGATTTACTGAGACTGAGATTGATGCCGTTGAAAGAGCACTAGAAGGTGCATTTGAAATCAAGTTTGCATTCAACGAATGGACATTAGGTAAAGAGTTTTGCGCTGAGAAACTAGGTATAGAAGACTCCTTAAGCGCAGACCTTTCATTTAACCTGCTTGAGCATATTGGGTTTACCCGTCAAGAAATTGATGAAGCAAACGTATATTGCTGTGGAGCAATGACCCTTGAAGGCGCACCCAACTTAAATCCAGAACACCTGCCTGTATTTGATTGCGCAAATAGATGCGGACCTCGGAGTACAAGGTCACTTTCAGCCGAAAGTCATATTCGTATGATGGCAAGTTCACAACCTTTTGTATCTGGGGCAATATCAAAAACAATTAATTTAAATAATAATGCAACAATTGAAGACTGCATGAATGCCTACATGATGTCATGGCGTCTTGGAATTAAAGCAAACGCGCTTTATCGTGATGGTTCTAAACTTTCACAACCATTAAACGCAATGATATTAAATGATAATGAAGACGGATCAGAGATTTTAGACAACAGTCAAACAGAGCGTGCAGCAAAAGTTGCTGAAAGGGTAGTGGAACGAATTGTTAACCAAGTTGGAGAACGCCGAAGATTACCTCATCGAAGAAGAGGATATACTCAAAAGGCTATAGTAGGAGGCCACAAATTATATCTGAGAACAGGTGAATTTCAGGATGGATCATTAGGAGAAATATTTATAGACATGCATAAGGAAGGAGCTGCCTTCCGTAGTTTGATGAATAACTTTGCAATAGCTATATCTATTGGCCTACAGTATGGAGTCCCTCTAGAGGAATATGTTGATGCATTCACCTTTACTAGGTTCGAGCCAGCAGGCTTTGTAGAAGGAAATGACGCAATTAAAAGGGCTACATCAATACTTGATTATATGTTCAGAGAGCTTGCTATCTCCTACCTTGGAAGATCAGATCTTTCTCACGCGGAACCTGATGACTTACTGCCTGACTCCATTGGCAGGGGTAATGAACATGAACACATGCCAGTACAAGACGAAGAAGACAATGGATTAAACATGCCATTTGATGTGACTGGCGTTAGTGCTGGTTATGTTAGAAAGAATCTCTTGGTATTAACCGGAGGTGCTTCTGAAGAAGAAGTAAGAAGTAATGACACACCATCATTAATGAGTGCTTCTTTAGAATCAGCAACACCTCTTGGTGGAAATACTGCCGTTGCAATGGTTTTAGAAGAAAATTTATCAGAGAGTGATCCGTCTCAGAACCAAATTGAATCTGTGAGGCAGGCTAGACTTAAAGGATATGAAGGCGAAGCGTGCCAAGAGTGTGGGAATTTTACATTAGTAAGAAATGGCACCTGTATGAAGTGTGATACTTGTGGCGCTACCAGTGGCTGCTCCTAAAACCGTTTATCTCCCGCGGTTATGGTCACTGGAACTTATGGGGTGTGCAACAGAGTACACCCCATCTTTTCTTGGAAACACAGATCACTTTAAATAGACACTAAAAAAATTGTAAAAAACTATTTTTTAGGCAACTTAACTTGCAAACTAAGCTCCCTAAGATGCTCAATATTTGCAGTTGCCGGAGCACCCATTAGGAGATCTTCTGCCATCTGATTCACAGGAAATAGTATAACCTCTCTAATATTTGGTTCGTTAGCGAGTAACATTACTATTCTATCGATACCAGGAGCAATACCACCATGCGGAGGAGCACCATATTGAAAGGCGCTAAATAATGCTCCAAATCTATCCTTTAATTCTTCTGGGGGATATCCAGCAATTTCGAAAGCCTTAAGCATAATATCTAAACGGTGGTTACGAATAGCGCCACTCGAGAGCTCCACACCATTGCAAACTATATCATATTGCCATGCCAAAATATCTAAAGGGTCTTTATTTAGCAAGGATTCTAACCCACCTTGGGGCATAGAAAATGGGTTATGGCTAAATTCTATCTTACCCGTTTTTTCGTCACGCTCATACATTGGAAAATCGACAATCCAACAAAATTTAAACGCTTCCTCCTCTATCAAACCAAGCTTATCACCCAATTCTGTACGCACTTGGCCAGAATAAAAAGCTGCTTTTTGCGGGGTATCACAAGAAAGGAATACTGCATCTCCATTTTTAATATTAGTTCGTCGACAAATCTCTCTCTGGACTTGTTCAGGAATAAACTTAGCTATAGGACCTTTTCCAGAATCTTCAGAAAAAATAATATAGCCAAGTCCAGCAGCCCCTAGACTTTGAGTAAATTCAATCATCTTATCAAAAAATGACCTCGGCTTATCTGAAACAGCCTTTGCTGGAATAGCACGCACAACGCCACCGCCTGCTATAACCTTTTTGAAAGCTTTAAATTCAACATCCTCACGATTAAATAAATCAGTCACATCTACTATATTTATTGGATTACGTAAGTCAGGTTTATCCGTACCATACTTTAACAAAGCATCGCTGTAGGGGATACGGGGGAAAGGTAGATCCGTAACCGACCAATCTGAGAACTCTTTAAAAACCCCATTCATTACAGGCTCAACTATCTTAAAAACATCTTCCTGTTCGACAAATGCCATCTCAAGATCAAGCTGATAAAATTCTCCTGGGGATCTATCGGCTCGAGCGTCTTCATCTCGAAAACATGGAGCTATCTGAAAGTACCGATCGAATCCAGAACACATGATCAATTGCTTAAATTGCTGAGGAGCTTGAGGTAAGGCATAAAATTTCCCTGGATGCAGACGACTTGGTACAAGAAAATCTCTCGCACCCTCCGGAGAACTTGCCGTTAGAATTGGTGTCTGTAACTCTAAAAAACCCATCTCTATCATCCGTTTACGGATACTTGAAATAATTTTTGATCTAAGCATTATATTGCGCTGCATTCTCTCACGACGCAGATCCAAATAACGGTATCGTAATCGCACCTCTTCCCCATAATCATGATCACCATGCACAGGCATTGGAAGTGATTCTGCATAATTTAAAACTTCAATCTCTTTTATACGCACCTCAACTTCACCGGTAGGTAAACTCTTATTAACTGTTTCTGAATCTCTTGGACTAACATCTCCTACAATAGATAATACTGTCTCAGGCTTTAACAATTTGATTTTTTCAAACACATCCTGATCTACTTCCACCACACATTGCGTTACTCCGAAATGGTCTCTTAGATCAATAAAAACTAAGTTCCCATGGTCACGTATTCTATGAACCCAACCTGACAAGCGAACACTGTGCCCAACATCACTAGAGCTTATTGCACTGCAATTATGTGACCTATATCGATTCATTAAATTAAACCTCAACACATAAATTATTTGATAAAAGAACTTATAAAGACATCAATTAGGTAAATATAGTGTGAAATACGAACTTACTAATGTTTTATAAAAATTTCTTGTTTTCATATTGGATGATATATTGCATTCGTTGGATATTTATCGTTATAAGAACAGCTCATAATCTATAGTATACTACTACAACTATAATATTTTCTGGGATAAAAGCATGGCAGAAGATGTAACGGTTATAAATGATACCAAGACTTTAGAGGCATATACAAAAAAATGGAGTAAAGCCAAGTATATTACTATAGATACTGAATTTATCAGAGAAAGAACCTACTGGCCCCAACTATGCTTAATTCAAGTAGGGGGACCGGACGAGTCGGTTATCATTGACCCCCTGGCTCATGAAATAAACTTAGATTGCCTATTTTCATTAATCAACTCTTCACCAGTGATAAAAGTCTTTCATGCAGCGCGACAAGATTTAGAACTATTTTATCACCTTACAGGATTACTTCCAAACCCTGTTTTTGACACACAGATAGCTGCTTCTGTATGCGGCTTTGGTGATTCTGTTGGATATGAAAAATTAGCTAATAAGCTAGCAGGAGCAACAATAGATAAAACATTAAGATTCACAGATTGGTCAAGGCGCCCGCTATCTGATCGTCAACTACGTTATGCCATCTCTGATGTTCTTTACCTACGTCCAGTTTATGAGAAACTTTCTGAGAACCTTAATCAAAGCGGTCGTCATAAATGGATAGATGAAGAAATGTCTGCTCTAACTGATATAAATATTTATGATGTTGACCCTAAAATAGCTTGGCGTAAAATAAAAATAAGGGGCGGAAACCCAAGATTTTTGGCTATCTTAAGGGAAATAGCTGCTTGGAGAGAAATAGAAGCAAAGTCTCGCAATGTTCCAAGGGGCAGAATAATAAGAGACGAAGCTATCACTGAAATAGCAGCTCAAGCTCCTACTTCACTAAAGGAATTTTCACAAATTCGTTCACTATCAAATAAAAAAACCAGTAAGACTATCAGCTCTAAATTAATTAATTGTGTAGAAACAGCAATCAATTTACCAGAGAAAGACTTGCCCCTGCCCCCCCTTAGGCGAGAAATGCCACACGGAATAGGGCCGATAGTAGATCTACTAAAAGTTCTACTTAAAACACAATGTGAAAATAATGGAGTTTCTCAACGTATTGTAGCTAGCAATAGTGAACTAGAACAAATTGCTGCGCTTAGTGGCAATGAGGAGCGATCAGTAATATCAAAAATACCAGCACTAAACGGTTGGCGAAAAGAAATTTTTGGTAAAAATGCATTAGACTTGAAAGACGGTAATATTGCACTAGCAATTATTCAAGGAAAGATTGATTTTATATCAGTAGATAAACTAGTTCAGGAAGAGCCTAAAACTGGATAAATTAGCTTATACTTATTGCATTTTTAGTTAACTATAACGGTGCATGATTTTCTTTGTCAGCGGTACTGTGATTGCCCTTCGTTCAGAAAGAGCTGCCCGATCTAACTCGGATACAAGCTTAAGTGCGGCCTCAAAGGTACGCTCAATCCTAGGAATAATATAGCTGATTACTTCTGGTTCAACTTTGAGCTGTCTATCCGAAAATAACTTTACCATAACTGCAGCTAAAAGCTTTTCATCAGGGTCATTTAGGAATGCAACAGGCGCCGTTCTCACTCTAGAAAGAAGGTCAGGCAGTTCAATAGGCCATTTTGATGGAGGTTTATCTGCAGTCATCAATAAATATGCATTAATTTCGTTTGCTGTATTAATTATATGTAAGAGAGCCTCAGCATTAAATTTTAATGGATTATACTCAACTACACATGCAGCAATAGGAGTAAATAGACTCCAAGGATCTTCTAAATCCATTAATTCATCTGACCTCAAAACAGAGGCTCCAGATTTAGCTTGCCAAACACCAGCAAGATGACTCTTACCACTTCCAGAATTTCCAACCATAATCAATAATGATGAGGGCCATTTTGGCCAGGAATCAATCCATTTAACAGCCTCTTGATTACATTCAGAAACTAAAAAATCATCTCGTTCGAGAGCTGGCCTATGACCTAAGTCGAAAACTAGTTGAGATGCCATCGCTTCGCGGTCACTTGTTTTTACCATCTTCAGATGTATTTAAACTCTCATTACCTAGATCTCCAGATAAGTTTTTTTCTTGCTCGTTATCATACATCTCACTTTCTAAATAGTTTTTTACGCCAAATCTGACTAAGACACCAATTAATGCAGCCGCAGGAACGGAAATCAACATTCCGACAAAACCAAACAGACTGCCTCCAGCCAATACAGCAAAAATAATCCATACAGGATGTAGACGTATACGCTGGCCGACGAGTCGAGGTACTAGGAAATAATCACTCGCTACTTGCCCAAAGATGAAGATCGCAGCTACTACGCCCATAATCCATGCTTCATCAAATTGGAGAGCCGCCATAGCAATACAAATTGCTAACCCACCTATTGATCCAAGATATGGAACAAATGAAAGCAGACCTGCACAAATACCTATAACTAGACCAAATTCAAGTCCTACAGCACTTAGGGTTGCTCCATAAAAAATAGCTAGTAATAAACAAACTATACCCGTTCCTCTTACAAAACCAGACAATGCTGAGTCCATTAAAGAGGCCTGCTCTCGAATAATGACAGCTTTGTTTCGTGGTATCCACTTATCAATCCTAGAAAGAATATCATCCCAATCTCTCAGCATATAAAAAGTAACTACTGGAGTAATAAATATAAGTGCTAGGAAGTTCACCAACGCCATACCACCTGCCCAAACATCCCCCAAAATACCAAGGACAAATTGAACAGCTCGCCCTGAGAATTTCTCGATGACTGCCTCAGCTCTATCTACTCTTTCAGGTTCTAATTCAGACATCCACCGCTCTATCATAGGCTCAGCCCACCCTCGAGCAGCCTGAAAGTAATCTGGAAGATTCTTCAGAAATTCAACTACTTGTCCCTGAAGCACTGGTAATAGAAAAAATAGGATTAATCCAATTACAATTATGAATGCTGCAGTAATCACTGCTGTGGCTAAAGTACGAGAGAGACCATGACGTTGAAGTCGATCTGCAACTGGATCGAGAAAATAAGCTACTGCCATACCAGCAACAAAAGGAAGCAAGATATCGCTCAAAACTACCAATAATAAAATTATTGCAGCGAAACCCGTTAACCAAATACCAATATACGTGCGTGGTTGCATTTTCATCGGACTTCTTTTATTGCATCAATTTCCCTAATTTTCCAACCAAATTTATCTATTGCTAACTCCAGGTCTCTATTTTCCAGCTCTTCAGCCAACTGATCAATATCTCCAAGGTAGTTGATCACGAGGTGGACAGAGTTCTTTGACAATTCTGAAATGCTAATCCTCATAATTATAGGAATTGAATGAAGAATTTTGTTAATTCTAAGCCATTGCCTTATCCCAGTATCAACTGAAACTGATAAATGTAGCTCATTTTCCTGATCGAATCTAAGTAAGTTTGCTTCTTTCCATTCTTCCCTAAGTAAATTCACCACGATATCAACAGTTTCCTGAAAAAGGACCTCAGGAATCTTCGTTCCATCAGATTCTAAATTAATCTTAGTTATTCTATCATCTTTAAGACTCACTTGCCTCAAAACTATAGGAAATTCCCCACTTGGTAGAGGTAAGGTTTTATCAATATCTTTCGATGATGAAAATGCTTTTGGCTCAGATTGGTCAATTATCTGAGAAACTAGTAACCCTAAATTACGCTCCTCAAGATAGGATGTATCTATTATTGCTACTACTAAATTCTTTACTCCATAACGATATGCAAATTTCCTTAATACATTGACTGGAGCATCAAGAATTCCTGAATCTCTTAGCGTCAAGAGGTCTTGAGCGTCACCAAAAGGTGAGTAAACAGGCAAAAGACTTGTGTCCGGAGCACGTGATGTCCATGATTTCAACCATAAGTTAGGCTCAGACCAAAGTAATGGCTGACCATTTCTTAATAGCACTGGAATGATAATTACCCCTGCACTCTGGGATTCAGCAAATCTTACATCGTGCTTTCTTAAAAGCTGACGTAGAGCCTCAGGACTAAAGAAAACTGTTAAATTAGCACGGTATCTAGTTGATGATAGCTTTTCATTTTCAATTTCAAACCCCAGCACTACATCTTGCAAAGTAAGCTCATCAGCTGGCAATTTAGGGATATCACTCTTCAAAACCAACCTTCTATATATTTCCTTAAGAGCCCTAAGATGACCTTCTGAGAATGCACTCTTTTTAGCTGTTGCTGAGGATACGGACGTAACATCCAACTTAACTCCAGAAACACGATAAATATCGTCACTGGAGGCCATTGATATGGAGGTATTCCCAATTATAGAGAAAACAACAATCACCGAGATAGGCAGCCAAAACAATGCCAAAAGCAACGAGTATTGTGATTTATAGGGTTTATTTGGAACTTTCATTGCAACAACCTCAATATCGAGTATGGTCTTAACATGTCCAATTCATGACAGAAAAGAGAATAACATGAGCGACCGTATACCCCCAAGTAGGACTTATAAATCTGCTGGGGTAAATATAGATTCTGGTAATAGTTTAGTTGAATCTATAAAACCCCTTTCAGCCATGAGTTCTCGTCCCGGAAGCATGGGTAATCTGGGAGGGTTTGGGGGCCTTTTTGATATTTCGAAGGCAGGATTTACAGACCCAATACTTGTCTCAGGAACTGATGGGGTAGGCACAAAGCTTTTGATGGCCATAAAGACTGAAATGCATGAAACAATTGGCATTGATCTTGTTGCAATGTGTGTAAATGACGTTATTTCGCAAGGAGCTGAGCCTTTATTTTTCTTAGATTACTTTGCATGCAGCAAAATAGAAGAAAAAATAGCCAAGAAGGTTATTGAAGGAGTAGCCAAAGGATGTATTGAAGCGAAATGCGCATTAGTAGGAGGCGAAACTGCTGAGATGCCAGGAATGTACTCAAATGGTCACTATGACTTAGCTGGCTTTTGTGTAGGTGCCGCAGAAAGAGAATCTATTTTACCAACAGGAGTTAAACAAGGAGACATAGTGTTTGGGGCTATGTCGTCAGGAGCTCACTCCAATGGCTTTTCCCTGATTAGGAAAATTATAGATGATACTAAGACTGACCTATTGTCCCCCGCACCATTTGATAATCAAATTATTCTTGCCGAAGCATTGATGGAACCAACACGCATATATGTTGACCCTGTTCTAAAATTACTTAAAAATAAAGTAGAAATTCATTCTATAGCACATATCACAGGAGGCGGCTTACTAGAAAACATTCCCCGTGTAATCCCAGACGAACTCAATGCAGTGATTGATACAAAGACATGGGATCTTCCACCACTGTTCGGATGGATTCATGAAGTGGGAAATGTCGACTTTCCAGAGCTATACCGTACTTTCAATTGTGGTATTGGACTAACTTTAATAGCTCCATCAGAATCTAGAGATTCAATTAATAAGGCCTTCAATGGCAATCTAATTGAAATAGGAGAAATAGTGAAGAATGAGACCTCGCCCAACTCTTGCTGCCATCTTGTTGGACTAGAAGATAAATGAAAAAATTAAATCTTGGAGTAATGATTTCAGGACGTGGCAGTAATCTTCAAGCTATTATTCAAGCATGCAGTATGGATGATTTTCCTGCGAATATAGCTCTCGTTATATCTAATAACAATAATGCTGAAGGAATTAATCATGCCTCAGATTCACAAATTCCTGTAAATATAATTGAAGAAGAATCCTATCCGGATCGTGTCGCTTTTGAAAAAAAAATTACTGAAGCACTCAATTTTGCAGAAGTAGAGCTAGTTTGCCTAGCTGGATTTATGAAAATTCTCAGTAAAAATTTCATAAATGAATGGTATGATAAAATCATTAATATACACCCATCATTATTGCCTTCATTTAAAGGGTTAGATACTCACTCAAGGGCAATTTCAGAAGGCGCTAAGATAACAGGATGTTCAGTTCATTATGTCAGGCCTGCAGTCGATGAGGGTCCTATCATTGTACAGGGAGCCGTCCCAATTTTTCCTGAGGATACCCCTGATACTTTATCAAAAAGAGTACTAGAAGCAGAACACAAGTGTTATCCTTTAGCGATAAAACTAATAGCACAAGGTAGGGTAAAAGTTATATCAGGAAGGACTATAATCGATGGTCATGATCAATTCTCAGAAACCTTAATTAACCCAAAGATTTTAAAAAATTAATAGGAAATTATAAAGTAATTAGGAACTACTAATTAGGTTAGGTTATTTTTATTTTAACTCTAAAGTTACAATTTAATATATCGGAAAATCTCTATGAAATTTATCGCATTCGAATATGACGGAACTCAAGATATTGGAATATTAGACAGTTCAACTGATAAGATCGCACCACTTGGAAATATATTAGCTAAACATATAGATAATAATACGCATGATTTAGTTGCTCTTATAAAATACTTTTCAGAAATTACAGGAATACTTGATAACCAAAAAGGCATTCTTGATTTCTCAAAAGTCAAGCTAAAAGCCCCTATTTCTAATCCACCTAAAAATATTATGTGTGTAGGGAAGAACTATTTTGAGCATGCACAAGAATTCACCCAAAGTGGTTTTGACGCAACCAGTAAAAGGGGCGATAATATCCCTGATCATCCAATAATTTTCACAAAGCCCGCAAGTGCAATACTAGCATCAGAGGAAAAAATAAAGTCCCATAAAAACCTAACGAAGCAATTAGACTACGAGGCTGAGCTAGCAGTCATAATTGGCAAACAAGGCACTGGCATAAAAAAAGAGAACGCATTTGATCACGTTTTTGGCTATACGATTATTAATGATATTACAGGCAGAGACCTACAGCTAAAACATAGACAATGGTTCATTGGGAAATCACTCGATACATCCTGCCCCATGGGACCATGGATTACCAGCGCAGATGAAGTTGATGCAGAGAATCTAAATATTAAATGCTGGGTTAATGGTGAGTTAAGACAAGAAGCCAACACTCGAGATCTTATTTTTGATATACCAACATTAATAGAGACTATTTCTTCTGGAATAACACTCCAACCAGGAGATATAATATCCACCGGTACGCCGGCAGGGGTTGGTATTGGTTTTGATCCACCACGCTTTCTTTCTTCAGGAGACACTATACGGATCGAGATTGAAGGATTAGGACATCTCATTAACAAAGTAGCGTAAAAATTCAATATGATCAGGAAATTTAAATTTTTATGGGGGAAAAGATGATTAAATTAAACAGAAAGAATATTGCTACAGAAATCCATGGTGAAGGAGACCCAATCCTTATGATTCATGGTTTAGGCGGAACTGGTAATGCTTGGGGACCGCAATGCTCAGTACTTGCAAAGACTAATAAAGTCATCCGCCCAGACCTTGAAGGCTCCGGCAGATCCCCTCTTCGAGGAAAACTTAGTATTACTTCCTTTGTTAAAGATATGTTTGCTTTGATGGATAAGTTAGAAATAAAATCCGCCCATCTTGTTGGGCATTCTTTGGGCACTATCATCTGCGCCCATATGGCTGCTAAATATCCATCACGGGTAAAAAGTTTGGTTCTTCTCGGACCAGTAGAAGAGCCACCAGAAGCAGCGCGTAACGCTATAATGGATAGAGCAAAAATTGCTCGAAAAGAAGGAATGGCTCCAATTGCAGAAGCACTGATTCAAGCATCTATTTCTAATGAAACTCGATCCTCTAATCCAGCTGCTACGGCATTTATAAGTGAACTTTTAATGCGCCAGGACGCCGAAGGATATGCCAGAACATGCGAAGCCCTAGCATCAGCAACAGCTGCCAAATTTTCGGCGATTAAATGTAAAACACTCCTTATTACAGGGAATGAGGATGCTGTAGCCCCCCCCAAATCTGCTCTAGCTATGTCAAAAAAAATGAAAAAAACTTCTTTAATCTTACTAAGTGGATGCGGCCATTGGACACCTATTGAGAAACCTGAACTAGTAAATGATGCTATCCTAAATTTTTACTTCGGTTGCTAAAATGCCCAAGAATAAAAACCCCCTCAAGGATAAAGAATACGTTAGAAATATATTATATACTTGTAAATCATGCCCAAAATCTGAGTCTGTAGATAATACAAAAAAACAAGGCTCAGTAATCTTTGAAAAAATTAATGAAATACTTGCCAAAAATACAAGAATTAAGAATCTCGAAACACGTGGTGTATACTGCCTTAATGGCTGTCTAAATCCGTGCAACATATCTTTTCGCGCACGCAATAAGTACACAATGAGGTTTAGTAAGCTGACTTTAGAAAACTTAGATGATATTATATCGTTTGCAAGAGCCTATAGTTCTAGTTCAGATGGCAACCTGAAAGACCATCAAATCCCTGCTGGGCTTCAGTCAAAAATTTCAGTTCGCACACCACCGCCCCTTATAAAATAATGAACGTAATACATTTTTGGATTATTGATTAATGACTAATATAAATAAAAAAATTGAGGCAGAGTATAATCTACGTGCCAGGCATCCTAATTTTGAAGAGTATTTTACTGAGTGGAGGGATTTGAGTAAAACAGCTAGAGAGAAATTGCTCTGTGAAATTGATATTGATTATGGCTCAGGATTGAGTATGCAATTGGATTTATTCCCTGCACAGGGGAAAAATAATCCATTACTAATTTTTATCCATGGTGGTTACTGGCGGTCACTCGATAAATCAGACCACTCATTCCCAGCACTTAGTTTTGTTAGAGAAAATATCTCTCTAGCATCAATAAACTATGCTTTAGCACCATCTGTAAAAATTGAACAAATTGTTGAGCAATGTAGCCGTGCTGTGGAATGGTTATTTAATAATCACAGTCGAGCCAACGCAGATGCATCAAATATACATGTTTGTGGTCACTCTGCGGGAGGTCACTTAGCTGCTATGATGTTATCAACAGAATGGGCTCAATTTGGTTTACCAGAAAGACTAATAAAGAGCTGCTCTGCTATTAGCGGAGTATTTGATTTACGGCCAATACTCAGTACATCAATAAATGAAGATTTAAAAATGGATGAATCTACAGCTATCCTGAATAGTCCAGCCCTACAAACACCAAAGTATAAGGCTCCCGTCTTGGTTGCAGTAGGTATGGAAGAAAGTCAGGCATTTATTGAACAGTCAAAAAACTTTTCCGCGATTTGTGAACAAGCTGGACATCGTAGTAATTATATAGAAGTTGCAGAAACTAATCATTTCAATGTAGTTACCTCACTTGCAAGTAATACACACTTTCTAACCAAAGCCATTCTTAACAACATTCTTTGTGAATCTTTATAAGTGAGTAATATTAACCTTAAACAAAATTATAATAATATTTACGTAAATCGTGATGTTTTATTGCTTGCTATCTGCCAAGCATTATTTATGACATCAACTGCAGCGATAATATCTGCTTCAGCACTAATTGGTCATATGCTTGCAGAAAACAAGGAACTAGCTACAGTCCCTTTAGCATGTCAGTTCGCTGGTATGACATTATCCACTATACCTATTTCTTTTATGATGAAGTGGATAGGTAGACGTAATGGATTCACTTGTGGACTGCTTACCGGAATAATCGGGGCAATCCTAGCAGTCTATGCAATTACAACAGACAATTTTTTATTATTCTGCTTTGGCAGCGGATTAATCGGCGTAATGAATGCTGTAGGCCAATACTACCGTTTTGCAGCAGCAGATATAGCCGTTGATGCATTTCGCTCCAAAGCCATTTCACTCGTTCTTGCTGGGGGAGTTTTAGCTTCAATCGGACCTTTACTCGCTAGCTGGTCAAAAGAAATGTTGGCGCCGATTGATTTTGCAGGAATATATATAGTGGTCCTTATACTTTTTGGAACAAGTATTATAGTAATCCGATTTGTTAATATTCCGAAACCAGATCAAGAAGAAAAAAGAGGGATAACACGTCCATTAACTCAGATAATAATCCAGCCTAAATTTATTATAGCCATGACCGCAGGGGCATCAGCTTATGCAACAATGGCGCTGTTAATGACCGCCACCCCCCTTGCTATGGGTGCATGTAATTTTGGTTTTATTGACAGCGCTCAAGTGATCCAATGGCATGTTGTTGGGATGTATGCTCCAGCTTTCTTTACTGGATCATTAATTAAAAAATATGGCGTTGGAAAAATTGCCGCCTTAGGATCAATTTTATTAGGTTTATGTATAGTTATAAACATAAGTGGCTTATCTCTTGCACATTTCTGGATTGGGGGAATGATTCTGGGTATTGGGTGGAATTTTCTTTTTATAAGTGGAACAACCTTACTTACTGAAACCTATACACCATCTGAAAAAGCTAAGTCTCAGGGATTTAATGACTTCATAATTTTTGGATCTGTTGCTTGCGCATCACTTCTATCAGGATTTATGCATCAAAATCTTGGATGGGAAAATATGAACTATGCAGTCATTCCTATAATAATACTTTCTATAGTTGTCGTAATTTGGCTTTTTTTTCATAAACAACTGCGAAGAGCTTAGGTAGTACAACTTAAATATAAAAAGGACTTTTAAAAAGAATATTTTTTTTAGTAGAATGCTAATTTTCTACTATATTTTCTTTTTATGTAATTAGGCTAAACAAGGCTTTTATTAAACTTGCAATTAATTATAGCTAAAACTGTTCTTGAGTGAGCGTAAAATGACGATACAACCTACTATGATGGAATACCAGCTGAGTCTTTTGGGTATACTTCAGCGTGCTGGTAATTTATTTAAAAAAATAAATATTATTTCGAGTACAGCTGACAAAACTCTACATACCTATACTTATCAAGAATTATATTCTCGCTCAAAAGCACTATCATCAGCCCTCCACAACGCTGGCTTAAAAAAAGGTGATAGAGTTGCAACTATGATGTGGAATAGTCACGTACATCTTGAAGCATATTTCGGAATACCATGTGCAGGTGGCGTTTTCCATACGTTAAATTTTCGACTACATGCCGATGATCTTGCATTTATTGCAAATCATGCCGATGACCGTTTTGCTATAGTCGATGAAATACTATTACCCATATTTGAGTCATTTAAACCTAAAACAAAAATTCAAAGAGTCTTTGTGGCCAATCGTTCAGGAAAAAAGCTTGCAAAAGGTTATGAATGTTATGAAGAATTTATTAGTAAAGCACCAGAAGAATATACATTTCCAGAAATTAAAGAAAATGATGCATGCGGAATGTGTTATACTTCTGGAACTACAGGTAGGCCAAAAGGGGTCGTATATTCACATCGCTCCATAGTACTCCACACATATTGCATCTGTATGGCTGATACTCTAGCCATATCCTCAAGTGAAACCTTAATGCCAGTAGTTCCTCAGTTTCATGCAAATGCTTGGGGGACTCCTTTTGCGGCAGCAATGGTTGGAGCGAAACTTGTTATGCCAGGGCCTCATATGGATGCTAAGAGCTTACTTGATCTTGCTGAGAAGGAGCAGGTAACAGTTGCGGTCGGCGTTCCCACTATTTGGATTGGCATCCTCCAGGAGCTTGATAAAGACTCCAGTCGGTGGAAACTAAGTAAAAAACTGAGAACTATAGTAGGCGGTTCTGCAATGCCAGAATCTATGATTAGAGGATTTTTTAATCACGGAATTGATACTGTACATGCATGGGGGATGACTGAAATGACCCCCATTGGAACGGTATCACGTCTCCGTCCATACATGGATGATTGGGATGAAGAAACAAAATTTTATATGAGATCTAAGCAAGGGCCCTCCGTTCCTTTAGTGGAGACAAGGGCAATAAATGAGGATGGAGAGGTTCCCTGGGACAATAAGACTATGGGTGAATTACAGGTCAGAGGCCCTTGTGTTGCATCGAACTATTATGATGCTGAAAGTGAAAAATGGTCAGAAGATGGATGGTTTGGTACTGGTGATGTAGTAACTATTGATGAAGAAGGTTACATTAAGCTAACCGATCGCACAAAAGATCTCATCAAATCCGGAGGAGAATGGATAAGTTCAGTAGATATTGAAAATGCATTAATGGGTCACCCAGCAGTTAGTGAAGCAGCGGTAATTTCTATCCCACACCCCAAATGGGATGAAAGACCTCTAGCAGCAATTGTGCTTAAGGAAGGGCAAGAAGTTAATAACGAAGAACTTAAAGTTATGTTAAGAAAGAAATTTGCGAAATGGTGGGTCCCTGAAGCTTATGTCTTTATTGAAGAAATACCCAAAACATCTGCTGGAAAGTTTAAAAAATCTTCCTTGAGAGAAACATATAATAGTTGGAATTGGGAAGATTAAACCAATTAATATTTTATTTTTAGACTAGTCATCTCGGTGAGTTTTCTCATAACGCTCATGCTGCTCCTGTGCTTCAATACTTAAAGTAGCAACCGGCCGAGCCTCAAGACGCTTTATACTAATTGGCTCATCAGTCTCCTCACAGTAACCATAAGAACCGTCTTGGATGCGAATAAGAGCATCATCTATTTTTGATACAAGCTTCCTTGCTCGGTCACGAGTTCTTAACTCGACGGCACGTTCTGTTTCTACAGCAGCCCTATCAGCAAAGTCTGCCTCTTGCGGGTTATCGCTACGTAGCTTTTCAAGTGTCTCACCCGTTTCATCAATTACCTCACCTCTCCAAGCAATTAATTTCATTCGGAAATATTCCCGCATTCTAGGATTCATAAATTTTTCCTCAGGGCTTGGCTTATAACCCTTTGGGACTTTTGCTGTTCTTCGCGCCACTTATTATTCCAATCATATTCTCATATAACAGAGGGCGCGGAGTATAGGAATCGAATCACTATGCCGCAAGCCGCTCTAGTTAAAAAAATATATAATTACCCAGAAAGCCTGAAAAACCTTGGATCAAGATCTTAATACCAGGTCAAATAGTCCAATAAATAGGCCATGAATAATGAATAATATAAAAATTCTTTGTGATTTGCCCAAGTTAACTAATATTTACCCAGCAGTACAAAAGTAGGGTATTAAAGTAGATGCTTTTTAAAAATTTAAAATACTTCGTGGCATTATCTCAAGAGCGTCATTTTGGACGTGCCGCAGAATCATGTGGAATTTCCCAACCTGCTCTCTCATCCGCAATCAAGCAACTTGAAAATGAATTAAGCGTACCATTAGTTAAACGTGGACAACGGTTTATAGGATTCACGACAGAGGGAGAGCAAGTTCTAGGATGGTCTGAGAGAATTCTAGCCGATCTAGATGCTATGAAACAAGAAATAAGCAAACTTAGAGATGGGCTTGAGGGAAGACTCCGCCTTGCAGTTGTTCCCACGGCTTTGACAGTTCTGCCCCATATTACGGCGCCATTTTCTGCAAATCATCCATCGGTTGATATAAGTATTACCTCTATGAGCTCTAAGGATATCCAAAAAGGACTAGATAACTTTGAAATAGATATGGGAATTACATATCTAGATAACGAACCTCTAAAAAGAGTAAAGAGCCAAAAAATATATACAGAAACTTATGCGCTGATGGTGCCCAAGTCATCGGATTTATACCATAAAACTTCAGTAAGCTGGGGCGAAGCAGCTTTACTTTCATTATGCTTACTTAGTAGGGATATGCAGAATAGACGTATTATTGACAGAGTCTTTTCGGAACTAGGATTAGAAGTGAAACCTTCGATTGAAATGAATTCAATTGCTAGCCTTGTGCCCCAAGTAGAAACTGGACAGTGGTCGGCTATCGTTCCTAAACACATAGTTTTTGGAACAACTTTACCCAAAAATGTCGCCCTGATAGACCTCAGAGAGCCATATATATCATATGAAGTAGGTACCATAGTATCTGACCAGGAACCTCAATCTCCAACAGCAAAAGCCATGTTAGAGGTAATAAATCTATTAAACATCAATGATTTATTTAAAAATTCTCTTTAATTTGTTTTATTTATCATACGATTAAATTGATAAATTTTACAAATAATAAAGAATCTGCAATTCTAAGAGCTGGGGGAATATATTTATTAAACATTCACGGATTATAGGTTAAGGCCTTCCATTATCCAGGGGGTAATAATGTCAAATAGTTCTAAAACGATTGAACGGCGGAAACATCCTGGCCGCTCAGGAAAACGCTCACGTTTTAAAGACAAAGGGAGGCAAGTTGATCCTTTTTCATTAAAGGAAGTACGTCAACTGCTTGGCAATCGATCTCGTAACAAAGATATGCTTATAGAGCACTTACACCTTATTCAGGATAATTATGGTCATATATCTCATGTCCATTTATCTGCACTTGCGCATGAAATGGCCCTTTCAATGGCTGAAGTATATGAAGTAGCAACATTCTATGCTCACTTTGATGTAGTGCGAGAGGGTGGCAAAGCACCCCCACCAATAACTATTAGAGTATGCGATAGCCTGACGTGTGAAATGCTAGGAGCAAAAAAACTTATCAATGAATTAAAGAAAAATTCTGGAAATGATATCAGAATATTACCAGCCCCTTGCATGGGAAGATGCGAATTTGCGCCAATAGCTGAGGTTGGACATCGCCATGTAGAAAATGCAACCCCCACAAAGATAGACTCTATACTTAAGTCTGGTAATCACAGCCCAGAATTACCGGACTATAAAGACTTTGAGTCATATGTTGAAGAAGGGGGATACGAACTACTGAAAGAATGTTTATTAGGGCAAAAAACACGCGAAGATATAATAACAATTCTGGAAGATAGTGGTCTCAGAGGGCTTGGGGGAGCAGGTTTTCCAACTGGACGAAAATGGAAGTTTGTAGGCTCTGAAATTGGACCAAGATTAATGGCAGTTAACGCTGATGAAGGAGAGCCTGGAACAATAAAAGACCGAATATATATGGAAACTGATCCTCATCGTATACTTGAAGGGATGCTTATAGGTGCGTGGGCAGTAGAAGCTGAGGCGGTATATTTCTACTTGCGAGATGAATACCCACACATACGTGAAGTGCTACTTAAGGAAATCCCAAAAATAGAAAAAGCAGGATTTTCTGAATTACCGGATATATTTCTTCGTAGAGGCGCAGGAGCATATATTTGCGGAGAAGAGTCAGCAATGCTTGAGAGTATAGAAGGAAAAAGGGGTGAACCTCGCCACAAACCCCCCTTTCCGGCTCAAGTTGGTTTATTTGGACGTCCCACACTAATTAATAATGTAGAAACACTATTTTGGATTAGAGATATTGTTGAAAAAGGTCCTGATTGGTTTTCTAAGCATGGGAGGAATGGACGTCAAGGGCTACGCAGTTTCTCTGTTTCAGGACGTGTGAGAGAACCAGGTATGAAACTTGCGCCAGCGGGAATTACTGTTAAAGAACTAATCGAGGAATTTTGTGGAGGGATGCTTGATGGTCACAACTTTAAAGCTTATTTACCAGGGGGTGCCTCAGGCGGAATACTTCCTGCAACAATGAATCATATACCACTAGATTTTGGAACTTTAGAAGAATATGGATGTTTTATTGGTTCAGCAGCAGTAATCATTCTTTCCGATCAAGATAATATAAAAGAAGCAGCGCTAAACCTAACCAGATTCTTTGAAGATGAGAGCTGCGGGCAATGTACTCCCTGCAGAATTGGGACCGAAAAAGCCTGTGATATCATGGTAAAAACTGACTGGGATAAAAACCTATTATCCGATTTATGTGACGCCATGGCAGATGCATCAATTTGTGGATTAGGTCAAGCTGCACCAAACCCGGTCAGAAGTGTTATACGTTATTTTCCGGAGGAATTATCGTGAGTAAAAAAATTCAGTTTTTTTTGGATGAACATGAGGTAGAAGCTAGCTCTGAAGAGACAATATGGAGCGTAGCTAACCGCGAAGGCTTGAAAATTCCACATCTCTGTTACACCCCAAGTGCTGGCTATAGAGCTGACGGTAATTGTCGCGCATGCATGGTAGAAATTGAAGGAGAAAGAGTTCTAGCCGCATCCTGTATTCGTAAACCTACAGATGGAATGGTAGTAAGGACAAATACACAAAGAGCAGAATCATCTCGAAAAATGGTCATGGAACTGCTTATAGCAGATCAACCAATTAAGAAAGATAGCCATGACCCTAAATCAGAACTATGGGAATGGGCTGAAAGAATAGGTCAAACTGATAGTCGTTTTGAATCCAGAAAACAGCACCCTGCCCCTGATCTAAGTCATTCAGCAATGGCTGTTAATCTTGATGCGTGCATCCACTGTACTCGCTGCGTAAGAGCATGCAGAGAAGTACAAGTAAACGATGTCATTGGAATGGCAGGAAGAGGTGCTCGTAATGAGATCGTATTTGATTTTTCTGACCCAATGGGTGAATCAAGCTGTGTAGCCTGCGGTGAGTGCGTACAAGCGTGTCCAACGGGCGCACTGATGCCTGCAGGAGAAGTGGGAAAGATTGAGCCTGACTCGAAGGTAGATAGTGTTTGCCCCTATTGCGGGGTTGGGTGTCAAATTACATACAATATTAAGGATAATAAGATTTTATGGGTAGACGGAAGAGAAGGTATAGCAAATTCGGGGCGATTATGTGTAAAAGGCAGATTTGGCTTTGATTATGCAAGCCACCCACACAGACTAACTAAACCTCTGATTAGGAGAGATAATGCACCAGAAAAGCACGCGAATATAGAAATTGACCCAGGAAATCCATTAGATCATTTCCGTGAAGCAACCTGGGAAGAAGCTCTAGATTTTGCCGCAGCAGGATTATCTAGTATCAGAGATAATTATGGGTCAAGTGCGCTTGCAGGATTTGGCTCCGCCAAGGGGTCAAATGAAGAAGCCTATCTGTTCCAAAAACTAGTTAGAACAGGATTCGGAACAAATAATGTCGACCATTGCACAAGGTTATGCCACGCCTCATCTGTTGCAGCGCTTTTAGAATGCATTGGATCTGGTGCTGTTACAGCCAGCTTTAATGAAGCAAAGAACTCTGATGTTATAATTATAATTGGAGCTCAACCAACAACAAACCACCCGGTCGCCGCCACATTTATGAAAAATGCAGTCAAGCGAGGAGCAAAACTCATTTTACTTGACCCTCGAGGCTCTGCTCTTTCTCGACATGCAACACACTTTTTACAATTTAAGCCAGGCACTGATGTTGCGCTTTTGAATGCAATAATGAACGTGATAGTCGAAGAAGATTTATGTGATGATCAATATATTCAGGCACATACCGAAGGATTCCAACAAATGCGCTCGCATCTTGCGAAATATTCCCCCGAATCTATGTCTGACGTCTGTGGCATTGAGTCAGATGTAATAAGAGAAGTTGCACGTTTATATGCTGAAGCTACAACAGGTATTATTTTTTGGGGTATGGGAGTCAGTCAGCACGTTCATGGTACTGATAATGCTCGATGCCTGATCTCCCTAGCACTAATGACAGGGCAAGTAGGCAGACCAGGAACTGGGCTTCATCCACTAAGAGGCCAAAATAATGTTCAAGGAGCATCAGATGCTGGCCTAATTCCAATGATGTATCCTGATTATAAACCTGTAACCGACAAGTCAAACTATGATTTTTTCTCAAAATTTTGGGGTAAACCACTTGACCCAGAAAAAGGCTTAACAGTTGTTGAAATTATGGACGGCGCTTATGAAGGCAATATAAGAGGAATGTACATAATGGGAGAAAACCCTGCCATGTCAGACCCAAACGCACAGCATGTAAGAGAAGCTATGGCAAAAGTTGACCATATGGTCGTACAAGAAATATTTCTGACTGAAACAGCAATGTTTGCGGACGTAATTTTACCAGCTACCGCCTGGCCAGAAAAAGATGGAACAGTTACAAACTCCAATAGAACAATACAAATGGGAAGACAGGCTCTTCAATCCCCAGGAGATGCTCGCCCCGATTGGTGGATCATTCAAGAACTAGCTCAACGCATGGACCTCGAATGGAATTACAATGATCCTAGTGATATTTTCTTAGAAATGAAGGGATGCATGCCATCATTAGATAACATTACTTGGGATAGACTAAAATCAGAAGATGCCGTCACTTACCCCTGTGATTCTCCTGATCAACCAGGGCATGATATAATCTTCAACGATGGATTTCCAACCTCGTCTAAACGCGGAAAATTTGTACCGGCTAATATTATTTCTCCCGATGAAATGCCTGACTCTGAATATCCTATGGTTTTAACTACAGGACGACAACTTGAACATTGGCATACAGGGACCATGACTAGACGAGCATTAGTATTAGATGACCTTGAACCTGAAGCCGTAGGATGTATGTCCCCAAATGACTTAGAAATTAGGGGGATTAATCCTGGAGACGATATTATAGTTGAAACTAGGCGAGGTAAAATTATTGTCAGAGCTAGAGCAGACTCCGGAGTCCCAAGTGGAGTAATATTTGTTCCATTTGCTTATGCTGAATCTCCAGCAAATATGCTTACTAATCCAGTATTGGATCCATTCGGAAAAATTCCCGAGTTTAAATTCTGTGCGGCTAGAGTAGAGCTAGCAGAAATGGCTGCTGCCGAATAAACCAAGTACTAACTAAAAAAATTCTTGCTTAAGTATTCTCTCGGCTTCAACTAAGTCGTTAGGTGAATTTATATTCAAAAACGGATCACTAGTCCCATTTATAGGATCGAATTCAGCAACCCCTAACTTCATTTTCTCTGTAAATATATCAATCTTCCTAATATCATCTTCTAGTAATTTTCTTCGCATTTCCATTCTAGATGCAACAGGCCACAACCCAATCACTGGGTGCCGCCTACCTAAGGAAGCAACACATGCTGCAATATCCCCATTTGAAGGGAATTGAGTTTGATCTAGGTCAAAACAATTTTTTCCTGCAGCAATTTCTGCAGCTAAAAAAAGACGTTTTACTAAATCTGATGGCAAAAAAGGAGCATCGGTAGGAATGCTGACAATCCATTCAATATTAGGGGCTCTAGAACTTACCCAATCTAAACCGGTCAATATTCCCGCTAATGGGCCCAACTGACCACTCACGACATCTGGAACAACTTCAAGCCCAAACTCAGAAAACCTTTTAGGATCTCCATTAGCATTGATGATCATACAGTCGACTTGTGGCCTAATTCGGTTAATTACATGCGATAGCAAAGCCTTATTTGCAAGCTTTTGTAAGCATTTATCGCCGCCCCCCATCCTACGAGATTGGCCCCCAGCTAACAAAACAGCAACAATCTTTATCTTTATCTTTTTCTCTGTCATAAGATATTCCGGATTAAAAATACCGCGATAAATCTAAGTTAAATTCATTTATAACTTAATTTCTTGATTCACGATTTTTCCTTGCTACAGTGCGTGCATCTACATCAAAAATAATTCTTTCAGCTCCTGACAAAGCTATAAATTTAGAACCTTTTGCACGTCCTATTAATGTCAGTCCAGCTCTACGAGCAAGTTCTACGCCCCATGCAGAAAAACCAGATCTAGATATCACTATAGGAATCTGCATTTGCACTGCCTTTATGACCATTTCGCTTGTCAAGCGGCCGGTAGTATAGAACAACTTACCCTCTGGTTGAATACTCTCACAAAACATATAACCAGCAATCTTATCTATAGCATTATGCCGCCCAACATCTTCCATATAAATTATTGGGATATCTTGCTCACATAAGACACATCCATGGATTGCTCCGGCCTTCAAATAAAGGCTAGGGCGTTGATTAATTTTTTTGCTCAAAGTATAAATCCAACTTGTTTTAACTACAGAATTATTGTCTAAAATTATCTTATCGAATTTCTCCATAAGATCTCCAAACATCGTTCCTTGAGCACATCCAGAGGTTAATGTCTTACGTCGGAGCAATAACTCATGATTAGTAGACTCTGATGTACGTACAACTACAGTTTCTACATCTGAATCATAGTCTACTCCTGTTATAGAATCCTTAACTGATAGCATCCCTTGATTAATTAAGTAACCAATAGCTAGCTGCTCAGGACGATCACGAATAGTCATTACTGTGACTATTTCTTGACTATTGAGGTAAATCGTTAATGGCTTTTCTTCAACCACAGGTAAAGATATTTCATTTCCAGACTCATCTATACCTTCTATTTCTCGGGTTAATTCGAGATTTTCAGGTTCTGGAGATACCTTAAACTGTTGCATTACAATGCCTATCTAGCCTCTATATTTAGAAACGTAGCAAATTTTGAGGTAACTACATAGTACTTACGCAATAATTGCCATCCAGCAATATCAAATGCTAATTTATACTATGATTAGATATTGCAAGTTGATATTTATAACAACATTAAATTCTCAACAAATGCATAGTCATTATATAAGAATGGTAGTAATTTGAAAATTTACAATAGCTTACAGTATTAGTTATACTTCATGAATATATAAAAATATCTGGTAAAAATATGCTTATTGATCCATTTGGCAGAAAGGTTGATTACCTCCGTATATCGGTGACAGACCGATGCGATTTCAGATGCTTTTATTGTATGTCAGAGAATATGAAATTCTTGCCAAAAAAAGATCTGCTATCATTAGAAGAGCTGGAAAGAATATGTGATGCTTTTATTAATCTAGGAGTAAAAAAAATCCGAATTACTGGAGGTGAGCCCCTTGTCCGTCGAGATATAATGAATCTCTTTACTAAATTAGGGCGCTATCTAGATAATAATGAACTTGACGAGCTCACACTTACTACGAATGGCAGCCAACTCAAGCGTTATGCAAGCGACCTTGTTTCTATAGGCGTTAAAAGAATAAATATCTCTCTGGATACCTTAGATAAAGAGAAGTTCAATAATATAACTCGGTGGGGACACCTAGACAATGTTCTTGCTGGAATAGATGCAGCAAGAAATGCAGGCCTTAAAATAAAAATAAATACTGTAGCCCTTAAGGGTATAAATGAAGATGAATTTGTAGACCTAATCAATTGGTGTGGAAAAAACGATATGGATATTACCTTTATAGAAACCATGCCACTTGGAGATATCGATACAGATCGAACTAATAATTATTTACCTCTATCTCTAGTACGCACACGTTTAAAACGACACTTCACACTTAAAAAAACAGATTATAACACTGGCGGACCTGCAAGATATATGACTGTCAATGAGACTAATCAAAAAATAGGGTTTATAACACCGCTTACACATAATTTTTGTGAATCCTGTAATCGTGTGAGATTAACGTGTACAGGAACCCTATATATGTGCTTAGGCCAGGAAGATAATATCGACCTTCGCATACCACTACGTCAAAGTGAGAGTAATACATTTCTTATTGAGGCAATACATAAAGGAATATCAAAGAAACCGAAGGGACACGACTTCATAATTGATCGTATCTCTGAATTACCGGCCGTATCACGCCACATGAGCACAACAGGCGGCTAAAAAATATAAAAATGGATTAATAAATATTAATTAGCTGTATTCAGATGTAATACCATCTAATTTAAAAATTCACCGTAATTCTGGCAAACTTTAATTTTCGATTGTAGGGGCTAAATAATGCTTATACCAAATATATCAGTAGTAGCATCAGATTCAGAACCAGCACAATTAGCGCTGTCTGAATTAATGGAACGCTACACTACTGTCGACCCAGAAGAGGCAGATATAATAGTAGCCTTAGGAGGAGATGGTTTTATGCTAGAAGCCCAACATAGGTTTATGGAACTCAAAAAACCTATATATGGAATGAATAGAGGGGGTATTGGCTTTCTCATGAATGAGTTTTCGTTAGATAATCTTCTTACAAGATTAACTGAAGCAGAGTGTGCTAAATTACATCCACTATTTATGCGGGCACAAACGATTCACGGATCAACACATGAAGCACTTGCAATTAATGAAGTTTCTCTGCTTAGACAAACAAGACAAGCAGGTAAAATAGAGATACATGTTGACGGTGTTTCACGAGTTAATGAGTTAGTATGCGACGGGGTGTTAATTTCTACTCCTGCAGGTAGCACTGCTTATAATCTTTCTGCACACGGTCCAATTATACCCCTTGGGGCAAACGTCCTGGCACTAACTCCAATTAGCGCTTTTCGTCCCCGCCGCTGGAAAGGAGCCCTCTTACCGAGCGGTGCAACAATTACTTTTTGCGTGATCGAAGAACATAAGCGACCAATTAGTGCAGTAGCAGACTATACAGAAGTCCGCGATGTCAAATCTGTTGAAGTATCTGAAGACCAAAATACTACTATTAGAATACTCTTTGATTCAGAACGAAACCTGGAAGAGCGCATTCTAAATGAGCAATTTTTGCCATAATAGGTTTCGTTTTTTTAGCTACTTTAACGGCTATATATTATTACCAAGGTCTCTCTAGTGATTTATAAACTCTTTATAAAAAAAATAGACTGTTTCAAAATCACCCTAGATCACGCACCGAAACTCCTGCTCGCTCTTATAATTGGCACTTCTGGAGGAGCAATATTTTTTGTTTCTAATTTACCACTACCATGGATGCTTGGCTCAATGACAGCCGCTACCATAGCATCTATTTCTGGAGCCCCCATTAAAGTGCCGCCTATATTCCGAAATTGTATGGTTGCTATATTGGGCGTATTGTTAGGCACACAATTTACCCCCGGTATATTTTCAGATATTTCTAACTGGTATGCAGGAATTATAGGCGTAATAATCTCGATAATTATTATGATGTTTATTGGAATTATTATACTTCGATATATAGGAAAATATGATTCTGTAACCGCCTTTTTTTCTGCAATACCTGGCGGATTAAGTGAAATGATATTAGTTGGGAATACTTTCGGTGGGGATGATAAAAAAATCGCAATCTCTCACGCAGCAAGAGTATTAACAGCAGTATTTCTAATAGCTTTTTATTTTCGATTATTTGAAAGCTATGAGCCAACGGCTAACTCTATTTTAACCCAAAATGATTTTAATTTATCAGGAATATTAATATTAATTGGCTGTGCATTTATTGGATATCCCTTTGCCACTATACTCCGTATACCAGCATCGCAATTAGTTGGGCCTCTTGTGCTAAGCGCAGGCTTTTCCCTGACAGGTTTAGTAAATACTGCACTTCCAGAAGAACTAGTAATGATATCACAAATCATTCTTGGAGCCGCAATTGGCGCTCGTTTTGCAGGATCTGCGCTTTACATTCTTATCAAGCCGTTACTTTTATCTGTACTAGTTGGAATTATTATGGTTTCTTGCGCCGGCCTAATCGCATTTATACTTGGAAAAATTATTGGCGCCCCTAGCTCAATCTTATTTTTAGCTTTGGCACCAGGAGGTTTGGCTGAAATGAGCATCATTGCACTATCTATGAATGCTGATTCAGCATTTGTATCATCTCACCATGTATTAAGAATAGCGATTCTCGTTATAGTTGCTCCAATAATTTTTCGTTGTTTCAGTTCTTATAAAAAATTCAAAAATAAATAATTAATTAATTTATAGGTTTGATCCTTAATGAAATATTTTTTGAGGCACAAGTTCAACGTCACCAACCAAACCAGATCTTTCTCTCCATATTTTAAGGGCCCCCCTTGTCTCTGGCCCTACAATTCCGTCCACTGGGCCTAATTTAAACCCTAAGTTTTTTAATTTCTGTTGTAATTTCTTAATTTGCTTAGTGCTAAGGGTGACCAAACGAAAACTGTAGATCTTTGATTCATTAGAGAGCCTTTCGCTCAAAAATGACCCTGTTTTACTCTGTTTTTTGATGGATCTAATTTCTATTGGTGATAAATTTTTGCTTATAGATTCAATACCCCTCAAGGCATTATACTTTATATCATTGTTAGAGTTATTAGATGCAGCTAAAAGCCATTTGAGAGACTCTGAAACATTTTTTTTCGACAAAATTATGGCTAAATTTATCTGTGCTTCTGCTAATCCTAATTTCGCAGCTTTATAATATAATAGTTCTGCCCTATTTAAATCCTTTTGGACTCCTAATCCTTTTTCATAAATCAATCCTAAATTAAAATGAGCGATTGCATCATCGTGCGTTGTTCGTTTCTTCCAAATCTCTATAGCCTCAGAAAAATCACCATCCTCATAAGCTATAATAGCTTCATCATATCCAGCGTAAACGAATTTCCCGGCACCCCCTAGAATCAATATGAGAAAGAAAAATAAATATATATAAGTTTGCATGAATACCATTCTACACATTTTTCCCAGTTATCCCAAACAGTTATGCTGATTATAATATACCCAATTCTAAATATAAAAAAATATATAGTAAAAATATTTAATAAATGGATTTCCAAACTTGCCTATAGAGTATGTTATCTATCTAATTAAACTATTGCTTATTGGGGGGAGAATAAGTTTCACATAATAGTGTTGACTTAGTCTTAGTTTATAATGACAAGAGAAATTTTTTACTCAGCATGCCCACATGACTGCCCTTCAACTTGTGCACTTGAAGTAGAAAAACTAGATGAATCAAAAATTGGTCGATTAAGAGGCGCTAAAAATAACACCTATACAGATGGAATTATTTGCGCAAAAGTCGCGAGATATTCTGAAAGAGTACATAGTCCTGCAAGGCTAAAAACACCCCTTCAAAGAGTTGGAGATAAAGGACAAGGCGAGTTTAGGCCAATATCCTGGGCCGCAGCACTTGATGAGGTAGCAAACGCTTTTACCCATACAGCTGAAAATTATGGTTCAGAATCGATTTGGCCCTACTATTATGCTGGTACAATGGGGCTCTTACAGCGTGATGGTATAAACAGATTAAGACATGCACTTAAATATTCAGGTCAATCAACGACTATATGTACAAGTTTAGCTGATGCTGGGTGGGTCGCTGGAACGGGCACCTTTATAGGATCAGACCCAAGAGAAATTGCAGATTCAGATTTAATAGTAATGTGGGGGGGCAACCCAGCGTCAACTCAAGTTAATGTAATGAATCATATCATTAAGGCACGTAAAGAACGTGGAGCTAAGTTGGTTGTTGTGGATCCTTATGAAACCCGAACTGCTAAAGTTTCAGATATTCACCTAGCCTTAAAACCCGGCACAGACGCCGCCCTAGCATGCGCAGTGATGCATATATTATTCAGGGACGGTTATGCAGATAAAGAATATTTGGAAAGCTACACAGACTACCCTTCAGAACTTAGGGAGCACTTGAAGTCTAGAGGTCCTCAGTGGGCATCCGGTATAACCGGATTAAGTAATACTGAAATTGAATCATTTGCCCATTTATATGGGAAACATAAACGAAGCTACCTAAGGCTTGGATATGGATTTACAAGATCTCGTAACGGAGCATTCAATATGCATGCGGTATCTTGCTTGCCTGCAGTTACTGGCGCATGGAAGTATAGAGGCGGTGGCGCACTTTACTCTAATAAGTCAATTTATAATTGGAATAAAACCCTTATTGAAGGTCTAGATGTTGTTGACCATGATATTCGATCTCTTGATATGTCCAGGATAGGTGAAGTTTTATCTGGTAATGTGCACGACCTATGCAATGGCCCCGAAGTAAAGGCAATGCTTATACAGAATACTAACCCAGCTGTAGTAGCTCCTGATTCTACAAAAGTGAATTATGGGTTAAAAAGAGAGGACTTGTTTGTTTGCGTACATGAACAATTTATGACTGATACCGCTAAATATGCAGATATAGTCCTACCTGCAACAACATTTCTAGAACACAATGATATATATCAAGGTGGAGGGCACTCACATATTTTGCTAGGGCCAAAGATAATAGAAGCACACGAACAGTCTAAAGAAAACCATTATGTAATCTGTGAACTAGGAAAGCGTCTAGGTGCCAAACACAAAGGGTTTAACATGTCTGCACTAGAAATAATTGATGAAACACTAGAGCTATCCGGGTGGCCAGGTGTTAACGAATTGAAAAAAACTGGCTGGTATGACTGTATGCCTGATTTTGATCAGGCACATCATATATTAGGATGGGCAACAAATAATAAAAAATTTCGTTTTAAAGCTAAATGGGAATCCAACCATTATGATCCCGAAATATTACCAAATATAAAGTTACCTGATTTTCCTGATCATTTTTCTATAATAGATGATAATGATGATATACATCCATTTCGACTGGTTACTGCTCCAGCCCACAATTTTTTGAACACTAGCTTTACAGAAACCTCAACCTCAACTTCAAAAGAATCGCAACCAACTGTTATACTTCACCCAGAAGATGCTTCTGAACTCGGACTATGCCCTGGAGATCTGGTAGAGGTTGGAAATAAGCAAGGGTCAATAAAGCTCCATGTAAAAATTTCAAGTAAAGGACAACAGAAATCTGTAGCTATAATTGAATCTATTTGGCCTAATAGCTATTTTCCTGATAGTCTTGGAGTTAACGTTCTTATTTCAGCAGATCCTGGATACCCTTGTGGTGGCGCGGTATTTCATGACACGGCAGTGTGGATAAGATCTATAAATTAGAAAAAAAATTTAACCTTACCACCATTACCCCCCCCTAAGGCTATACGATATAAGGCCTACAATCATTTCGACTTAGAATACAAGGTTTTTCAAAGAGTATTTGCTGTCTATAGCAAATATACTGCATAATAAGTACTTAGGGTTTTACAAACTTATCTATCACGGGGAGCTAATATAATGGCAAAAACGCTAATTAAAGATGTCAAAATATTTGACGGTAGCGGGAAAAAACCTGCTTCTGGAGAAGTTCTTATTCAAGGTAATATGATTGAAAAAGTCGCATCAGGTGGCAAAAAAATAAAGGAGCACGGAGTTAGAGTTGTTGAAGGCGGGGGACATACACTAATGCCTGGCCTAATTGAACCTCACGCTCATGTCACATACCCTGACTGCACTGACCTCGCAAGTGTTGGTCAAATTCCGCCAGAAGATCATATGGTTATCTCATTGAAAAATGCCAGAAGGATGCTTGATCAAGGGTTTACAGCTTGTTTTTCTGCAGCAGGAACTTCAAAGATACGACTAGACGTTGCTCTGAGAGATGCAATTAATGCAGGCCATTTTCCTGGCCCACGTATGAGGGCAGCCTCACCAGAAATTAGCTCGACTGGAGGCTTAGGCGACGAAAGACTTCTGCACCTTCATCAAGAGTCCATAGGACTAATAGTTGATGGGCCGGTTGAAATGAGAAAAGCGGTGAGACTTTGCTCTCGCGAAGGAGTTGATAATATAAAAATTAATATTTCTGGTGATCAATTTGCAAGAGGCGCAGGCATGGAGACTCTTTCATTCACCCAGGAGGAGGTTGCAGCCTGCGTTGAGACGGCTGCTGAAAGAGGACTGACTGTTGCTACCCACGCACGTTCAGATGAATCAATTCGTGTGGCGATGAAAAATAATATTAATGTCCTTTATCATGCAGATTTAATTACACCTGAGACCATTGATTTAATCGAAGCTCGAAAAAAACGTGTTTTTATGGCTCCAGCAGCTGGACTAATCTACACAACTATCTATGAAGCTAGTGACTGGGGAATAACAGAAGAAATGGCAGAAAGTCTCGAATTAAAACGTAAATTAGAAAGCTGCATGAAGGCATACACGGAACTGCGCAAAAGAGGAGTAAGAGTTATGCCCGGCGGTGATTACGGATTTGCCTGGAACCCAATTGGTACGAATGCACGCGATCTAGAACATTTTGTTAACTTATTTGGTTACAAAGAAACAGAGGTGCTGAGAGCGGCTACACAACTTGGTGGTGAATTAATGAATATGAATATTGGCTTAGTAAGAGTTGGGTATCTGGCCGACCTATTACTAGTTAAAGGTGACCCAACACGGGACGTATCAATTCTCCAGGACGCCGATAATCTCTTAATGATTATGAAAGATGGAGTATTCCACAAGGAACCTCAGACTAAAGAAATACAAAGGCAGAGTGAAGCGGCCTCAGCGGCTGCTGAATAAATAGACCAAATAAAATTTACATTTTAAGACATCTGGGTCAGGCAAAGAGCCTGGCCCAAATTCTTTAATACAACCTAAACTCACAAAATGAATGAGCTTTATGTTCGCTGGTGCCCGCGAGAGGACTTGAACCTCCACGACCATAAAGATCAACGGATTTTAAGTCCGTTGCGTCTACCAATTCCGCCACGCGGGCCTCAGCAATACCCCAAGCTTTATAGACTATTTTCTAAGAGCGCTACCCTGAAATAAAAAAGCTTCAGTAGGACTCTCATAAACGTAGAAAATTTTGTAATTCATAACAATATTAAGGCACATTTTAAAACGAATCGTCCTTAGCCAGAACAGCGGATTCGGGACAAATTTTGAGATTTTTTATGAAATTAGGCAAAAAAAAGGCGATATTTTTGATGATTTTTTTGAAATTAATTCACATATACTTAATTGGGTATATTTTTCATATTTTTCAATTACTTATATGCCTATATTTTATGCAAATATCCATGACAAAAAGGACAAAAAACGATTATTTTTACAGAATACGTTGCACAAGCCATCGAATTACGACAGCTTTCGCAACGTTAAATTAGATTTTTGCGGTGCAACAAGGAGGCTTTAAAT
>DBHM01000012.1:0-12479 GCA_002296185.1 Alphaproteobacteria bacterium UBA828
TAAAGGCTACATAGTTATTGATGGTGGCATAATTGGAGAACCAGGATTTATTACAACCAAAATTGCTTCAGGAAATGAGCGTAAGTTTGTTTTGCCTCCGACCAAAACCTATAAACTTCAGGTAGAGGCTTTTAGTCGCGCCATTACTTATGGAGAAGAATATCCTCTTAAACCAGAAGATGGTCTCGAGAACGTTAGATTAATTAGTCAGGCGCGTGGCTGGTGATTTATCATTTATCTGTATTCAGAAATTGTAATCTCTAAAAACTATTATTATAAGTGAAGAAAGCAATACTATACTTTTTCTAGTAATCTTGCAGAAGAATCAATAATATTCTTGATTTCTTGTTCCTGCGTATCCCATCTAGTAACAAGTCTAATAGTATTTGATGCATCCCAGGGTTCTGGCCACCCGTAAAATTGCGCCCCACAATCCCGCAAACCTTCAATTACTAACTTTGGAAGGGTAACAAAAACTTCGTTAGAGGCACAAACAGTCTCTACTTGGGCGCCCTTCAATGAATTGAACTCCGAAGCCAGCTGTTGTGCATAATGATTGGCGCGACTTGCTAAATCTAACCATAAATCATCCTTAATATATGCCAACAATTGCGCTGAAATAAATCTTGATTTTGATATTAGCTGACCAGCTCTTTTATGTCGGAATGCTAATTCTTCAGCTAAATCTTCTCTAAACAAGACTATAGCTTCCGCACCAAGTGCCCCATTTTTTGTTGCACCAAAGGTTAAAATATCAACACCAGCCCGCCACGTAACATCAGCAGGTGCCATACCCAAGCTTACTATTGCATTAGCTAATCTTGCACCATCCATGTGTAAATTAAGCTTATGTTGAGTAGTCAATTCATTAATTTCTAGAAGTTCATCACAAGAATAAACAGCCCCCATTTCAGTAGCTTGAGTCAAACTTACTGCTGAAGGTTGAGAACAATGGACAAAACCCATACCCGCTTTTTCCAATGCTGACTTTATACCATGTGCAGAGATTTTTGCGTCCACTCCATCAATGGTCAATAATTTTGCACCACCAGTCATGAACTCTGGAGCGCCACACTCATCTGTTGCTATATGAGAATGCTCGTGACAAATGATTGACCCATAAGGAGGAGTTATAGTCGATAATCCAATTGCATTAGCAGCAGTGCCAGTGACAGCACATAGAACGGTTACTTTTTTTTCAAATAATTCACTAAAGCGCTCATTTAATAGTGTTGAATACTCGTCTCCCCCATAAGGAGTTGCTGTTCCGTGATTACACTCTAATAAAGATTCAATTATCTCTGGAGCAGCGGAACCTGTATTATCACTTCTAAAGTCCATTTATTAACCGTCCTTACTAAGACAAAATACATAGCTGAATAGGCCTGAAGGCTATCTTCTCAGCATTTAAACGCCAGATGCGCACTTCTTCAACTTTACACGCTTTCATCCCAATTATCATCCAAAGAAGATCAGGCTCGTATGCACTCTCTAGATCCTTTTTAGATGGGTAAGCCGCACCTCTAGGATGGCTATGATAGTGACCAACAATCTTAGATTCTTGGTCACGAAGCCTTCGCTCAACACGAATCCTAATAGTTGGGTCAATCTCAAACTGCTTTTCTCGTAGATTCGAGACAATATTTCTAGAGGATACTATATCTGTTATAGAGATGGAGCCAGGGGTTGAGTTATGTCCAACCAAAAGACCACAAATTTCTTGTGCGCAATCTATAGAAGCAGCTTTCTTAATTGCCTCTAAAAGATCAGCACCAATAGTTACCATTGAGCAACTAACCTCCATGAATTGGCAAATTCTTGATAACATTAGAGCTTTCTATGTCTATAAATAAAAGCCTCTGCTCTCCTTTATCATTACTAATCAACAATATAACCTTACCTTCTTCTGAAGCTATAGATTCGACTTTTGATCCGCTTGGTAGTTCAATAGATCTAATTGTCTCGGAAGGCTGCTGAGTTTCAATATTTATTGGAATTTCTGGCTGAATAACTTGAACACTATCCTCACTATTGTTTAATTTACCATACATCATTATTGCCAAGAGGACGACGCCAGCAACAATGAGAATACCCATAACAACAACTGCAATTTTCAGAAAAGTTATCATTGTGATCCAATTCTAAATCATGATTAAAATAAATAAAATTAGTAATAGTCAATACACAGTAAACATCTCTAGTAACGGTGAGCGTCTGGATAAATATCTCGCAGAAACCAGTGATTCTATATCTCGTACTCGCATAAAAATGCTTATAGAAAATAGCTACGTAAAAGTCGAGGATAAGACGATAACCGACCCATCATACAGGGTCAAATCTGGACAAAGAATCCTTTTTGAGGAACTACCTTCTCCTAAAAAGTATAAACTTAAACCACAAGCTATTCCATTGGATGTAGTTTTTGAAGATAATGATCTCATAGTAGTTAATAAGCCATCAGGGTTAGTAGTTCATCCTGCCCCAGGAAATCCTGATCATACTCTAGTTAATGCCCTTATGGCTCATTGCGGAGATAGCTTGTCTGGTATAGGTGGAGAACAAAGACCTGGGATTGTCCACAGACTTGATAAAGATACAAGCGGCCTTTTAGTAGCAGCAAAAAATGATTTTACACATGTAGCTTTATCTAGGCTCTTTGAGACACGCCAGTTAAAACGCTCATATCACGCACTTGTTTGGGGATCTCCACCTAAAGTGTTTGGAAAAGTTTTAGGTAAGATTGGAAGAAATCCAAAAGATAGGAAAACCATGGCAGTTGTTACAAAAGGCGGAAAGATTGCAGAGACACATTATAAAAAACTCGAACGATTCGGAGAAGATGTTTTAAGCTTACTAGAATGCACACTTAAAACAGGCCGCACACACCAAATTCGCGTTCATATGGCTCATATTGGACACCCTGTCGTGGGGGATGCTAGCTACGGTAGATTGAAGCAAAAAAACCTTAAAATGATACCTTTAGAACATAGAGAAGTAATCCAGAACTTCAACCGTCAAGCTCTTCACTCAAACCTACTTTCATTTACACATCCAACTACAGGCCTGGTTTTAAGATTTGAGAGCCCACTTCCAAGTGATATTACCCACCTCCTAAGGGTTGCAAGAACACTCTAAGAGAGATAAAACCTTGAAATTCATAATAATACTCCCATATAAGACTTGTATAAATAGTCGAATTTTTTGCTTTATGTTAACTATTATAAAAAAATAAGATTTATTTATGCAATTAAATCAAATAATTAGACAATAATTGGAAAAAATATGCCGGTAAATGTTCCAACAATTGCATCTGAACGAGGTGTTTCAAAATATTTACACCAAATTAGGCAATTCCCAATGCTGGAGGCTGAAGAAGAATTTATGCTTGCCAAGCGTTGGAGAGAACATGGTGATACGGATGCTGCTCATCAATTAGTGACGAGCCATCTACGCTTAGTTGCAAAGATTGCTATGGGATATCGCGGTTACGGACTACCGGTTGGTGATTTAATTTCTGAAGGTAATGTTGGGCTAATGCAAGCAGTAAAAAGGTTTGACCCAGACCGAGGGTTTCGTCTGGCTACCTATGCCATGTGGTGGATCCGAGCATCAATTCACGAATATATTCTGCATTCATGGTCGCTGGTCAAAATTGGAACTACCGCAGCTCAGAAAAAGTTATTTTTCAATCTCCGAAAGATTAAGGGGCAGCTTAAAGCAATTGATGACGGGGACCTTACTCCAGAACAAGTCGAGCATATAGCAGAGGCATTAAATGTTTCTGAAACCGACGTAGTGAGTATGAACCGCCGTATGATAGCACCTGATCAATCTCTCAACACCCCCGTCGGAGATGGAGGTGGCGAATGGCAAGATTGGTTAGCCGATACAGAAGATAGCCAAGAAACTAATTTACTTGAAAATGATGAACTTACTTATAGGCGGTCTTTGTTGGAAGCAGCGTTACCAACACTCAATGAAAGAGAAAGAAATATAATTGAAGAACGTCGTCTTAAGGATACACCGGCAACACTAGAGGATCTCAGTAAGATCTATGGTATTTCCCGAGAACGAGTAAGACAAATTGAGGTAAGAGCTTTTGAAAAACTTCAAAATGCGATGCGTAATACTGCTAACTAGACTATTTATTTAAAAATCATTTCTTAAAATTGCTCAATTAAAATTGCTATGCCTTACTGAGAAAAAGGATCTTTAACTAAAATAGTATCCTCTCTCTCAGGGCTCGTTGAAAGCATTGCCACAGGCACACCTATCAACTCTTCTATTCTACGAATATACTTAACAGCCGTCGCAGGTAGGTCGGCCCAAGACCTAGCCCCCTTAGTGCTAATATCCCAACCCTCGAAAATTTCATAAAGTGGCTCAATAGACGCTTGCTTGGATATATCAGCGGGAAATTCATCGATTATATCCTTACCAACTCTATATCCGGTACAAACCCTAAGCTCATCTATGCTATCCAGAACATCTAATTTTGTAAGAGCAATACCATCAATACCGCCAATCCGCGCCATCTGCCTAACTAGAACCGCGTCGAACCAACCACATCTTCTCTTACGCCCAGTAACAGTACCAAATTCCCTACCACGCTCCCCAAGCATTTGTCCTATGTCATTATCAAGCTCTGAAGGAAATGGGCCTGAACCAACTCGAGTTGTGTATGCTTTAGTAATACCTAATACATAATCTATTGCTGATGGACCTATCCCAGATCCGGAGGCTGCCTGACCTGCCATAGTATTTGATGATGTTACAAATGGATATGTCCCATGATCGATATCCAGTAGCCCCCCTTGAGCTCCTTCAAATAGGATCCTGCTACCAGAAACTCTCTCTCTATCTAAGACTTTCCAGACAGGCCCTGAATAAGGTAAGATTTTATCTGCAACAGTTAGCAACTCTTCAATTATGCTATCACGAGATAATTCTTTTATACCTAAGCCTCGCCTTAATGCATTGTGATGCACAATTAGTTCATCAACACGACTCTCTAAGACTATAGTATCTCTAAGGTCACAAAGCCTTACAGCTCTTCGACCAACTTTATCCTCATAAGCAGGACCAATACCACGACCTGTTGTGCCAATTTTTTTACCTCCTCGCATTTCTTCTCGAGCACGATCAAGGTCCCCGTGCAAAGGAAGGATTAAACATACATTATCTGCTATAACTAAATTTTCTGGTGCAACTTCAATACCCTTTTTTTGGACTGTAGTAATCTCTTGAATAAGTGCCCAAGGGTCTACTACCACACCATTTCCTATTACTGATAATTTTCCACCTCTTACTATTCCCGATGGTAATAAGGATAGTTTGTATTCAATTCCATCAACAACAAGGGTATGACCTGCATTATGACCGCCCTGAAAACGAACCACTACATCGGCACGATGAGATAGCCAGTCAACTATCTTACCTTTTCCTTCATCTCCCCACTGTGCGCCTACCACTACAACATTTACCATTAGACTACCTGCTTAATTGATTAGTTTAATAGAACTATCTATCCATACATGCGTACATTTAAGCCGTCTTGCTTCAAATACGACATCACTTACCTTATCTAAACCAATTATTGTAACCCACCCACTAGCGTGTAACTCTTCAGCAATTGATCTTTTGTTTCCAGCCGGAATAAATATAATATTTGGAGGATCATATACAGGAATAGCTCGGACTACAGAGTCTAGATAAAGCGTACATCCTGTAGCAGACTCAGAGTCATCTGAGAAGTGTACGGTATAGCGTCCACCCCTTCCTAACTCACCACGAACACCCTTGCCAAATAAGGTGAAACTTATGCCTGTATGATATTCGAAGGAGCGATGTTCTAGTGGGTCAATTGTTAATTGAAAATCTGATGAAGATTCCAAAATTAATCTTGCTACATCTATGAGTCTGTCAGCTTCATCTTTAGCAGTTGGAGGAAGACTTATATTTGAAAGTCGATCTAGAGCCGCTGGCGCAGATCCAACGGCAGAGAAAAGTTCTATAATAGTTTCAGCTGCATCTCCAGATAAATTCCTTACTCCTGATTCATCTTTACGATCTATAACATTCTGAAGAGCTTCAATATTTTTTTTTGGTAAGTTTAATTCAGCTAAAACTGCGGTAACTAATGTGGGAACATTTAAGTCAATACTTAGGTCTTTTACCCCTATTGAGTTTAAACATTCGGATGCAAGTAGTATAATTTCCACATCACCTGCAATAGATTTTGGACCTATGAGCTCAAAACCAACCTGACAAAATTGCCTTTCAGGCCTGAGCTCGTTGCCTCTAACCCTAAGGATATCTGAACTATAACAAAGTCTAAGAGGTCGTGGTGCGTTCGATAAACGAGTTGTAGCTATCCGAGAAACTTGAGGGGTGACGTCAGAACGTATCGCCATCATACGATCTGAAATAGGATCCATTAATCGAAAAGTTTGCTCAGATAGAGCTGATCCTTGCCCTGAAAGTAACCCATCCTCAAACTCTACTAAGGGAGGCTTGACCCTCTCATAACCATACCTAGATATAGCAGTAAGAAGAGCTTCAGATGTTTTTGCTTCATGGTCAGCTTCAGGAGGAAGTATATCCTTTAAACCTGCTGGCAATAAACCCTGATCAGTCCGATTATTCATCCCATTACCTACCCGCACTAGAGAAAATATATAAATAGATGTAGTTGACCACTAAATTAAAATTTCAGCAACTTTACTTGATTAACCGCCTGTAATTCACTCAATAAGTTAACCACCTTATTTGGCACTTCTCCATCTACTGAAATTAAGGCAATAGCATCCCCACCCTCAAATGACCGACCTAAGGAAAATGTTCCGATATTTACTCCGGCATCACCTAGGGCACCACCCATAGCGCCAATTAAACCTGGTCTATCATCATTGGTGATATAAAGCATACTTGGTGCCAACTGAGCTTCAATAGGAATCCCCTTAATATTTACAATACGCGGCTTGTCATCAGAAAATAATGTGCCTGATATTGTGCGCTCTTGCTCATCTGTAATTACTCTTAATCTTAGCAAGGTTTTGTAATCCCGACATTCTGTAGACTTTAGTTCTCGGATATCTATACCCCTCTCACGGGCTATAGATAATGCACTTATTGCATTGACTGACTCCAACTGAGGCCTCAATAGACCAGAAAGAAACATGGCGCTCATGGGCTCTGTATTAAGACTTGCAACGTCACCTTCGAATTCCATAGTTACACTCTTAATATCTGAAACTGTTAATTGACCAGCAAAACTACCCAACTGATCTGCAAGCTTTAAGTAAGGTCCCAAAGCCCCCATTTCCTCAACACCAATTGAAGGCATATTGATTGCATTTGTAACCCCACCATCTAATAGAAAATCACTCATCTGTTCAGCTACTTGAATTGCAACCTTTTCTTGAGCCTCAAGAGTAGATGCACCCAAATGGGGGGTAGCAATAATCTCCTCCATACCAAATAAAGGATTATCTTTTGCTGGCTCTTCAGAAAAGACGTCAAGAGCCGCACCAGATACTATCCCACTTTGAATTGCGTCCTTTAGTGCAAATTCGTCAATAAGACCGCCACGAGCACAGTTGATGATCTTGCATCCTGACTTTACTTTTTTTAGAGACTGAGAATTAAGGATATTACGTGTATCCCCATTCAAAGGAACATGTAAGCTAATTACATCAGCCTCTGCTAATAAATCTTCTAAATCTAGTTTCTTCACCCCTAAGTCACTAGCAACGTCGTTTGATAAATATGGATCATAAACAGATACCTTCATCCGCAGACCTATGGCCAAACGTGCCACTATAGATCCTATATTTCCACAACCAATAAGACCTAAAGACTTATTACATAGCTCAACGCCCATAAATCTACTTTTTTCCCACTTCCCTGCTTGAGTAGATGTATTTGCTGTAGGTATCTGCCGAGCAAGAGCCATCATCATTGCAATTGTATGCTCAGCAGTAGTGATTGAATTACCAAATGGAGTATTCATCACAACAATACCTTTAGAGGTAGCAGCTGGAATATTTATATTATCGACTCCGATACCAGCACGTCCTATAACTTTCAATTGAGTTGCGTAACTTATTAACTCCTCAGTTACTTGTGTAGAAGATCTAACGGCTAAACCGTCATAATCTTTTATAACTGAACAAAGCTTTTCATCGCTAAGGTCAGCCTGAACATCGACTTTTATACCTCTTGATACAAAAACCTCAGCTGCCTTAGGTGACATTTTATCAGAAATGATTACCTTACTCATCAATCATCTTTCTTCCTGGTATGACGTGAATCAACTTGCTCCCATGCCCAGTCCAACCATGGCAATAAAGCCTCTATATCTGAAGATTCAATTGTTGCACCACCCCATATCCTAATACCGGGAGGTGCCGCACGATGTGTATTGATATCAAAAGCAACTCTTTCAGATTCAAGAATGCTACATATTTCTTCAACAACAGACCATTTTTCTTCTACTTCTAGATCAGAAAACCAAGAAGCATTTATAGATAAACACATAGAAGTTCTCGAACGTGTTTCTTTATTTTGCGCAAGAAAATCGACCCATTCTCTTGATTCAACCCAGTCCTCAACAATACTAAAGTTTTTATTACATCGATCAATCATAGCTTTTTCGCCACCATTATCTTCAATCCACCTCAGAGAATCTAGGGCATCCTCTATTGCGAGTAGAGATACAGTATTAATGGTATTGCCCTTAAAAGCTGATTCATCAAATTTTCCATTTTTTTGTAGACGAAAAATCTTTGGAATTGGCCATGGGGCAGTATATGAATTAAGTTGCTCAATAGCATGAGGCGATAAGACGATCATCCCAAAACCTGCCTCGCCACCCATCACCTTCTGCCATGACCACGTAGTCGCATCGAGCTTGTCCCAAGGCATAGAGTAAGCAAAAACTGCTGAAGTAGCATCACATATGGTCACACCTTTACGATTATTGGATATCCAGTCACCACTAGGGACACGAACCCCCGATGTAGTACCATTCCATACAAAAATAGAGTCTCGTTTATCATCCGCAAGTGAAAGATCAGGTAACTGTCCATAAGGGGCCCGAATAACTCTGCTATCTAGGGGATTGAGCTGTGACTCTCCATCAATGACCCATTGTTCACCAAAATTTTCCCAAGAAAAAAAATCAGCACCGCGTGAGCCAAGCAAACTCCACATAGCCATTTCCATTGCTCCTGTGTCAGATCCAGGAACTATTGCTACACGGTATCCTTCAGGAAGATTAAGTAGCTCGGAAGTTTTGCTAAGGACTGCATTAATTCGTGACTTGGGCTCTTTAGCACGATGAGAACGACCAACAAGAGCTCCAGCTAGAGCATCAGGAGTCCATCCCGGCCTTTTTGAACAAGGGCCAGACGAAAATAGCGGGTTGCGAGGCTTTAAATCTGGCTTCATCAACTTAATTCTTTCCGAAAAAACTTTGTCTGAAAATGTGGGCGGATAGTAGGGCGCATAAACCCCGACGTCAACGATAGGAAGATCATATACCTACAATAATTTAATTACATAAACTCAGATATTAGAATCAAAAAAAATGATTAGAATGTTATATTGCCCTCCATAAACTTTACCGCATTGCCTTTCAATTCAACACGATCGTCTTTAATGTTGCAATAAATCACCCCACCACGCATAGAAACCTGGTGAGCTATTAACTCTGCTTTCCCTAGCTGCTTTGACCAAAATGGAGCTAACATACAATGTGCAGAACCACAAACAGGATCCTCAGGAACGCCCAACTTTGGGCAAAAAAATCGCGATACAAAGTCTGCTTCTCTTGATTTTTTAGCTTTTGCAGTAACAATTACACCCCTACCAGGAATAAGCTTCAATCTTGAGTAATCTGGTTTTAAACTCAAGATCTCCTCTTCAGTATCATATATGACTAAATAATCAGGCCCTTTAAACACCTCTTTTGGTTTCACGCCTAAACCATCTAAGAGTTCTTGAGGAGGGTTACATTGGCCGAATTTATAGATAGGAAAATCCATAGAAATCCCGTTTGAATCTCTCCTTACAATCAATTTTGCATTAAAACGTGTTTGGAAGACAATTTCATGTTTTTTTATATCTAAATATGTGAAAATTACAAAAGCGCTGGCAAGAGTAGCGTGGCCGCAAAGTTCTACCTCACTCTCAGGAGTAAACCATCGAATATCAAATTCATTGTTATTAGGTACAAAAAAAGCTGTCTCAGACAAATTATTTTCGTTAGCAATTGATTGCAGAATGTCTTCATCTAGCCAATAATCTAAGGGCACCACAGCGGCAGGATTACCAGAAAAAACTGAGTCCGTAAACGCATCAATTTGATAAATTCTTAATTCCATATATCAAGATTATTATATAACACAATTACAAATACAAAGGATAAATAAGATTAAGAAAAAACTATTACATCAAGTTAGAGGAATCGCAACTGTCTTGCTAATGGCAGGCCTTTTATTCGTACACTATCATATTGCTTATGAAAATAAATCTTCGGCAAACAGTTTTTCTTCAGAAGACTATTTTTTTTTAGGACTAAATGCTTGGAAATCTGGTGATTATCGAAATGCGTATTCATTCTGGGAAACTGCATCATCGTCCGGTGATCCTGATGCCCAATATAACCTCGCTGTAATTCATGAGTCTGGTTATGGAAAAGAAAAAGATTTAGAAACAGCCATTAAATTATATAGTTTAGCAGCTCAATATAATTTTCCCGAGGCATCAATACGCTTAGCTAAAATCAAAAAGTCCTACCCAGATATCAAAATATCTATAAAAGATATTAGAGTTCTCTTAGAAAAATCAGCACGATCTGGTTTCAAAAATGCACAATTTGAGTTAGCACAATCGTTTAATACACAGATGAAGAATGATAAGAATTATTCACAAGCAGTGTTCTGGTATAGGTCAGCAGCTCTTAATGGTCATACTGCAGCTCAATATAATCTCGCTCTAATGCTCGATAGGGGAATTGGGACACCTATAGATCATGTTGAGGCTCATAAATGGTATTTAAGTGCAGCAAAATCTGGAAGCTCAGCTGCTCAGAATAATCTTGGATACCAGTTTGAACGCGGCTTAGGAGTTGAGCATAATCTAGATAAAGCTCGTGAGTGGTATCAACTATCAGCAAAATCTGGATATAAACTTGGGCAAAGAAACTTAGCAATAATAAATCATCATGGTTACGGAGGTAATAGAAACCTCCCAAATGCTCTAAAATGGTATAGAAAAGCGGCTTATCAGGGCGATCAAACTTCGCAGATTCAACTTGCATTGATGCTGTTTAATGGACTTGGAGAACAAAGAAATATCATAGAGTCTATGAGCTGGATGATTGTTTCCGAAAAAATATCAAAAACGCCTGAAATTATTTCTACAAAACAAATAATTTCTAGCTACCTTACAAAAGAAGAATTGACTTATGCGGAATCTAGATCAAATGAACTAATTCAATTAATAAGAAACAAAAAAACACAAAAAAAGAAAAATAATATAAAGCCACTAAGCCCTGACATTCTCCTTAATTCCGTTATGACAACCCAAAGATATCTTAAGTCTTTAGAACTCTATAAAGGAAAAGTTGATGGAATAATGGGTCCAGAAACTGCTGATTCAATATTAAAGTTTCAAAAATCAAATGGACTTAATCAAACAAAAAGTATTGATACAAATCTCATAAAATCTCTCAAAGTTAAGCTAAAGTATTAGGTTCTATCTAACGCTATTTTTTAGTATCAGTAACCAGAATACCCTCAATAATAAAGGGAGTAAGTTATATATAAAACTTACTCCCTTAATAGATGAGTTTTTGTTGTTAAATGACCAGCTCACATAGAGGCTTAGAAACCACCCATGCCGCCCATGCCACCCATACCACCCATGCCACCCATATCTGGAGCACCTCCAGCTGGGGCATCTTTAGGTTCGGGACGCTCAGCAACCATAGCCTCTGTAGTAATTAATAAACCAGCAACTGATGCAGCATCTTGTAATGCTGTTCTCACTACTTTAGCTGGATCAATAATTCCGGCCTTTACCATATCAGTATATTCCTCATTCTGAGCATCAAAACCCTGTGTAGAAGATTTCTGCTCAAGAAGCTTACCGATTACTAGAGACCCATCAACACCGGCATTTTCTACTATAATTCTTGCAGGAGCTCTTAGTGCTCGCCGCACAATATCAACACCGACATCCTGGTCATGATTTTCACCAGTAACTTTATCGAGAACCTTAGTACCGTATAGAAGTGACATACCACCACCGGGGACTATACCTTCTTCAACAGCAGCCCTAGTAGCATTGAGTGCGTCTTCCACCAGATCCTTGCTTTCCTTAACCTCAACCTCTGTAGCGCCGCCAACTTTCAAAACAGCAACACCACCAGCAAGCTTAGCTAATCGCTCCTGAAGTTTTTCACGATCATAATC
>DBHM01000012.1:12793-34528 GCA_002296185.1 Alphaproteobacteria bacterium UBA828
AAGTTTTTCACGATCATAATCTGATGTAGTTTCCTCTATTTGCGCTCTAATCTGATTGCAACGTGCAGCAATATCGGATTTTTTTCCTGCACCGCTAACAATTGTAGAGTCATCCTTGGTAATATTCATACGCTTGGCTTTACCCAGCATATCAATAGTTACAGTCTCCAGTTTAATACCTAGATCTTCACTGATTACCTGACCACCTGTAAGAATTGCAATATCTTCGAGCATAGCTTTCCTACGATCACCAAATCCAGGGGCTTTCACGGCAGCAACTTTCAGGCCGCCACGGAGCTTGTTCACTACTAGTGTAGCCAGCGCTTCACCTTCAACTTCTTCAGATAAAATAACTAGTGGTTTACCGGATTGCACAACAGCCTCAAGAAGAGGAATCATTGCCTGCATATTAGACAATTTCTTTTCATGAAGAAGAATATACGGATCATCTAAGTCACAAGTCATCTTGTCTGCATTTGTTATAAAATATGGCGACTGATATCCACGATCAAATTGCATTCCTTCTACTACATCGAGTTCGGTCTCAAGAGCCTTATTTTCCTCTACGGTTATAACTCCTTCTTTTCCAACCTTTTCCATTGCCTGAGCAATGAACTCTCCAATGTGAGATCTTCCATTAGCTGAAATTGTACCTACTTGTCCAATTTCTTCACTTGTTTTAACAGGCTTTGACCTTTTACCAATATCCGCAACAACAGCCTGGACGGCAAGATCAACTCCTCTTTTAAGGTCCATGGGGTTCATGCCAGCAGCAACAGCTTTAGATCCCTCACGAACAATCGCTTGAGCCAAAACAGTCGCTGTAGTAGTGCCATCACCCGCCTCATCATTAGTTTTAGAGGCAACTTCTCGCACCATCTGTGCTCCCATATTTTCAAACTTATCTTTTAATTCAATTTCTTTTGCTACCGTGACACCATCTTTGGTGATTCTTGGAGCGCCGAATGACTTCTCCAATACTACGTTACGACCCTTAGGGCCTAAAGTAACTTTCACGGCATCAGCTAATACATCAACGCCACGCAAAAGGCGGGTTCTTGCATCAGCAGAAAATTTAACGTCTTTGGCAGCCATATCTTTTTTCCTTCAGATAATCTCTACTTTTTTAAATTGACGAAAGGCATCGCGCTATGCGGCTTTCTTACCCTTCTTACCGGTCTTGGTTTCAATTACAGCCATTACATCACTCTCCTTCATTATTAGGAGATCTTCACCATCTAAGGTGACTTCATTGCCTGACCATTTTCCGAATAACACTCGATCACCGGTCTTTAAATCAAGTGCGTGAACCTTGCCATCATCTCCGCGGATACCAGGACCAACAGCAACCACTTCTCCCTCTTGTGGCTTTTCTTGCGCCGAATCGGGGATAATAATTCCACCAGCAGTCTTAGTTTCCTCATCAACTCGGCGAATAACCACTCGGTCGTGAAGAGGTCGAAACTTCATATACTCCTCCTATTTGATTACCGCTCAAAATTTATGCGGCTAATTATTCAAACCTTAAAAATATCCAACCACAAACCAATTGCAGTTGGCATTAGCACTCAAACATGAAGAGTGCTAACAGCAATTTGGGGGAAAAAATCTATGTTTCAAGGAATTAGTCAAAAAAAATATAAAAAAAATATAAAATTTGACTCAAATTACCTTGTATCAATATAGCTGGTTCTCAGGTCTATAGATTTCTGTAGTGACAAATATATGAATTTATTGCTTAATTTATATTAAACATAATTATTATGTTGAATAATACAAATTATAAATATTTAGGAGGTATTTTAAAAAAATTTTGGAATATAAACATTTTATTGAGACAATCTCAAAATTAAAACGAAATCTTCACATTTATACTAATATTTATTTTGGTCTAATAACATCACACCCGGGTTCAATATTCCATTAGGATCGAGAGTAGCTTTTAAATTCCTCATCAGATTAATTTCTTCTAATGTCTTAGAATACGGTAGGTATTCTCGTTTAAGCATACCTATTCCGTGTTCTGCGCTAACAGAGCCTTGATGCATACCAAGAATTTTATAGACACTCTTTGACAATTCCTGGCCTGCAGCAAGAAATGACTTGTCATCAATCGAGGATGTTTGAACAAAATTTACGTGAATATTTCCGTCGCCTAAATGCCCAAAGAGCAAAGGTCTACAGCCTGGTAAAATTCCTGCCAATTCTTCCATTTCTTCAAGAAATATAGGAATTTTTCCCTGAGGTACTGTAACATCAAACTTGTGTGTATGCCCTGCTAAAACTATTGCTTCTCCTGTTGCCTCACGGAAATGCCATAGACGCTCGGATTGACTAACAGACTCTGCTACCACAGCATCTGCGATGAGCCCACTTTCAAACAAACCTTCAAGACGTTGAATAAACCTACTATGCCCAACATCCCCAGACTCTGTTTCTTCCTCTACGATAATATAAGCAGGATAATGTCTTGGAAGTGGGAAGTCTGGACATTCAACCTTTTCAATTACAAGTTCAATTACGTCTTGTAATATTACTTCTAAAGAAGATAAGCCAGGCAAACTCTCTCTAATTGCAGCAAGTATAGAGGGCAGCATATCTCTATCTTTTATGGCAAATAATGCTGTCCTACGAGCCTCAGGAGCTGGACTTAACTGAAGTACTGCTCGGGTGATAACCCCTAGTATACCCTCAGAACCAACAAAAATCTGTTTCAAATCTATACCAGAGTTATCTTTTCGAAGACGATTGAGATTTGATAAAATTGTTCCATCAGCTAATACAATCTCTAAACCTCTTACCTGCTCACGCATCATTCCATATCTTAAAACTCTATTCCCCCCTGCATTAGTTGCTAACATACCACCGATCTGGCACTGCCCTCTTGCTCCGAGGTCAATAGGAAATTCCATGCCTTTATTCGCAGAAAATTCTTGAACAGATGTAAGTACAGTTCCCGCTTCTACAACGATTGTGGCAGAGGCTGGATCATAATCACCCAAATTATTCAGACGCGATAAGGATAAGATTACCTCACCAGAGCGCGGGGTTGAGCCGCCTACTACCCCAGTATTTCCTCCCTGAGGGACTAGATGTACACCCAAATCGTTACACAAACTAACCATTTTTGAAACTTCAGATACAGTTCTAGGCCGGAGAACCAGAGGCGTATAGCCAGAAAATTTTTTCGTCCAGTCATTAGTATACGCACCTAGATCTTCATTATCAGGCTCTAGGTATAAAGCCGATTCCCCGATAGATTTCTTAAGTTTTGTAACTATATCAGCCAATACTTATGTTACCTTTAGCTTAAATAAAAAACCTAGTATGATTGAAATATTAAGATTCATAGTAATAGTTCCTAACTCGACTTGGCATAACTAACTTTGCTCCGTAGTATATGAAATTACATAAAATCCGAGTAGCAAATTGTAAACATCATAGCAATCTTAATTGAGTATTATTTAATATAACAGGTTAGTCATGAAAAAGCTTCTAATTGCAAATCGAGGTGAAATAGCATGCAGGGTCATCGAAAGCGCCAAGAAATTAGGAATCAATACTGTAGCTATTTATTCGGAAGCAGATAAAGATTCTAAACATGCTAATCTAGCAGATGAGGCAATATTTGTTGGTCCTTCCAACTCTAAGGATAGTTATCTTAAGATAGATAATATTTTGTCTGCAGCAAATAAAACTGGTGCAGATGCTATTCATCCCGGTTATGGTTTTCTTGCCGAAAACCCCGGGTTTGCTAAAGAAGTAATCGAATCTGGCATTACTTGGGTGGGACCAAGTTCCGAAAATATACTGGCTATGGGAGACAAAGAAAGCGCTAGGCGCACGGCTAAGCAAGCAGGAGTTCCAATTCTTGAGGGCAGCCAGAGGTTTAATATTGGACAAAATAATGGACTTGAGGAGACGGCAGAAAAAATTGGTTTTCCCCTGCTAGTCAAAGCTAGCTCTGGTGGAGGTGGCATAGGAATGCGCAGAGTAAACTCTGCCCAAGAATTAATGAATGTAGTTGAATCAACACAAAATATGGCCGAAAAATCATTCGGAGACGGAAGTATTTATTTAGAAAAACTTATTGAGAAACCTAGACATGTTGAGATCCAGGTTTTTGGACTAGAAAATAACGAATGTTTACATTTCTTTGAACGTGAATGTTCAATTCAACGAAGGTTTCAAAAAATTATTGAGGAGTCACCGTCTCCAGCTATTAATAATAAACTCCGTGAATCCATGACTTCTTCAGCAATCGCTTTAGCAAGGCAACAAGGCTATTTAGGCGCAGGAACTGTAGAATTTCTTCTGTCTCCTGAAGGAGAATTTTATTTTCTAGAAATGAATACTCGAATTCAAGTGGAACATCCTGTCACTGAAATGGTTACAAATAGTGACCTAGTTGAATATCAACTAAAACTAGCAAATAAAGAAGCTCCTAAATTTTCATTGCAACAGGACGACATAATACTCTCTGGCCATTCTATTGAGTGTCGAATATATGCTGAGAATCCATTAAAGAATTTTATGCCTTCCCCAGGAACATTAAAAACTTTCTCTCCACCAGACCAGAGCCCCAGCATTAGAGTTGATACAGGCTATAGAGAAAAAGATGAAGTAACATTTTACTACGACCCGATGATCGCAAAACTATCAACACACGGTGAAAACAGAGAAGAATCAATAAAAAAAATGCTTCGAGCACTTAATACTTTTTGTATTGAAGGGATAGACACTAATATAGATTTTCTGATCCGAGTTATTGGCCATAAGGATTTCAAGGCGGGAAATACACATACAGACTTCATTGAAATACATAAAAAAGACATAATCTGATAAGATATGACCCTAGGGAGCCATGAATGATTTACGATGAACCCAAATTTTTGGACGGAGGTGACCGCTATGTTCTTATAGAATTTGGAAATGAGATGAACTTAGATCTTAATTTTATAGCTCAAGGACTTTCAACTAAAATTAAAGAAAATAAAGTTAAAGGCATAATTGAGACTGCACCGTGCTTTGCATCAATGCTAGTGCATTATGAGCCAGACCTAATATCTAAGGGTGATCTCATTTGTGAATTAGCATCAATGATAGAAAGCCTAGGGCCAACAGATTCAATAGAGTTACCTAGCAGACTATTTTACTTCGAAACACTTTACTTAGACCCTTGGACTAAAGAGTGTATTGAAGATTATAACGCTAAGATTACTGAAAAAGAATATGATCCTGATTTTGTATCTCGGATCAACAATTTAGAAGATAGTAGTCAACTTGTGCGTGTTCACTCAGGTACTGAGTACTGGGTGGCCAGCCTTGGATTTTGGCCCGGCCTACCTTTCCTGCAGCCTCTTGACCCACGCTCAATGATTACTGCACCAAAGTATAATCCTCCACGAACCTGGACCCCTAGAGGAGCTATTGGAATGGGTGGCTCAGCTTCAGGTATTTATCCTGTAGCCACTCCAGGAGGCTACCAACTCTTCGGAAGAATACCTATGCCTATCTGGGACCCAGATAAACGATTTGATGTTTTTTCAGGAAATATAGTCCTATTCCGTCCAGGTGATAGAATAAAGTTTGTGCCCTGCACAAAGGAAGAGTTCGACTCAGCAGAATCAAAAGCAGATGAAGGCACTTATAACTATAATATGGTGGATTATCAAAAATTTTCTGTAAAACAATATAAGTCCTGGATTGATTCCATAGACTCGAGTCATCGCTTTTAGGAGGTGAAGAGCTAATGCTTGAAATAATTAAGCCTGGTCTCGAAACATCTATACAAGACTATCCAGGACGAATTGGATATTGGAATCAGGGATTTCCACCATCCGGCCCGATGGATAACTGGTCATTTCGTCTAGCAAATCTTTTGGTAGGGAATAAACCTGGTGCCGCTGGACTAGAGGCTCAGTATATGGGACCAACTATTATATTTCATATGGATACTGTCATCGCACTTACTGGGGCTGATATGATGGCAAAGGTAAACGGTAACTCTGTGCCAATGTGGCAAAGTTTTCTTGTAAAAGCTGATGATGAACTTGTAATGGGCCCAGCTGTTTCAGGCGCCCGTGGATATCTTGCTATAGCTGGTGGAATCGACGCCCCTGAATGGTTAGGCTCCCGCTCAACTTTTCATAAAGCGGCAGTAGGTGGATTAGATGGTCATGCAATTAAAAAAGGACAAATAATTCGAATTATTGAAGGATCTAAAGGAGAAGATGGTAATAGAGTAAAGCTATCCAGTAGACCGGAGTTCTCGAGTAATAAGGAATGGAGTATTGAGGCAGTAGCAGGCCCGAACGACGATTGGATTGATGAATCAGGCCACAGAAGATTCGTAGAAACAAAATGGAAACTCTCTGCTAAATCAGATCGTACGGGTTATAGATTGGAAGGGCCGGACTGGACTTTTACCGAAAAAGCTACAAATAAACTTCCAGAAAATGGGGATTTCCCATCAAACATAATTGATCAAGGTTATCCTCTTGGTGCAATAAATCTTGGGGGTCAAACACCAATTATTTTAGTAAACGATGGCCCTAGTATGGGAGGATTTATTTGTCCCTACACAGTGCCCTCTGTCGCTTTCTGGAAGCTTGGACAAGCAAAACCAAATGAGCACTTTAATTTTGAAGTTATAAGTGTAGAAGAAGCGCAGAAAAGACGTAAAAAACTTGACTCTATATGTTCAATTGAATCAATAGAGAGTTGCTGAATTATAGGAGATAAAAATGACTCAAAAAGTGATTACTCAGGCACCAGGAAATGTCTGGAAAGTTTTAGTAAAAGAAGGAGATTCAGTGAAATCTGGAGATACCCTTTTTATACTTGAGGTTATGAAAACAGAAGTCCCTCACGAAGCTGAAACCAACGGCACAGTCACCAAAGTACTTATTGCTGAGGAAGATGCTGTTGATGTTGGCCAACTAGCTTTGGAAATAGAATAATATCTTCAACAGAAAGACTTAAAGTGAAGGTGCAGTATCTCTAATTGAGTTACGATTCATCTTGCTAAGATACCAATTTGTTAGAGCCGGGTAAGCGCCCCTCCATTCGTCCCCATGCCTAAGTTCAATGTGACCAATACCTGAAATTATACATATCGAGTCAATTCTAAGTGCATCTGAATTAAACTCATTTAGATTACTCTCCAAAGCTGAAAATGAGCGATCTATGCGATTTTTCATTTTTTCCATAAATGGCTGGCTCTGATCACCTTCAGGTAGAACTTTTTGTAACTGCAATTGTACACTAGCATCAGCAAGGCCGTTACCAAGGGTTGCAAAGGTTAGACAAGACCAATCATCTCCCCCAGGGTATATCTTAGGACCGGAGCCTAGAGTGTCTAAATACCTACAAATAATATCACTATCATAAATCTTTTTGCCGTCTTCGAGCAAAAGGACGGGTATCATTCTCAAGGGATTTAATATTGGCAAATCCTTTGATTCAAATGGATTAGTTATTACCTCTTCCAATGTTATTTCTTTTTCTATAGCTACAATGCGGCATTTGCGCGCAAACGGTGACGTAGGCCCTGAAAGTAATTTCATCTTAACGCTCCTTTTTACAAAGGTTTTGATAAATCGTGTAGAACCGTAACCTATTGAAGTGTTAGATTCCACTATTCTATATCTAATATTACAAAAGTAGGGCGAATATGAGAGTAATTGTTTTAGGTGCAGGAGTTACAGGGATAACTACTGCCTACTATCTCACTAAAGATGGTCATGAAGTTACGGTAATTGATAGAAAACCTGGCGCAGGCCTTGAAACTAGCTTTGCAAATGGGGGAATCGTATGCAGGCTGACAGCATCTCCATGGGCAAGTCCAAATGTACCAAAAATGCTTCTAAAATATATATTCCGGGATGATGCTCCATATACTTTCAGATTAAGACCAGATTTTAGACAAATGATGTGGGCAATCCAATTCCTCAAAAACTGCCGGCAATCTAAATTTGAGCAAAGTAAACTTACTGCTCTTGAACTAGCAGAATACAGCTTTCTAGAATTAGAGAAATTAAGGTCATCTGAGGATATTGAATACGACCAAAGAGCTGAGGGTATGATAGAATTATATAAAGATGAGCGGAGTTTAGAACTTGCGAACAAATCTGCTAAGACATTACCTGACAAAAAATATCACCCTCAGATGTTAAGTATTCAAGAAACTATAGACATTGAACCTGCCCTTACTAACAAAGATTCGCAATATAAGGGTGCACTTTTCTATTCTGGAGAAGAAACGGGGGACGCATACAAATTTACATCTCTGCTTGCAGAACGCACCCAACAATTAGGCGCTAAATTTTGTTATGGAGAAAATGTAGACCGTATAATTATAAATAACTTTCACGCATCAGGCATCGCAACTAACAAGGACCAGTACGCGGCTGACGCTATAGTAGTTTCGCTAGGTAGTTTTAGTTCTGGTTTGCTACGTCAATGTGGAATAAAATTACCTATATTCCCTCTTAAGGGCTACTCTATAACTATTCCTATTGAAGGCCAAAATACCGCCCCTACCCATGGTGTGCATGATATTTCAAGACGAGTAGTATTTAGTAGATTAGGTAATCGGCTTCGTTGTGCTGGAACCGCTGAACTTACAGGATTTGATTTGTCTATTAACAAGAAACGAATAGACTTACTTACAGAAGACGCTCAAAGAGTTTTTCCTGATTGTACTAGCTCAGGAAGTCCAGAACCTTGGGCAGGTTTACGTCCTATGACGCCAGATTGTCTGCCTATTATTGGAGAATCTAGAATAAAAAACTTATATCTAAATACTGGTCACGGAAGCACTGGATGGACCTGGTCTTGTGGTTCGGCAAGAGCTATTTCTGATATAATTAATGGAAATTTCCCAGATATAAATATATCTGGATTAGATCCAGAGCGTTTTAACTAATCCTAATTTTGCGCTAGACTTCTGAATGTATATTTTTGATCAGATATGGATTGGGATCGCAGCCTCCGGAACAATCCCGTGGTTAATAATTCTTTTGCAACCCTGGCAATCGTGGAGAAACAGAGAGGACTTGATTGCTGAAGCCTCAGATATAAAAACTCCCATAGATTTATCGGATGTCACTGTGCTTATACCAGCTCGCAATGAAGAAACTTTGATTATCAGGACTTTAAATAGCTTGGAGAATCAAGGAAAAAACCTCCATGTAATAGTTATTGACGATCAATCAACAGATAAGACTGGGCAACTAGTAGAGAATTACAAAACTCAAAATATAAAGATTAAATTAATCAAAGGAAAAGTCTTGCCTGATCATTGGGCCGGAAAACTCTGGGCACTTCAACAAGGATTGAATGAAGTAAATACCAGTCTAATTATCCTAATGGATGCAGATATAAACCTTGCCAATGGCATGATTAAGTCATTAATAAAAAAACGTGAAGAAACCGGAGCAAGACTGGTTTCTGTCATGGTTAAACTTCAAATGGAGAGTATTTCGGAGAAACTTCTTATCCCTGCATTTATTTTCTTCTTCAAACTTTTATATCCATTTAGCATATCAAATAGTAGAAATAAATTTGTTGCCGCATCCGCTGGCGGATGCGTGCTAATCGACCGCGATTTGTTAAATAAAATAGATGGGTTTAATTCTATTAAAGGTTCAATTATTGACGACTGCTCGCTAGCTAGAGCTGTTAAATCCACCGGTGCATTAACATGGATTGGACTTACAAAACATGCTTTCTCAAATCGTTCCTATCCTCAACTGCGTCAGATCTGGAAAATGGTGTCACGAAGTGCCTTTACTCAACTAAATTTTTCTATAGCCCTTTTAATGGTTACTAGCTTTATATTAATTACAAGCTTTTGGTTTCCATTGATTGCAGTCTTATTCGCGCCAAATATTATTGCCAAATCTATAGGCTCCCTAGGATTAGTATCCATGATAATTGCTTATACACCTATCCTCTTATACTACAAAAGATCTCTACTATGGCACTTTACCATGCCGATAATCGGATTACTTTTCATGGCCATGACCTGGGAGTCAGCAATTAATTATTGGCTTGGTAAACAGAGTTGCTGGAAAGAAAGGGTTTATTCAAGATCAAAAAAATAAATTCTCTTATATAGAAAAGTTTTATAGGTATTTTTGTGATATTAGTGACTCTGCAATATTTTCTCCAATAGGCAAACCTAGTATGTGGTAATTGTGCCATAATGCATAAAATAGAATGAACCAAGATGCATTCCTAGCAATAGGCCTCCTATCTTCAAATAGCTTAGGAATGATTTCAGGTTTACAAATCTCACAAACCCCTGGCTGTTTAGCAACAAGCGGGCCAAGGACATTGGCTCTTTTCGAAATCCAATCTCCGACAGGTACTGTAAAACCACGTTTACGCTCAAAAGCTGAACTTGTTGGAACTTGCTCATATAACCAACGCCGCAGTAACCATTTACCTCTACCGCCTCTTACCTTCAAATTATCAGGCAAGGAAAAGGCAAAAGATGCTACAACCGGATCAAGAAAAGGTGTTCGTCCTTCTACACTGTGTGCCATAAGACACCTATCTAGTTTTATAAGTAAGTCATTTGGCAACCAATCTTGACAATCTATAGCTTGCGCTACTTGAAGAGCACTCCGTCCATCTTTTTTACTGTTAAGTTCAGCTCTCTTAATTCCGTCGCGCCAGTAAAGAGGAAGCTCTCTCAATACATCAGTTTGTAATATCGATGGATTAGAACGCATTGCCTTACTACCACCTAACCACCAAGGGCGGATAGCTTTTCTATACCTTCCATAACCAGCAAAAAGTTCATCTCCTCCTTCTCCTGATAAAATTACCTTCATTTCATTACTTGCTACGGAGGCCAACTTGAAAGTTGGTAATACAGCATAATCGATTATTGGATCATCTAATGTGGATATAACCAATGGCAGCATAGACCAAAAGTCTTCCTCACTTACCGAAACTACTTCATGCTTAGCTCCCATTATCTTAGCCATTTCAGTAGCATTAGAGCTTTCATCATAAACATTAGGTGAGTCAAATGACGCAGTGTAGGCATGAACAGATTTATCAGAAACCCTAGACATGGCGACTAGAAGAGCTGTGGAATCTATGCCACCAGAAAGAAACATACCATAAGGAACATCAGACCTTTGATGAAGAGCTACACTCTCAAACAAAATATCCTCAAGTTTTTTTAAAGCATCTTTTTTATCAATCTTTATCTGAGGCGCACTTGGTAATGCCTGATGAATTGTCCTCTTAATTATCTTTCCATGCCGGACAATCAAAATCTCTCCAGGAACTATTCTATAGATACCTCTATAAATTGTTTCTCTTCCAGTAGTAAATTGGATCGTTAATAACTCATCTCGGGCCTTCTGATTCAACTCAGCTTCTACTAGGCCGGATTGAATTAATGCCCGTGGCTCCGAAGCGAATAAAAAACCAATATCTGTTTCAGCATAGTATAGGGGCTTGATTCCAAAGGGATCCCTTGAAACCACAAGTTCTTTACTTTCAGGATCAAAGATAGCTAGACCCCACATTCCTCTTAATTTTTCGGAAAATCTTTCACCGTAAATACTATACGCAGCCAGGGCTGATTCACAGTCCGAACCTGTCTTGTAACTGAATTGCATTTCTTTACGGAGCTCCAGGTCATTATATATCTCTCCATTGGCTACCAATATTACCCCATCTCTATTAGTAATCGGTTGGTCACCTTTCTCGAGATCTATTATCGCCAAACGAGTATGTAATAGAGCAATATCGTCAGTTATTTCCTGACCATTTCCATCCGGCCCCCTATGCTTAAGTGAGTCAATAAATTTTTTAAGACTTTCACTAGGTATTTTGCAACCCTGACGCAAAGAAATTCCCGCAACTCCACACATAACTAGGCTGCAAATGTTCGTTTGAAAAGTGATAAATAGGAAGCAACAATAAGCTCTTCAGTATAGTGCTTAGTAAAAGTATTATAACCTGAACCTACCAAACGATTTACTAACTCCGGATTCTTGATGAGAGTCTGAATGGAGCTAGCAAGTGCCATTGGATCTTCTAAAGGTACTATTAGCCCATTTTCTCCAGGTGTTATGAGTTGCACGGGGCCATCTGCTGCAGCGGCAACGATAGGTATTTTACTAGCCCATGCTTCAATAACTACATTTCCAAGTGGTTCTAAACGGGAAGGACAAACAAATATATCTGCTGCAGCTAATAATGGTTTGACATCTTCTCGCCAGCCAAGAAACCGCACTCTATTTGATAAAGATAAGGAGTCCGCCTGCCTTTCAAGGGATTCCCTCAACGGCCCATCACCAGCAACCCATAACCAAACATCGGGCATAAGTGAGAGAGCCCTTAGGAGTATATCAAATCCTTTATTCTCATGGCATCTACCAAGTGCTAAAATTAAAGGATTTCCATCAGGGGTACTAAAGTTGTTCCTAGGAGTTGGCTTAGCCAAGTTTCGATCAGCAAAATTACTGAGATAATGAACCTTTTGATCAGGCCATCCGTTGTCGCTTAAATACGATACTATTTTTTCAGTGTTACCTATTAGATGATCGCACGCACCATAATATTTTAACTTATAATATCCACCCAATCGAGCTATGTGAGTATAGTCCTCTATGGTATTAATGTTGGAACAGATTTTGGTTGCACGGTTCATCCAAGTTAATAGATGGGTAGGATGAAAATTTTCTATTTCTTTTTTGGCCCTTGAACGTGAAAAAAGATCTAGACTTCCGCCAAAACGTAGAGGAACTACTTCAATACCTACTTCTGAAATACGTTTTATCCAAGGACACCCTGCCCTAACTAAGATTTTTTGTTCAATCCCTACTCTTTCAAAAGCACAAGCGAGGCGTACAAAAAATTCCTCTGCACCACCGTGTTTACCCCCTGCAATTGCCTGTAAAAGTCTTACTGTTTTTTCTGGCACTTAACTAGCCCTTAAATGAATCAGTATGATTATTAAGCCTGAACTTTAGATATGATAAAAGAGGATATAGGGCAGCCATGAGAGCAATTGTAAATCCCCAGTAACCTTCCCTCCATCCCTTTCGCATTATCCAGCATTTTATAAAACGCGAGACTGATCTCCTTAAAATGTTGAGGAATGCGGGATTCGCAGCATCTGAATCTAACATATCTGCAGCTTTAGCATCTGTATATCTCTGCAAACGCCTGATCATATCAGCTAAATCGTCGTCAACAAAATGACTTATGGGCGACACTAATCGCCGCTTTGGCCCGGAAAGCTGAAGTGCAGGATGAATTCTTTGATTTCCCCATATTTTAGCACCTGGAGTGAATAGGCGAGGGGCGGACATAACACCCCAAGACCCGCCCCAACCATGACGAACTAGTTTTTTCCCAATGTAATTGTTTATAGGTATTAAAAAATATCCAGGAGAAGAAAATTTTATTACTTCTCTAATTTCACTTTCCAAATCTTTACTCACCCGTTCATCTGCATCGATCTCTAATATCCAGTCTCCAGAACAAGCCTGAATTCCAGCATGCCTCCTAGGGCCCTCAATAGACCAAGAGCCCTCAATAATTTTATCCGTATAAAGCAAAGCAATTTCCTTCGAACGATCAGTACATCTATCCAAAACTAAAATAATCTCATCAGCAAAAACTAGCTTATCTAAACATGCAGCTAATTGCGCCTCCTCATTTCTTGCTACAACAATCACTGATAGTTTTGGATCTGACATTATAATTTTATCCTATCCCATAGATCACATGCTGCTTGTTCGGCCATGTCAACAGTCAAACTATCCATTAATGAGTCCGTTTGACGATGATCATACATAGGTTGGTAAATAAGCTCTTCATAACTTGCTTTTGTTCGCTGAAAAGCACAGTGGGGACCCCAAGGCGCATAATTTTCCTCGCGACTTGGACCAAATAGTCCAAGAGTTGGAACTCCACTAGCAGCCGCAATATGCATAAGAGCAGAGTCATTACCAACAAAAAATTTAGACCTTGATATAACTGCTGCTGAAACCATGAGTTCTGTCCTTCCTACTAAATCAATAACTGGAATATCAGCAACACTTCTGAGCATTTCATTTGCGGCTGATTTTTCAGAAGACGCCCCCAAAACAACAATGGTAAATCTAGGGCAAATACCTTTTATATCAGTTATTCTCCGGGCTAGTTGCGCAAATCTATCACCACGCCATTGCTTTCCTTTCCAATTAGCAGTTGGAGCAATTACAATAAATTCATCTTTAGGAACAAATTCCCTTGAAACCGCATAGTCTTTAGGAGAAATCCATAATCGCGGCTCTGGGGGTACTTTTAATCCAGTTAGGGCACCAATTTCAACAACCCTATGAGTCATATTCTTATGGCGTTTTAATATTAATCTTTTCTTTGTGGGTAGCAGCCATGAAATTGCTGAGGCCCTCAGATCAACCACAATATCCCATGGAGTTAATGCACATTTTGACCAAAGTAACAGCCAATGAGAACCAGCCATACTTTTACGTAAAGGAATAACTTTTTCACATCCAGGTAAATTTTTAAAAAGAGGAGCAGCATCAACACCACAGGCGACCGTAATTCGGACTCCTTGGGATTTATCTATAAAATGCCCCAAAAGACCTGAAGAGAGGACAGCGTCCCCAATTCTAGTTGAAGTAATAAATAGCAGCCTCATCAAAAGAGGGTCTCAAACTCCCTTGCAACTGTGTCCCAACCTCTAGCAGTGCCATATCTTCTTGCCATTTCACCAACTTTACTACACTGCTCAAGATCGGAAAGCATCATTAAAGCATTTTCAACAAAATCATCATCATTATCGCTTAGAAACCCGGTCTGCTTATCAACTATTCTCTCCTTAACCGCGCCTAGTGGTCTAGCAACAGCTGGCACTCCGACCGCCTGGCTTTCAGCAAGAGTAGAACAATACATTTCTTTCTCAGAGCCCGGATAAAGATGAACTCTTGCATATGAATACACCCGCGCCATATCATTGTCACCAGCAGGTGATTTAATTAAAATACCCTTATCCCTACCTTCAAGTATCTTACCCCAAAGGGCCCTATATTCTTCTGCAACCACCTCTCCCTCCTGAAATCTTTTCAGTGTGGAAGAATATATATGTAGTTCTGATCCATTTACTTGGGGATGAATTCGATCACACCATAGGTCGACGAGCCAATCCATTCCTTGCTTTGGGTGAGTAGTACAGATTGCAATTGGTGTATTTATTTGCCTTAGTAATTCAGACTCGCGGTATTCTTCCCTAACCCCAGGAGTAATAGCCCGATAGTTTAGATCAATATCAATATTGAAACTTTCAATGTGAGTAGAACCCTGCAGGACTATTTTTGACTGCGTCCTCTCAAGAACCTCCTTCACCTCAGCCTTGTTAAGATAATCTGTTGGGCCAGGCACCCATAAGATACGTGATTTTGTTGCTCGTGTAGTTTCGAGAAGTGAGGGCTTTCTAAAAGCTATCAGAACCTCAGTAATAGGCGGTATGCGACCATCAAAATTGAGCCAACTAACATTCTCTGAGCTAACTGCATGAGGGGCCCTAGTTATAGCCCTAACAACATGGCCGCAACGAGCTAAAGCAGAAGGCAAGCTAGCAAAGGCCTTCTCTCCTCCGCCTAATGGCTGGAAAGCTGGAGTCATCCCATTATATGGGATTGAATCATCTATTAAAGTTATAAGCATTCTGGGTTGCTTATAACCGGCACAAGTAAAACTTGCAAAATATCTTCATAATGCCCTCATTAAAATTGAGCAAATGTTATATACAATTCCATATTATTACAGAATTATGCGCTATAATATAGGTCCAAAGTAAACAATGATATAGGAGACATAATTGTATGCTTAAGTGCCGAGGCGTTCTATCTGTAAAAGGACCTGATGCCCACAGTTTCTTACAGAATTTGTTAACGAATGATATGAATTCAATTTCTCCTGAAAGGGCAATATATGCTGCACTATTGACTCCCCAAGGAAAATTTTTACATGAATTTGTAATTTTTCAGTCCGGCGAGCAAGAGTTTCTTCTTGATTGTGAGTCAGAAAGGCTTCTAGACCTGGGAAAGAGACTAGTTTCATACCGCCTTAGATCATCTGTAGAAATCTCCGATATGCGCGATGAAATGGCCGTTTACGTTAACCCAGAAATAAAACAAATAAGCGAACTAGATGAAGTGCCATTCAAACCATATAGTGCAGATGAAAAAATTCTTTTGCATGATTCGCCAGAAAACGAGAGGAAAAATGACCAAATAGGTCTAGCAAAAAAGGTCAAGAATGGTTTTGCTTGTATCGATCCAAGACATAAAAATCTTGGACTTAGAGCTATAGTCTCATTATCGGAATTAGAGGATATAAAAGATTTAAACAATAGTGAGGTAAATGCAACAAACATAAATTATGAACTAATAAGAATAAAAGCATGTATACCAGATGGAAGTAGAGATATAGACGTCGAAAAGTCTACAGCAGCAGAAATAGGTTTAGAATATTTAAAAGGAGTTGATTTCTCTAAAGGCTGTTATATAGGCCAGGAGGTTACAAACAGAATGAAAAATCGGGGAACTTCACGTAGAAAACTTCTTCCAGTTGAAGTACTAGGAAAACTACCATCCCCAGGTACTCCAATAAGCTGCGGCAATAGAGAAGTAGGTGTAATAAAAACAGGCTTAGATAACCATGCGATTGCATTAGTCAGACCCGATAGGATACTTACAGCACCTGAAGATACTATTTTAGCCCAAAACATCCCCCTCAAAATTGATCTAAATTATAGAGACAGATTAGAAGAAAAATAAAAGCTTAGATATATTAATCGCTGGGGATTTTATTCAGAGCAGCCTGGGCAGCAGACAAACGAGCAATCGGAACTCTATAGGGTGAACAGGAAATATAATCCAATCCTTTATCATGAAAAAACTTTATAGACTTAGGGTCTCCACCATGCTCACCACAAATTCCTAGTTTGAGATCTTGTCTCCCAGAAATTCCCCGCTCTATAGCTGTGGAAACTAATTCTCCTACGGCTTTTTGCTCTAAACTGGCAAATGGATCATTCAGGAAAATCTCAGATTGCCGATACGAATCTAAAAAATTCGATGAATCATCACGACTTAGACCTAATGTAGTTTGTGTAAGGTCATTTGTACCAAAACTGAAGAAGGCTGCAGTTTCTGCAATTTCTTTAGCGCGAAGTGCAGCAGCCGGCAACTCAATCATGGTGCCAACTTGGTATAGTATTTTCTTTTCTCTATCGCGATTAATTATTACAGCAACATCATCAACAAGTAATTTCAATATTTGTAGTTCTTTTCCTGACCCGACAAGTGGAATCATGATTTCAGGGTCTACTGAAATATTCCTATCAAATGCATCTGAGGCTGCTAAAAATATAGCATTCGCTTGCATCTCGTAGATTTCAGGGTATGTAATTCCAAGCCTACAACCTCTATGACCAAGCATGGGATTTGCCTCATGCAAATCAGCAGCTCTTGCACGTAAATTTTCGAAAGTTGCCCCGGCATATTCCGCTACCTCGCGAATCTCTGCATCTGATTTAGGTAAAAACTCATGGAGGGGAGGGTCTAAAAGACGAATTGTGATTGGTCGTCCATCCATAATCCTGAATAAATCCAAAAAGTCTGCCCTCTGCATTGGAAGTAACTTTTCCAGTGCAGATTTTCTTCCCGAGACATCGTCTGCAAGAATCATTTCACGTACTGCAATTATACGATCAGATTCAAAGAACATATGCTCTGTTCTACAAAGCCCTATCCCCTCAGCACCAAAAGAAAGTGCAACTCTTGCATCATCAGGAGTTTCAGCATTTGCGCGAACCTTTAAGGACCTAAACTCATCAGCCCAAAGCATTAAAGTTTCAAAATCTCCCGTTAAATTGGGGGGTATGGTAGGTATTTTCCCCTTGAGTATCTCTCCCTCTGTTCCATCAACTGTAAGAATAGAACCTTCAGGAATTTTCTCTCCATTTATAAGTAGAATTTTTTCTTCTTCATTTATCTTGATTTCTGCTGCACCCGTTATACAAGGACGACCCATTCCCCTGGCCACAACAGCTGCATGACTAGTCATCCCACCCCTTGAGGTTATGATCCCCTTAGCTGCATGCATTCCATGAATATCTTCTGGGCTAGTCTCTGCTCTAACAAGAATGACCTCTTCACCTTTAGCAGCCAGATCTTCTGCCCTATCTGCGGAAAAAACTATACTCCCCGATGCTGCACCTGGTGAAGCTGGCAGACCTTTTGCTAATATATTTCGCTCCGCTTCAGGATCTAGTGCAGGATGCATGAGTTGCTCCAGGGCAACAGGATCTATTCGAGATACTGCTTCTCGCTTTTCTATTATCCCCTCCTCAACTAAATCAACTGCTATCCTTAAAGCAGCTTTAGCTGTTCTCTTTCCAGACCTTGTCTGCAAAATCCAAAGTACGCCTTTCTGAACTGTAAACTCTATATCTTGCATATCTCGATAATGCGTCTCTAGGCCTGTCATAACTTCGGTCAATTGATGATAAACATCTGGAAAGAGATCTTCCATTGAGAATTTATCATCATTTATACTTGAGTGATTACTCTTAATGATTGGTTGAGGCGTACGAATTCCAGCAACAACATCTTCACCTTGAGCATTTATTAAAAATTCCCCATATACTGAACGCTCGCCGGTGGAAGGATTACGAGTGAATGCAACACCCGTAGCACAATCATTACCCATATTACCGAATACCATAGACTGAATATTTACAGCTGTACCCCATTTTTCTGGAATATCATGTAATCTTCGATAAGTTATAGCGCGGGTATTCATCCAGGAATCTAAAACTGCTTTTATTGCCCCCCAAAGCTGCTCTTCGGGTTCCTGGGGAAAAGGAGTTCCAAGACTTTTATTAATCATTTTTTTATATAAATCTATCAATGCTGATAAGTCATCATCATTCATCTCGGTATCAAGTAAGTAACCTTTCCCCTCTTTGTATCTCTCCAAAATATCCTCAAAAGCTTGACCTTCAATTCCCAAAACAACATCTCCATACATTTGTATGAAACGTCTATAACTATCTCTAGCAAACCTTGTATCACCTGTCTGGGATGCGAGACCCTCTACCGTCTCATCATTAAGGCCAAGGTTAAGAACAGTATCCATCATTCCGGGCATCGAAGCTCTCGCTCCCGATCTCACTGAAACCAGCAGTACATTTGATGGGTCTCCAAACTTTGCGCCCACTAGTATTTCTACTTTTGCTAACGCGCCCTCAACCTCGTCTCTTAAATTATCCGGAAAGCTCCTATTTTTTTCATAGTATTCTTTGCATACTTCAGTTGTAATTGTGAATCCAGGGGGAACAGGCAAATTCAAATTTGCCATTTCCGCCAAGTTTGCACCCTTTCCCCCAAGGAGTTCACCAAGCTCAGCATTACCTTCCGCACTTCCTCCCCCAAAAGAATAAACCCAATTCTGCATAGCTCGAGTCCTTAACCCTCAATTAATGAAAAGTCTGCAGCACTATCCATTGTCACTTTAATATTAGATAGAATTCTTAGCCGGTTAACACGTAAATCATGGTCCTCAACATTAACAGTAACTTCATCAAAAAACTGATCTACTGGATCACGTAATTGAGACATTACTTGCATTGATCTTATATAGTCTTCATTGGAAATAAAATTTTTGGCATCACGATTAATAGTATTAATTTTTTTAGCGAGTTCTTTTTCAGCATTCTCCTCCAGCAGATTATAATCAACATCTTGCGAAAAAAAATTTTCACCCCTAGACTCTTCTTTCCGAAGTATATTCGCCGCTCTTCTATATGCTACTAACAAATTTGCCCCATTATCACTTTGTATAAAAGAATCTAAAGCATTAACTCTCGATATTAATCTAACTAAATCATCACCCCCATCGACACTAAAGACTGCTGAAACTAAATCATGCCTAATTCCACTTCCACGCAAGTGTACCTTTAGTCGCTCAGCAAAAAAGTCCATTAAGCTTGAAAGAACTTCATTCTTACTGAGACCACAATCGGTTAAGGTTCCATAGGATTCAACTATATCTTGAAGGACTTTTCTTAGTGGCATTCTCAAATTATTTTCGACAATTAATCTAATAACGCCAAGTGCAGCTCGACGAAGCGCAAAAGGATCCTTTGAACCAGTTGGTTTTTCATTAATTGAAAAAAGGCCCGCAAGAGTATCTAGCTTATCCGCTAAAGCTACTGCGATACTAGTGGGGGATTTTGGGCATATATCACTGGGACCCTGAGGTTTATAATGCTCACATATTGCATTAACTACACCAAGGTCTTCCCCTCCAAACTGAGCATAATGTGAACCCATAATACCTTGTAAATCAGGAAACTCAGCCACCATGGATGAAGTTAGGTCTGCCTTACATAGCAAAGCTGACCTTTTTGCAGATTCAACATCAGAACCAGGAATATAATTACACAACTTCTCTGATGATTCTACTAAACGCCTGACCTTATCTCCTAACGAACCTAGACTCTCTTTAAACACGACATCATTTAATAAAGGCAAGCTTGATTCTAAGTCTCTTTTTAGATCAAGGTCCCAAAAAAAACGTGCATCCGCAAGTCTGGCCCGAATTACACGTTCATTTCCTAAAATTACAGCACTACAAGAATCAGTTGTTTCTATATTCGCTACCATAACAAAACTTGAAGCTAGCTCACCCTGGGTGTTACGCAAGGCAAAATACCTTTGGTGACGCCGCATTGCTGAAATTAAAACTTCCTCAGGCAAGGCCAGGAAAGATTTATCAAAATTCCCTAAAAGAGGCTGTGGCCACTCTGTTAATCCTATGTTTTCATTAAGAACAAATTGGTCCTCATCCAGCACCAAACCGGAAGAAGCAGCCAATTTCTTTGCGCGCTCAAGTATTTTAGACTTTCTTTCATTAGAAGAGATCAAAACATTGGCCTTGGAGATCTTTTTCAAATAATCTTCCAAATCATCTACGGTGAACTCTTCGGGTGACATGAATCGGTGACCTGATGTTACACGTCCAGAAACTAAACCTTCAAAACTAAATGAGACTTCATCTTTACCTAAAATGCATAAAATTCTCCGTAATGGTCTAACCCACCTAAATTCCCCAGAACCCCAGCGCATAGACTTTTGCCAAGATAGGCCCCGAAGAAGTTTAGGCATAAAATCTGAAATTACCTTAGAAGTTTTCTGGCCAGCCTTTACTTGCACGGCAAAAAGAACCGGGCCCTTTGGTGTTTCTCTCTTTTCGCAGTCTTCCAAAGAAAAACCTGTAGACTTTAAAAAACCCTGGATTGCTGAATCTGAAGCATCAGCTCTTGGACCCTTTTTTTCTATATGAAAATCTGGCTGTTGGTTAGGAAGATCACGAACAATTAATATCAAACGACGAGGAGTTGCAAATACGTCAATATCTTTATAGCTTAATTGTTCACTATCGAGATACTTAGTAATTTGATCTCTAAGACTATCGCATGCCTGTGACTGCATATGGGCTGGAATTTCTTCTGAGAATAGTTCGAGAAGTAGATCAGACATCTTTTATGTCTCTCTTTTTTTCGCCATTCTCCAACCAACATTCGCAGCAGGATTTTGCAAGAGCTCTTACTCGTGAAATATAATTAGCTCGCTCTGTTACACTTATTACCCCACGAGCATCTAATAAATTAAATATATG
>DBHM01000012.1:34850-35398 GCA_002296185.1 Alphaproteobacteria bacterium UBA828
AATTAAATATATGACTTGCCTTCATACATTGATCATATGCTGGTAAAGCTAATCTTACGCCTTCTGATAGCAAGGCCTTGCATTCAATTTCCGCATCAATAAACTGACGTGTCAGTTTATCAGTATTTGCATATTCAAAATTGTATGCTGAGAATTCCTGCTCTGCTCTTAAAAAAACATCCCCATACGAGATGGCACCTGAATCTTCTAGACCATTCCAATCAAGTTCAAATACATTGTCTATACCCTGAACATACATAGCCAACCGCTCAAGACCATAAGTGATTTCAACTGTTACAGGATTACAATCAATCCCACCAATTTGTTGGAAATAAGTAAATTGAGTTACTTCCATACCGTCACACCAAACTTCCCAGCCTAACCCCCATGCGCCTAAAGTAGGGCTCTCCCAATCGTCCTCTACAAATCGAACATCATGAGCGGCAGTATCAATACCTAAGTTGTTTAAAGATTCTAAATATAATTGCTGGATGTTTTCCGGAGAAGGTTTAATTACCACTTGAAATTGATAGTAATGCTGAAGTCTA
>DBHM01000012.1:35717-92355 GCA_002296185.1 Alphaproteobacteria bacterium UBA828
ATAGTAATGCTGAAGTCTATTAGGGTTTTCCCCATAACGTCCATCAGCAGGTCTACGGGACGGCTGAACATAGGCCGCACTCCAAGGGTCAGGACCTAAACTTCTTAACGTTGTAGCGGGATGAAAAGTTCCAGCACCAACTTCCAAATCATAGGGCTGTAACAAAACACATCCCTTCTCGGCCCAAAAAGACTGCAGAGAGAGTATTATAGCCTGAAAGGATTTCTCAAATTTGGACTTATCGCCCATTTTTTCGGAACTTACTGCCGGGGTTTGATTTTTTATGGAAACTACATTTAGCTCGGCTATCGGTCAACCAGCAATCATTCATATTCTGAACTTTTGTAGGAAATAATGTCTCAATGCCAAGCATTTTATATGCCTAAAATTTCTCCCGCAGAAAGCTGCTGGATGTTTAACTCAAAAAAATGAGCAAGAGGTCCACCTTAAGTGGACAACTTAACTGGCCCACATCAAATCCATTTTTGCTCTATACGTCTTGATCACGAGAGCCTGTGCTCTCTTCTCTAGCAAGAGCTTCGGCCTTTTCTGCCCTAATCTTATTACGCTTGCCAATCGCTTTAAAAGCGAACCAGACTACAGCAATTATAGCCACAAGCACTAACAGCTTCATTGGCGAAAACATTCATGCCTCCCTGCCCTTATAAAAAATCTTAGGGCGTTAGATAAAACAGTTCTGCCGAAATTAACGATCTGGTGAAATAAAAGACGACAATCAAGACGCCCCAAACTCCAGTTGAGCCCGGCAGGTGCTCCTTTGAACACCATAGTCTTTCTTACGATGCTCTTGGTCAAGCCCCCTGATACAATTATTAATACAAATTAGCAATAACTTACAAGCCATAACGTGACCAAAAAGCCTTTGATTCTAGAGCTGATATTACTCCTAGAGCCATACTCCCGCCCATATCTGCCATTCTCTCTCCACCTGAACCAGGAAACGATAAACGTCTACGAAACCAGCCTTTTTTAAGACCAATATGCCTTAAACGAACATCCTGACCAAATCTTTCTTTCATAATACCCACTAATTCACCAATACCATCAACTAGGCCAAGCTCTAAGGCACTTTCACCAAGCCAAAAATCTCCGGAGTATAAGTTAGTTGTATTAGGTTTTAATCTCTGACCTCTTCTTGATTGGACTATACTGATAAAATTCTTATGAAGTTTTTCCTGGATTACTGCTAATCTCTCAATGTCTTCATCTTCCTCAGGCAGGAAAGGGTCCAGAAGTGATTTGTTTTCACCTGCAGTATGTAAGCGTCTTTCTACTCCTAATTTCTCAATTGCCTTAGTAAAACCAAACCCTGAATATATAACGCCTATTGAGCCAACTATTGAGTTTGCATTTACAAATATCTCATCGGCAGAAACCGCAAGCCAATATCCCCCTGAGGCAGCTACATCCTCAACAAAAGCTATAACTGGAATATTTTTTTCTTTTGATAACCTTCTAATGCGTTGATGTAAAAGAGATGATTGTGCTGGAGAGCCTCCGGGTGAATTTATTATTATCGCTACTGCTTTTAACTTTTTTATTTTGAATACTTTCTCAATTACTGGGCCTAAACGCTCATCAGTCAATCCTGAACGAAAAGTTCCACCGCCAATAACACCATCGAGACGAATAACGCCTACCATACGTGCTCCTCGACCAAATCTAAGAATGGAAATTATACGCTTAAACATTTTTATCCTCTCTGAGGCAAATCAAGCCCCTTACCTTCTCTAAGAATCTTTTCAGCGTGGACGCTGAATCGTCCGTCCTTTTCATGTAATACTATGCCACCTAAAAGTTTCATTGGCCCCATTATACCAGCTCGCGCCTGAACAATAATCCTTTTCGCAGAGCTTGAACTAGTTGAAAGAGGATTTTTTGACCAAAGAGGGCATAATAATATATCGCCCGCACGCTTTGATAGAATATCTAATATCTCACCTAATCGCTCAGTACTCTGGATTAAAGTAATTGTAGCACCAGGCTTGGCCATTCTTAAAGAAAATGATACCCACGCTGCCAAATTTACAGACCCTTCTGTTTGAGCTTTAATCCGAAGATCTCCTGAAGGCAATGTTCCTTTATCAGGCAAAAAGTATGGTGGATTACCAAAAACATGATCAAAACTGTGTGGCGTAAGACGGGGAGGCGGTTTAACAAGATCAGCTGTTATAGCCTCAAAATATTCACCAAATCCATTGAGTGATAAATTATCTTGCGCTAAATGAGTAAGCCTAGGGTCAATCTCAATACCAACTACTCGGATCTCCCTGACTCTCGACATCAAACAAAGCGATGCAGCTCCACTTCCACAACCTACCTCTAAGACCCTATCTCCAGATGCTGCGTTAACTGCCGCAGCTAAGAACACGGAGTCTGAGGTCACTCGGAAACCTGTTTCTGGCTGTTTTAGCCGCACTTTTCCATCTAAAAGCGTATTTTCAGTCAATGGCAGCATATCTTCTTTTGTAAAATTCATTAATAGTTACAACCAATTTGTCAGGATAAGTAGCTACAGGTAATACACTTTAGTTGGATCTGGGTTTCTGAACCCATCTAAACTGTGCTTATAATATTGATCCAAGGACTTTATGTGAACCGTAATTAAATAATTATGACAGATATTTACTTTGGCTTAAATAATATAAAGATTCCTAAACACTGTCGCCATATATACTATCATGCTAGATTAAACACTTAATATACCTTGATCTTAACTTGTGACTAATAAATAAAGGTTAATTTTGTGGGCAAAGTTATATCACTGAACGAGAAAATATCCGGCGATAAGAAGGGAATTAATCATGACGATACCCCTTCTCTAGATTTGTTATCTAACCTGGTTGGCGAAGACCTTCAATCTGTAAATAGAGTTATTCTTGAACGAATGGACAGTCCAGTTGGCCTCATTACGCAACTTGCGGGCCATATTATTGCCTCTGGAGGCAAAAGACTCAGGCCAATGCTAACTCTCGCTTCTGCAAAAATGTGCGGCTATCAAGGTAAACGCCATATAGAACTTGCTGCATGTGTAGAATTCATTCATACGGCTACACTACTACACGATGATGTGGTGGATGATAGTGAGCTTCGTAGAGGCGCGGCAACAGCAAACTCGTTATGGGGGAATAAACCTAGTGTATTAGTAGGTGACTTCCTTTTTTCAAAAGCATTTCAGCTCTCGGTATCCGATGGCTCGCTGAGAGTCCTTGACATTCTTGCGAGCACTTCAGCGGTTTTGGCTGAGGGTGAAGTAATGCAACTTGTAACTTCTAACGATACAGAAACTAGTGAAGATTCATATTTAGAAGTTATAACCTCAAAAACAGCATCTTTATTTTCCGCAGCCTGCAAACTAGGTAGTGTTGTCGCAGAACGTCCCACACCAGAGGAAGAGGCTCTTGCTAGTTTTGGCCTTAACCTAGGTATTGCATATCAATTAGTTGATGATGCACTGGATTACTCTTCAAATAGTAAGAACCTCGGTAAAGCTGTTGGAGATGACTTCAGAGATGGAAAAATAACTCTTCCAGTTCTTCTGGCCTTCAGAAGGGGAACAGAAAATGAGCGCAAGTTCTGGAAACGCACTATGGAAGATGGGAACCAAACTGAAGATGATTTCGCACAAGCTCTTAATTATATGAACTATCATGACACCATTAATGATTCATTCAAGAGAGCCAAACATTTTGGTGAAGTCTCCAAAGATGCCCTAGAACTCTTTAGATACAGCTCAGAAAAAAAAGCACTCCAGGAGGTTGTTGATTTTTGCATAGGCAGAACGAATTAGTAGAAAATTTTACTATGATTCAAAAAATTTTTTAGGTTAATCTTTGGGTCCAACTTAATAATAGATTTCTTTATTAGTATTTTAGGGAGTTTTTTACTAATGCCAATAATTGTTACTGGGGCTTCAGGGTTAATTGGCTTTGCCGTCGCAAGCGAACTTGTCAGACAAGGCATAAAAGTCATTGGTACTGATATAATTCAACCTCCCATAAACTGCCCCTTTCCTTTTTTCAAAACAGATATCAGAGACGCTCATGCTCTTTACTCATTGATCAAAAACGGAGTAGAAGGAATTATACATTGTGGAGGCATTTCCGGACCAATGCTTCTTGAGGACCAACCACATACTCTCATAGATATAAATATATGCGGGACCGCGAACGTACTTGAGGCAGCTCGGGTATTCAACCTTAGGCGAGTTATATACTGCTCCTCCACATCAGCTTACGGTAATACGCCCACCAATACATTTTTAGTTGATGAGACAGCGCCACTTAATGCAGTTGATGTTTATGGCGCAAGTAAAGCAGCCGGAGATATACTCTCCCTGTCATACTCGCAGCAACATCAGCTAGACACGGTTTCACTCAGATTCTCCTGGGTATATGGCCCTCGTCGAAGAACTGAATGCATACTTCGAAAGATGATTCTTGATGCTAGAATTGGAAAAACTAGTAAATTTAATTTTGGCAGCAAGTTTAAAAGACAGTATATTTATATAGATGATGTTGTTAATTCAATAATATCATCCTGGAATGCCAAAGACCTAAACCAACATGCGTATAATATCACTGGAGGAACACAATTAAATTTCGAAGAGATTTCCCAAATCATGCAGTCAGTTATTCCGGATGTAGAGATTTCTAATTCTGAATCAGATTTACCTGGTGACCTTTTGCATGGTCAATTCGATATATCTGCTGCCCAGAAAGATCTAGGTTATAAACCCTTAACAACTCTAGATATTGGTATTAAAAAATATGCCACATGGCTCAAAGAAAATGAATATTAATGATAAAATGATATTTTTATAATACTCAATTTCATAATATTATTTTTATAAATTAAAAATATATCTATAGAATTATCTATAGTTTTATGATCGGAAAAATATTGACTATGTCTTCTATGCTTTCTTTTCCACCGGTACGTTTAACGGAAGATTCACTTAATCTTAGAGCTGAATTAAGGGAATTTATTTCAGAATCAAGGAAGATTCTAGACTGGAAACCAAGATCAAATTTCATGTCCACTTTTTCATCTGAGTTTAGCAAAATGCTCGGTTCCAATGGATACCTCGGAATTACTTGGCCATCTCAATATGGGGGGCAAGACAGATCAGCACTCGATCGTTTTGTTATTACAGAAGAGTTGCTCGCAGCAGGAGCGCCTGTTGCAGCACACTGGGTTGCAGAAAGGCAAAGCGGTCCTCTGTTAATTCGCTATGGTAATGAAAAACAGAAACAAGTTATTTTACCAAAAATAGCTTCTGGAGAATGTTATTTCTCAATTGGCATGAGTGAACCTAACTCAGGGTCAGACCTTGCGTCCATAAGAACACGAGCTGAGAATACTGGTCAATCTTGGAAAATAACAGGCACTAAGGTTTGGACTAGTAATGCCCATAAAAATCACTGGATGATTCTACTTGCTCGCACTAGCCCACCTAGCGAAAAAAGACATGAAGGAATGAGCCAATTTCTTATTGATCTCAAAAATGACAAAATGCAAATTAACCCCATACCAAACATGCTAGGTCAGCATGAATTTAATGAAGTAGTGATGGAGGAGATGGAAATTCCTCTCGATAGACTAATAGGACAAGAAGGTAATGGATGGCAACAAGTAACTGCTGAACTTGCCTTTGAAAGAAGTGGCCCAGAACGTTTCCTATCAAGCTATAATGTATTATTAGAGCTAATAAAAGTCTCTGGCAACCAACAAAACACTGAGATGAGAAAAGCTGTCGGTAAAATTGTTAGCCGTCTAATGGCCCTACGCACCATGTCTATCTCAATAGCTGGAATGCTTGAACGAGGAGAGAATCCAGATATAGCAGCAGCGGTAGTTAAAGACTCAGGTAATGATTTTGAACAACAGGTAATTGAAATTACTCGAGAAGTACTTGCAATTGAACCAATCTGTAAATCTAAAAATTCTCAGGAATATGAAAGCCTAATGGCGGACCTAATTTTACAACTTCCATCTTTCTCTTTTAGGGGAGGTACTCCTGAAATTATGCGGAGCATAATAGCACGAGGGTTGGGCGTAAGATGACTGAAGAATTAGACTTAATACGTAATAGCGTAAGCAGATTATTCAAAGAAAATGCTGAAAAGAAAATCTTAGATCAGGCAGAGCAAGGGAAGTTTCCGAAGAATCTTTGGAAGACAATAAAAAATGCAGGCTACCATGAAGCTTGGTATGGAACTGGGACTGATAATTTAAAAATAGCGCTCGTCATAGCACAAGAATCCGGAAGATACAGCATACCACTTCCGATAGTGGAAACAATGATAGCTAGAAAATTAACTCATGAATGCGAGATAGACCTTGCTGAGGATATTGTTACTATTAGTAACCCACAATCATACGACAACCTAGATCTGAGAAATAATATTTTAAGCGGAAATGTTAAAGGAGTACCATTTGGTAGATTTGCATCAAAAGTCGTTTTAAGCATAAATGAAAAACTTATTATAGCTCCAGTTACTAATACACATATGGCTACGAATATGGCAGGTGAAGCTCGCGATGAACTCTCTTGGAATGATTGCGAAATTTTTGTAGGAGATACACTGCACCCAAATGAAATACTCCTTTATGGAGCACTGATGCGTACAGCGCAAATTTGTGGATCACTGCAGCATGCACTAGAAATGTCAATAAATTATTCAACAGAACGGGAGCAATTTGGTAGACCGCTCCATAAATTCCAATCTATTCAAAACTATCTAGCAAAAATAGCTAGCTCTAAAGCCATCGCAGATTCGGCACTTTTAAGAGCAACCGAAAACCCTTCGGAAAGTAATATTGCAGCCGCAAAAGCATGCGCTAGCGAGGCCGCTGGCGAAGTAGCTGCACTTTCTCATAGAATTCATGGTGCTATTGGGTTTACATACGAATATTCACTTCATCATATAACTAGACGTCTATTATCATGGCGAGAAGAGTTTGGCGCAGAGACATGGTGGCATAAGAATCTTGGAGAAATTGTTGTTGATAGAGGGCCAGATAAGCTCTGGGATCTTATTGTTTCGTAGGACTAGGGGTTTATGAATAAACTGGATTCATTATTGACGCCTAAAAGTATTGCCATAATAGGGGCATCTCCTGATCCAAATAATTTGGCTAGAGGCAGGCTAATACCGGCACTTGTGCAAGGCGGGTTCACAGGTAAAATATATCCGGTAAATCCAAACCATGAAGAGATATATGGTTACAAAACATATAAAAAATTAATTGATATACCAGAGCCATTTGATCTGGCCTTGATAGTTATATCTGCAAAATTTGTTCCAGATACTTTTAGTGATCTAGCTAAATGTGGTTGTAAATTTGCAGTCATATATAGTTCGGGATTCTCAGAAGTAGGTGGAGAATTTTCAAATTTTGAGGAACAATTAAAATCAGAATCTATAAAACATAATATAAAGATACTAGGGCCAAATGGAGTTGGTTTTTTAAATGTTACAGGAAAAGTATCTGCCACTTTCAGTCCAGGTGCAAGCCTGGGAGAGATTCCACGTAATCTCGACGGGGTTGGTAAAAGGTTAGTAATAGTCTCACAGAGTGGGGGCCTTGGGTTTGCATTATATCAACGCGCGGTAACACGTGGACTTGCCGTTAGTCATGTTGTTAGCACTGGAAATGAGGCAGGCATTACAACACTAGATATTGTTGAAAATGCTCTAGAAGATGAAATGGTAGGGTGCATAGCTCTATATATAGAGCAGCTACGTGACACACAAAAATTGCGTCCAATCGCCGAAAAAGCACTGGCACAAAGGGTGCCAATTATAATAATGAAAGCGGGACGTTCAAGTGCTAGCCAGCGAGCCGCCTTATCCCATACAGCAAGTATTGTAGGTTCAGATACTGCTTATGAAGCTATGTTCTCATCTCTCGGTATAATAAGAGCTTTTGACCAGCAAGAAATAATTGATTTGGCAGCAATTTTTACTACGAATAAAAATCCTCTTGGAAAAAAAATTGGCGTAATTTCCATTAGCGGTGGTGGTGCCATCTGGCTTACGGATTCATGTTCCGACTTGGGCTTAGAAATTCCAGAATTTAGCTCAAAACTCCAAAACCAGCTACGCAATTTTCTACCAGAGTATGCCGGGGTTAGAAATCCTATAGACATAACAGCGCAATCTCTTAATTCAGACATTAATGTTCGTACCCTCGAATTACTAGCTTCCTCAAATGAAATAGATATCTTAGCTGTAGTTGCTACACTTTCGGAGCCAAAATTACTTACGAAAGATAAATCTAGAATCTTAGAGATAATGAACAGAACTCTTAAACCAGTAGTTTTTTGTTCTTACACTATACCCAAGTTGTCCAATATCTCAGACCTTCATGACTGCGGTATTCCAAATTATACATCATTTACAGGGTGCGCTAAAGCACTACACGCTCTCTGGAAATATGAGGAATTTATAAATCAACGCACTGAATGGAAAATACCCTCTATAAAAACCCCTAAGATTAAATCTTCATTAAATAGAAACTGGACTGAATCAGACCTTAAAGAAATTTATCATGAGCTTACTATTAGAACGCCTATATCAATAATTGCAAAAAATGTTGATGCCGCCTTAACAGCTGCCACATCTATTGGCTATCCTGTTGTATTAAAACTTCAAGACCCTGAAATAGTCCACAAGTCAAAAGTGGGAGCATTAGCATTAGGTTTGGAGACTAAGGCTGAATTAATCGAGGCATTTAACAAAGTAAGATGCGCCTCAAAAGTTAAGTCAGATAGCCCAATATTAATTCAAGAAATGATATCAGCAGGATTAGATGTAATAATAGGTACAGTTAGAGATAAAGACTTTGGCACTATGATTATGGTCGGTAAAGGTGGAACTAAAGTTGAAGAAATTAATGATACTAGACTATACCCCGCACCGATAAGTAAAGAAGAAGCAAAAATATTAATCCAAAAAGTTAGATTATTTGATACACTACTATCTGATGGCTCCAGCCGTTCTTTTGACTTAGATGCTTTAACAGATGTAATAGTGAAAGTTTCTGCATTTGCCGTTAATAATGAACACATAATTGATGAATTTGAAATAAACCCTCTACGGGTCTTTTCTCCAGGGCACGGTGTAATTGCACTTGACGGATATATGAAAACATTAGCCTATGAGGAGCTGCATAAAAATGTCTGATGATATAATTCTTAATGTAGAAAATGGTATTGCTTTAATTACCCTAAACAGACCTGATAAGTTAAATGCTTTTCATTTAAACATGATTGATAATTGGATAGAATCCTTTAAGAAATGTGTTGTTGATGACTCTATAAAAGTGATTGTAATTACAGGCCGCGGTAAAGCATTTTGCGCAGGAGGAGATATAAAAGAACTCATGGGAGCTAGAAGTGATTTAGGTCCAGAAGCCAGGAGAGAAGAGCTAACACAACATGTTCATAAGCTTGTTCAAAGTTTTCTCTCAACTGATAAGCCTATAATCTCAGCTATTAATGGAGTAGCCACAGGTGCAGGCTTAGACCTTGCGCTTTATTCTGATCTTCGTTTTGCAGCTGAATCCGCTAAATTTGCAGAAACCTATGTGAATGTAGGTTTAATCCCAGGAGCAGGTGGAGCATGGATGTTACCTAGAATCGTTGGCAGGTCGAAGGCTCTTGAACTTTTCTGGACAGCACGTTTCTTTGATGCGAATGAAGCAAAAGAACTTCGAGTAATTAATGATATTTTTTCAGATGAGGCACTGCTCTCTAAAACTATGAAAATTGCTCAAGATTTAACCGAAAAACCCCAATCTTCGATTAGGGCTATCAAGCGTGCTATAATATACGGCGAGCAATCTGATCTACCTACAGCACTTGACCATATTGCATCTACTTACGGGGTCATTGCCAGTGGTTCAGATCATCTCGAGGCTATAAATGCATTTATTGAAAAAAGAAAACCTAATTTTAAAGAAAATTAGGATATAATAAATGAAATCAAACTATTAATTCTTAGTAAACTAGGTCAGTTCAGTAATGGTGTAGGGTATATGCTCTTCAACGTATTCCTCTGTCTTTTTAATGAACTCAGGATTGGCCATCATGGCCGCTAAAGCATTCATATCAACCTCAAATAGTGTAACAAGTGCAGTATTATTGTTTGCCTTCGCTACCAAGGTCTTACTTTCGTTACAAATCTTAGAACGATTTTGTCCATCACCTAAAAAGAGTTGATGCCAATCCTCATAGCTGGATTTTAATTTCACTATTATATGCATATCCATATCTAGTTCCCTTTAGAATTAATAACGAGAATTAACTCTCATTAAAAGCACACTAAATCATTAATAGTCATTAGATATTAGTCTTAATCAACTCCCATACATTAACATGCTCTACACATGCATCAAAAATCGGTTTAGCTAATGGATTTTTCCCGGAAACAAATTCCTTCATACCATCCTCATCATGAACTGTAATCTTAAACATTACATGGCCCTTATCCGGACCAATACCCGGAATAGTCTTTTCTGGATAAGCAATACTTTTACGAACACTCATGCCTTCGTCAGACTGCATCCATGACATAAATTTTTCAAAAGTTCCCTCTCCAGGTTTTAATTTTACTACAGCAAGCATTTCTTTTTCCATCATATAACTCCCTAATAAGCTAATTATTGAATTTAGAATTTTATATTTTTTTCATACCATTATTATTGTTTTGGAACAATGACAGACAATCCATCTAAATCATTAGTGATCTCTATCTGACAACCTAATCTCGATGTTTTAGTGCGGTTGTAAGTCAAATCCAGCATATCATTCTCATCATCTGAAAAATTGCCAACCAATTCTAACCATTCAGGTGCAACTATTACATGACATGTTGCACAACTTAAACAACCACCACAAACACCTTCAACTCCCATCATGCCATCCCTAGCAACCTCCATAACAGATACCCCAGGTTCAACTTCAAAGGTTTCAGAATTACCTTCAGGGGATGTTATTGTGATCTTTGGCATGGCAGTCTCACTTAAAAATATATATATTTTAAGTCCTGGTCTAGAACTCGGAATCATTTTATTATACTAAGCTAATAATCAACCTCAAAGTAGAGTTAACATTATTTGGTTTATTTTATTAGGGCTCAGAATCACAGCTTCAGTAAGAATGCTAAAAATATATAGGTGATAGAATGAAATATACTAATATTCAGTTACATAGCACCCTGAGATACTTCATTAGTATAGTAATTCTAACGCTCTTTATGAGCTTCGCATTTGAAAGCTCAGCATCAACTCTCAAACCATGCCCAGAAGATAGTAACACAAAATGGGACTCCTGCTTCGGCGCATACTCTTTTACAGATGGCTCTGAATACCTAGGTGAATGGCGTGAAGATGCCCCTAACGGTAATGGTACCTATAAAAAACCTAGTGGTTTTACATATGTAGGACAGTTCAAGAATGGGGACTTTGATGGGATCGGAACAGCAACATGGCCAGACGGCAGTCAATACATGGGCCATTGGAAAAATGATAAATTTGATGGAAAAGGTTCATTCATAGATGCAAATGGTAATTTGCAAAATGGCACTTGGACAAAGGGAAGTCTCGAGTCTTCAGATACAAATAATGCTACTCTCAACAATAAAGACATAACAAATCCAAGAGATTCCTTACCTGATCTACCTCATTTCCAACAAGATACTGAGGTTAATTCAAATGTTCCAAAGGCTGCACTATTAAAAGCAATTAAGGCCTTTCAAGAAATTGACTTAACCTTCAAAGCCAATAACCCGATTATTTTAGATGGTAACAAAGCATCAGGAATTTATGCCAAAAGCCAAGACATTCAAATGAATATAGGTGATATACAGATCTTTTTTGAAAATCTAGAAATTGAGTTTAATGAGCAATCAAGAGTCTGGGATTATAAAGTTAATTTTCCAGAAAATATAAAAATTGGCTTAGAATCGGGCACATCTTCATCAAAGACTAGTCTTGATAGCGTTCAACTTAATGGATCTTTTGATGAAAAACTTCTTAAGCCAACTGAACTACAATTCTCAGCAAAAAAATTATCTGTTTCTGAAGAACAAAATCACCTAAATATCGGTGAAATTGAGGTCGAACAAATATTTGATAATCAGGGTAATCGTAAATCATTCACACAAAAAGCATATATTGAGGACATAAGTCTTTTTGCAGAGTCAAGTGGTATGAAGGCTGATGAATTAGAATATAATTCTGAAGTAACTTTGGGCGAAACTGTCTATGATGAAAATTATTGGCCTCCCTTTTTGCCAAATTTTGACCTTGAATCATATATACAATTCTACTTAATCAATACACAAAATAGTGAGGAAGAGTTTGAACTGAGAAATTTCAGAATAGATTCATTAGTCGAATCAGAAACTATTAGTATCAAAAAAATGAACCTGTCAGGTGCCTCTGAACTACTAAGCGATGAACTTATACGCCAAGAAATATCATGGAGAATTAATGATATAGATGTTAGTGAAATATCAGATCTTCCACCAATATTTTTCACCTATATACCTAATAATATTGAATTAGAGATTAAACTTGAGCGCCCAAAACAAAATCTCTCTAGCTATCTCGATTTAACTCAATTTAATCCACTTGAGGTAGGTTTATTCCATGATCTTGAGATTGATAAACTTTCAATTGATAGCAGAAAATACACTATTGATGTTAATGGAAAAATAAAATCTGACCCTAATAGCTTGCTTGGTGTAACTGGGCATCTAGAGGTAGAAATTACAGGTTTAAATTCTATTATTACAGACATCCAGGAAAACCCAAGTCCAGATAATTTTGCTATAGCAGCATTTCTATTAATGGTACGCGGAATGTCAGACTCAAACGACAATAGTAGTCAAGCAACAAACTATTATAAGGTTAAATTTACCAAAACCGGGCTTATAGTAAATGATACAAACCTCTCAGATCTACCATTTTAAATTCATTTACTACCAAGGGTAAGGAGTGCCATCGTAATTGATGAACTCAGCAGTTCTAGGCGAGTGGAAAGAATCAATAACTTTTAGCATGCCTGATATGCTATCAACAATTTCAACAGGTGCTGAGTCTGACCCCATGTCAGTTTTCACCCACCCGGGATGAAGAGCAAGTGTCCGGATATTTTGCCCCTTAAGATCAAGAGATAACCCTTTTACAATTAGATTTAGGGCCGCTTTCGAAGATCTATATTGGTAAAACCCTCCCTCAGAGAGATTAGTGATTGAAGCCATATGAGTTGAAATAAATATCATCAATTTTTTATCAGATAACAGAACATTTCCAACAAAAGCTTCACTTACTCTAACTGGGCCAAAAACATTTATGCTCATAACTTCATGCCATGATTCATAATCAATGCTACCAAACTGAGAATTTTCAGATTCACTAATATTAGTACCAAGTATACCCGCATTATTAATTAGCCCATCAATCGGTATTCCTTTTAATTCACTTGCTACAGAATTGATCTCGTCAGGATTTTGGACATCCATTTTGTGTATAATTGTTTTACCCCCTGATGAACTGGCCAGCGCTTGCAATTCATCAGCAGAACTACTATCACGACAACAAGCATGTATTTCTATATTTTGACTCTGATACTGACGTACAAATTCAAGACCAAGACCACGATTTGCTCCAGTTATAAGAATTCTTTTCATTCCATGTCCTTCCTATAAGTTCAAAAACATACAACCGGATAGCACAAAGTGATAGAAAGTGGTAGTAAACAAAATTTTAAATTGATGATTTTCTGGGTTGATTTAATTAAGTTAGAACATCAACATACCGTTCTAAATAAACTAACAGGGGATACCAATGGAAATCGGACTATATGCCAACACTCACGGTAACAGCTATAGAGATGACACAAATATGTATCTACGCCATTCACCCGTTGAGCAAATGAATCCCATTCAAGTCGCAAAAACAGCTGAAAGGTATGGCTTCCATTCTATTTGGTATCCTGATCATGTTTCGATGCCCATAACATCAGAAAGTTTTCATACTGCAAATCAATCGGGAAAAAGAGCTTACCAGCCTTACCACAATATGCTTGACGCAGCAGTCGTCATGGGAGCAGTCGCTCAAGCAACTGAAAAAGTTAAATTAGGAACGAGCGTGCTAATATCACCATACCGACACCCACTATCAGATGCCCGTCAGTTTATGACAGTAGATCAGTTATCAAAAGGTAGATTGATGCTTGGGGTTGGAGCAGGTTGGATGAAGGAAGAATTCAATTCTGTTGGCATAGATCATGATGAACGTAATGGGAGATTAGTGGAGTGCATAGAAATATATAAAAAGGCCTGGACCGATAAAGAGGTGGAATTTAATGGAGAATTTTACAACTTTGATAAAGTATCAATGGACCCAAAGCCAGCCCAGGAGCCCCGGCCACCTATCCTACTAGGAGCGAATACACCAGCGGGAGCTAGAAGGTCAGCTAAGCATTGTGATGGTTTATACTCATTATTTCTCGATAGCCAAGTTGAATTTGACCGTTTTACCGCTCTTCAGAATATCATTAAAGAAGAAAGGTCAAAAATAAATAAAGGTATAACAGATTTTTTAATGATAGGTGCAGCAACTGCTAAGGTAGATAAGGTTAATTCTGCTGAGTCTAGAAATAAACCAAGGCGTAACTGCGGGGGAACACCAGAGCAGATTCTTGAAGACCTTGAAGCATATGCAAAAGCAGGATACTCACTAATTATCTGCATGCTTCAATGTGATGAAGGAACTGCCTCTGAACAGCAAGAACAAATAGCGCAATTTGGTGAAGAAATCATTCCAATAGCTAAAAGTTTCAATGCCTCTGGAGAATGGAGAAAAGTTACATAAATTCAATATAGTAGAATATCTAATCTAGCTTCATTATAGTTTCTATTAGATATTTATCGAGCGCTTCACGACCATTGAGTTTGTGGAGCTCAATAAAAAATGCAAGGCCAGCAATCTCACATCCAGCTTTTTCCAAAAGTCTCGTGCATGCTGCTGCCGTGCCTCCTGTAGCCAGAAGATCATCAATAATGACAACTCTTTCACCACTGAGAAATGCGTTCGATTTAATCTCTATTATATCTGTACCGTATTCTAAATCATATTCTTCACTTATTATTTTACCAGGAAGTTTTCCCTTCTTGCGTATCATCGAAAAAGGAATATTCATCTGTAAGGCAAGCGGAATAGCAAATAAGAATCCTCTAGACTCTACGCCAACAAGAGCATCAGGCCTCCATAATTCTATTTTTATTTTAAGCTCTTCTATAACAGCCTTGAAAACAGAGGGTTCATTAAATAATGGGGAAATATCATAAAATAAAATTCCCTTCTCTGGAAAATCTGGTATCTCATTAATATAGTCCATAAAATTCATAATTATCCCCTACACTGCTCTATACCTTTAGATATTAATAAATATTTATTAAATAACCCACACTTGCTAATACTTATATCAAGTTACACTCTTGCAATTACTGTTAGTAGTAAATTATGAGATTTTCTAATTTATATCGAAAACGAACAACTTTAGTAATAGTTGCCGTTGTTGCAGGTGCTATTTTTGCTAGCCTCACAGATGAAAATATGATTCCTGCCCCCTTCCCTCCCTTAATCTTAATTCCGGCAGGTGATTTCCTATCAGGGACTGAAATGAAAACTGAATATAATATCAGCACTTCAGGCTTATCAGAAAAATCTCCCTTCCTTTACACGCATAAAGATTCTCCATTAAAAAAAGTTTTTTTGAATGATTATCTCATAATGTCTACTCCAGTCACCTTAGATCAATATGCAGCTTTTATAAGAGATACGGGATACAGAGCACCAAAAATTGATAAAATAGAGTGGGAAAACTATCATTCTAAATATTCATTTAGTATATCTGATAGGTATATTTGGATAGACCAAGAACCCCCAAAAGATAGAGGTAATCACCCTGTCGTTTTAGTATCCCAATCTGATGCCAAAGAATATTCAAAATGGCTCTCAAAAAGAACTGGTAGGAATTTTCGCCTGCCTACAGCTCATGAGTGGGAAAAAGCTGCCCGAGGAATAGATGGGAGAAATTATCCTTGGGGTATGAAATTTAATCCTAATCTACTAAATAGCGCAGATATAGGGCCCTTTGATACTACTCCGGTGGGAAAATTTCCAACTGGAGCAAGCCCCTTTGGTATACTTGATGCAGCAGGACAAGTTTATGAATGGACAATTACAATGTCAGAAATAAGTAATTATTTTGTTAAAGGTGGTTCATGGAGTAGCATAGGATGTAGCAGTTGCAAACCGGGTGCAAATAACTCTGTACAGCAAGAAATGAGGCACATTGAGATTGGATTCAGACTAGTAGATGTTGGATATAGGTAATTCTTTTAAAAAGATTAGTATTTAAGGAAAAAAATGACTGAAAAAAAACTAAAATTTTGGGGATGGGGATATGATGACCAAACACTTACGGAAGTGGAGGCCAAGGGTATCGCGGCACATATTTCTAAATCTACTGGCATAGACTCTAACGATTATATTGCCCCTCCCCAAATTCATGAGATATGTCTGCCAAAAGCAAAGATTTCTATTCCAAACGAACTTAAGAATTTAGTGAGCCAAAATGATTATGATAGGGCGGCACATACCTATGGAAAATCATATCCCGATTACATTCGCGCGTTTAATCGAAACTTTGAATCTTGCCCTGACGCTGTTGCATTCCCCACCAGTGCCGAGGATATAATTAAAATATTAGAATGGAGTGATAAAGAAAATACAGCAGTAATCCCCTACGGATGCGGTTCCTCAGTTGTTGGAGGAGTTGAACCACGAATTGGAAATAATTTTTCAGGCGTTATAACCATAGATATGCGAAGAATGAATCGCGTAATAGAAGTTGATAAGATAAGTAAGGCCGCAAGAATACAAGCGGGCGCCCTTGGACCCCAACTTGAAGATGGTCTTCGCCCATCAGGGCTTACACTTAGGCATTTTCCTCAAAGTTTTGAGTTTTCGACATTGGGTGGCTGGATTGCCACTCGATCTGGGGGGCATTTTGCAACCCTGTATACGCATATAGATGAATTAGTTGAGTCACTTAGTACAGTCACGCCTGCTGGAACAATTGTAAGTCGTCGACTTCCTGGGTCTGGAGCTGGTCCAAGCCCTGATCGCTTGATGATTGGTTCTGAAGGAGCACTAGGTTTAATCACCGAAGCATGGGTGAGAGTTCATGAACGACCAAAATATAGACAATCATCAGTGATCAGATTTAAAGAGATGCAAGCAGCAGGAGATGCGCTGCGTACACTTCTACAAACTGGAATCTGGCCAACTAATGCAAGATTCGTTGATTCAGAAGAAAGCCGTTTATCTGGTGTTAATGATGGATCTTACCATATGGTATTACTTGGATTTGAAAGCGCGAGCCAACCAACAGATTCGCTCATGAAACTTGCACAAGAATGTATGGCAGATCATGGCGGGCAGTTTAATGCAGCAGCAGAACGTGACAAAACAGCTGACTCATGGAGAGAAGCATTTATTAAAGCTCCATTCAGAAGAGAAGGCCTAATAGCAAATGGAATTATGCACGATACTTTTGAAACAAGTATAACCTGGGACCGCCTAGCTATATTTCACAAAGAAATTAAATTAGCTACAGAGAATGCTATTCTGAAAGCTACGGGAAAACCTGGGCATGTAACTTGTAGATTTACTCACGCTTACCCAGATGGAACATCTCCATATTTTACATTCCATGCTCAAACTAAACCTGGCCATGAACTAGATCAATGGAGGGCCATTAAAACTGCCGCCAGTGATGCTTTGATCAAAGCTGGCGGGACTATTACTCATCACCATGCAGTTGGGAGAGACCATATGACTTGGTACGAAAAGCAACGTCCTAGACTCTTTGGAGAGGCTCTTGCAGCGGCAAAAACAAAATTAGACCCTGCAGGGAGATTGAATCCAGGAGTCTTAGTTCCTTTAGAGAATGGTAGAGAAATTTCACTCCCATGATAGATAATGACCTAATAGCGCTTACTATGGGAGAACCAGCAGGTATTAGCGGAGAACTAACTCTCAAAGCATGGCTATCCGACTCAGATAAGCCAACTTTTTTTGCTATAGATGATCCCGATAGAATGCTAGCATTATCTCAGTCTCTTAATATAAATGTACCAATTGAGGAAATCTCTGACCCCAAAGATGCCTCACAAGTTTTTCTTAAAGCGCTCCCTGTATTAAGAGAAAAAGTTCCACATAAGGTTTCATCAGGGCAACCAAATTATTCCAATACACCAGCTATATTATCTAGTATTGAAAGAGCAGTAGATTTCGCAAAAAATAATAGGGTAACGGGTATGGTTACTAACCCAGTTAATAAAACGGCCTTATATGCTGCTGGATTCAAATATCCAGGTCAAACCGAATTTCTCTCAGCACTCTCAGGACAACCACCCTCAGAAACAGTGATGATGTTAGCCTCTAAAACACTACGTATTTCTTTAGTGACTGTGCATATAGCAATATCTGAAATTGCTAATAATCTAACTATAGATGCTATAACAGCAGTTGGAAGAATAACATATGCAGCTTTACAAAAAGATTTTAATATACTTATGCCAAAAATAACAGTTGCAGCACTGAACCCCCATGCTGGAGAAAACAAATCAATTGGGAAAGAGGAAGCAAATATAATTCAACCTGCAGTAGAGATTCTACAAAGGGAGGGTATAAATATAGACGGGCCGCATCCAGCAGATACGTTATTTCATAATAGCGCACGACAAAAATATGATGCAGTAATATGTATGTACCATGATCAAGGACTTATACCTTTAAAAACTATAGATTTCGCAAATGGAGTAAATATCACTCTAGGACTTCCTTTTGTACGGACATCGCCTGACCATGGAACCGCATTTGATATAGCAGGAAAAGGCTATGCTGATGAATCTAGTCTACTTTCTGCTATGCGATTAGCATCTGAAATGGGAAATAACAGGAAAAAGAATTTTTCTAAAACTGTTACTAGTAATCAATGAACAGTGTAATGGAGTTTTCACCCTATTTAATTGAAGCCCGTCGACTTGCTTTCTTAGCGGGCTTAGAGATCATGAGATTCTATTCTAGAGAAAGAATTGCTTTCAAAGAAAAAATTGATAAATCTCCCATCACTCAAGCAGATGAAGCAGCAGATCAAATTATAGTTTCAGGATTAAAGTCATCCTTTCCCAATATTGATGTAGTGTCCGAAGAGGACTCAGATAGACATACTGCTAAATCCATAGATTATAATGAGAATATATTTTGGCTTGTAGATCCACTTGACGGTACAAAAGAGTTTATAGAAAAGAATGGTGATTTTACTGTAAACATTGGCCTCATTAAAAATAATTCTCCAATTGCAGGGGTCATATACCTCCCTGCAAGGGGTGAATGCTATGTTGGTGAGTCAAACATTGGAGCTGCTTCTTGGCCAAGGAATGGAAAAATTGAGAAAATACATGCCAGGAAATTCCCTAAAACAGGCCCAACTATTGCTGTGAGCAGATCACATCTTGATGCAAATACAAAACAATGGATCAAAAAATACAAAAATAAAAATATAGTTCGGGCAGGAAGTGCTCTAAAATTTACACTCCTAGCTTCTGGTAAAGCTGATATTTACCCTCGTTTTTCGAGAACTATGGAATGGGATACAGCAGCAGGACATGCAATTGTCGAGTCATCTGGCGGTTCTGTAAGACAACCGAATGGTCACCCCCTATTATACGGTAAACCTTCATTTATAAATAATGATTTTATAGCCTTTGGTATTAGATAAAATGAGTGAATCGTGTATGAGCTTAATAGTTCCTGAAACTTCAAAAAATATTAATCATGCTGCAAGAATAATTCAAGCTGGAGGAATTATTGGCTATTTGACAGATACCCTTTACGGGATTGGCTGCGATGCAACCAATGATCAAGCTGTATCAAAAGTATACGATATAAAATATAGATCAGAAAAAAAACCTATACTTGTTCTAACTGATAAATTAGAAAAGGCCCTAGATATTGGTATTTTCAATGAATTAGCAATAACCATTGCAGAGGCCTTTTGGCCAGGCCCTCTAACCCTCGTTCTTCCAAGGGCTGAAAGGTGCCCATTAGTAGAGGGTATTAATATGATAGATGACACAGTCTCTATACGTATTCCTAGTAGGATAAATACGCTTAAACTGATTCATGCAGCTGGATCTCCACTAACTGCACCTAGCGCAAATTTAACTGGTGATACTCCTGCTAATAGTTCAGAAGATGTTGTTAAAACCTTTGGAAAAAATTTAGAACTAGTACTCGATGGAGGGCAAGAAACAAACTCTATTCCTTCGACTATTGTTGATGTGACAACACCAACACTAAAAATTATTCGGAAGGGAGCAATTAATCATCAAGATATAGAAAAGTTAAAGAACTAAAATTCAAAAACACTAAAAGACTGGTCCTACTTTGTCCATTTGAGACCATCTCGCTTACCAGTTATTGCATAACGAGCTGCTCTCCACTGATATTTTAACGCCAACCTCATTGCATCACCATCGCACCCCAAAAAACGACCTATAACTCCCAAATTATTTGGCAGCAATGATATTCCTCCGACTATATGACTGGTCTCATCAAGAGCCTGCAAACAATAATCCTTAATTTTTTCAATATCCCTGCTAGGAGCAACCGCGTAAATAGATCCCTGGACTTTATATTTTGACCATGTAGAAACTCCAACAACGGACTCCTTTCCACTCCACTGGCATTCCCTGACTGAAGGGGCTAGATCATCTGTTTTACGTATACTGATAGTCTGCTTGAAGGAATTAAATCTTGGCTCAGAAAATCCTTGGTAAGTTAAATTCTTATCTGGCTCATGCCACAGAGCAGAATCAGTAATTATAGCACTAGAATCCTTATCAACTAAAATATCTAAATCAGTATCAAGTCTACTCTCCGGAAATAAAATCATAGCATCATTGATAAGCTCTGCATGGGCACCTGAGTCTACAAGAACAGATATATTAAACTTTGCATTGCCATACTCTTCCATAGAGTGAACTTTTGTGGAGGACTGTGTGGTCACATGCGCACAAGAATTCTTATTAAACTTTAATGATAACGATAACCGATCATCCCGGTAAAGCCCCCCAGATGTAGATTGCATAATTAGAGTAGCAAGCTCAGGCCACTCTGAATCTAAATGAACTGGTCTTGTTATATGAAATGGATATTGGAAAAATTGTTTTGTTAGTCTGGTGTTACCTTGACGAGAATTCTGGAAAGTAAAATGAGCCCTTTGCCAACCATCGGGCCCACGAAGAAATGCAGCTGGTGAAGATACGCTCACATATCCTCCAGCAAAACGCAGCGCCTTATATGCGCAAGAACGTCCTCAATACCCTCACCATTGCGACAATTAGTAAAAATTACAGGATTACCACCGCGAACTTCTTCAGCCTCTTTCTTTAAACCACAAATATCCACACCAACATGCGGCGAAATATCTATTTTATTAACTATGAGGAGGTCACATTGCAATAATCCCGGGCCACGCTTACGGGGAATATCAGCACCAGCGCCTACATCTATGACAAACATCCACCAATCTACTAAATCAAGAGAGAAAGTTGAAGCAAGGTTGTCTCCTCCCGATTCTAAAAGCACCAAATCTAAAGAAGAAAAAGTTCGTTCAAGATACTCTATTGCCTCAATATTTAGTGTTGGGTCTTCGCGTATTACTGTATGGGGACACGCCCCACACTCCACTCCTAAAACTCTATCAGGTGAAATCAAGCCTCCAGCCTTAAGGCGCTCGGCATCCTCCCTAGTGACTAGGTCATTAGTAACAATACCTAACTCAACTCCACTAGATAAAAGCCGGGGAACAATAGCCTCTATGAGAGCAGTTTTTCCAGAACCAACAGGTCCGCCTATTCCAATCCGAGCAGGACCTGGCCTATGATAATGAGATAAATTCATGTCCACAGCAAATGCTGTATATAATTACAACTATTAAACATAATCTATCTCAACATATATTTTTGTGAAAGTGGTAAGTCCGAAGCAGGCTCACAGGTTGCTAATTCGCCATCAACAAATACTTCAAACGTCTCTGGATTTACCTTAACTTCTGGGCATGCATCGTTATGAAGCATATCACTTTTTCTCAGTCCGCGTGTCCCCTTAACCGCCTCAACCATTTTTTGAAGGCCAAGTTTACCTTTTATATCGGCATCTACTGCAGCTTGTGACACAAAGGACATTGATAAGCCCTGCTTTGCTTTACCGTATGCTCCCCACTGGGGACGCATAGCAATAGGCTCACAAGTCATTAGAGAGGCTGCAGAATCTCCCATAGCAGACCATACTATAAAACCACCTTTTACAACTAATTCGGGTTTGATACCAAAAAACTCTGGTCTCCAGAGGACTATATCAGCAAGCTTACCCTTTTCTAAACTACCAATCCATTTATCTATACCAAATGTTCTTGCTGCATTTATAGTATATTTAGCTATATATCTCTTAATCCTCTCATTATCCCCCCTAATAGAAGACTCCGTGCTAAGACGTCCTCTTTGGCCCCTCATTTTTGAAGCAAGTTGCCACGTACGACAGATAACTTCATTTATTCTTCCCATACCCTGACTGTCCGAACCCAGCATTGAAATTGCGCCTATGTCATGTAACACATCTTCAGCTGCTATTGTCTCGGCTCTAATACGACTTTCTGCAAAAGCTACATCTTCAGGAACAGCAGGATTAAGATGATGACAAACCATAATCATATCTAAATGTTCATCAAATGTATTTCGGGTAAAGGGATTAGTAGGGTTTGTAGAGGAGGGTAAGCAATTTGATTCTCCGGTAATACTTATAATATCAGGAGCATGTCCACCACCTGCCCCCTCGGCATGATACATATGAATAGTACGACCATTGATAGCAGCTAAGGTATCTTCTACGAATCCACTTTCGTTTAGCGTATCAGTGTGTAACTGGACTTGGAAATCCATATCGTCAGCAACACTTAAACAAGTATCAATCGCCGCGGGCATGGCCCCCCAGTCTTCATGTATCTTTAAACCACAAACACCACCCGCAACTTGATCAATGAGGGACTCTGGCTTAGACGAATTTCCCCTTCCTAAAAACCCAAAATTTATTGGCCACTCTTCAGAAGCCTCAAGCATGCGCTGAACATTCCAAGCACCACCACAATCAATGCCAACTGTTATTGGCCCTAGAGAACCCCCTATCATAGTTGTAAGACCAGAAGAGAGTGCGTGCTCGCAGAGCTGTGCACTATCAAAATGGACATGAGTATCTATGCCACCAGGTGTAGCAATAAGGCCTTCAGCATCTCTGACTGTGGTTGCTGCACCACAGAGCAGGTCTTCATCAACTCCATCCATAATTGCCGGATTCCCAGCCTTACCAATACCGCTTATAGTGCCCTCTTTAATACCTATGTCCCCCTTAACCACACCTACTACCGGGTCAACAATTACAGCATTAGATATCAGCATATCAAGAGATCCACCGGCGCTATCTAAACCGGCGACCAATCCAATTCCATCACGCAAAGTTTTTCCACCGCCATGCAAACTTTCGTCACCGTAAGTTGCATAATCAGTCTCCACCTCAGCTAGTAAAGAGGTGTCCCCAAGACGAATACAGTCTCCTGTTGTAGGACCATAAAGTGCTGCGTAATGAGCTCGAGTCATTTTAGCCATAATTTTATGCTCCTTTATATCCACGTTCACGGGCAGCTTTTAGAGCTTTCTTCTTAACCTCAGCCGCATTCATAGAACCGTTGGTTAAATTATTAAGGCCCCACATCTCACCTGAACCTCCAAAGGCTACCAACTCAACCTCCTTACTTTCTCCAGGTTCGAAACGGACAGCTGTTCCTGCAGGAATATCTAAATGCATGCCAAAGGATACACCTCTGTCAAAACTTAAAGCTTTATTCACTTCAAAGAAATGGTAATGACTACCAATTTGAACCGGCCGGTCCCCAGTATTTGTTACTTTCACTGATGCCTTATTCCTTCCAGCATTAAGCTCTATATCACCGTCTGCGGGTAAAATTTCTCCGGGTTTAATAGAATCTCTGGAATCCGAAAGAGAATCGGAACTCCGGTCATTTTTACCGTCACCTTCGGAATCTCTTATTGGCTCATGAACAGTTACTAACTTTGTTCCATCAGGGAATGTACCTTCTACCTGTATCATGTGCATCATATCAGCTACTCCCTGCATTACATCTTTAGTAGATAATATTGTAGAGCCAAAAGAAATTAGTTCAGCCACTGACTTACCATCCCTAGCACCTTCAAGTATTTCATCACTTATCAATGCTACAGATTCAGGATAATTTAAGGCTAAACCCCTAGCTCTTCTTTTCCTAGCAAGCTCAGCAGCCGTATAAATAACAAGTCGCTCCATCTCAGTAGGTGTGAGTAACATATCCCTTTCTCCAATTATTTTTTAGTTAGAAAACAAACGTCCTTCACTTACTTCATGCTTCATTACCGCAATATCAGAAACTGGAGAAAAACACCATGCCTCCTCTATCTCTGGGGCAGGAAGACTGATAATTTTCTCTATTTCAGTGCCCATTAAGCTTATTAAGGACTGAGATTCAATATGGCCAATGATGCCAAGCCTGATAGCAGCACTAGCCAGTCCAACTACAAGAGTATGCGCACTAATTACCTCAGTTTCAACAACACTTAGGCCAGATCCAGAAAAACAAGCCCCTTGAGAAACAGCTAAATGGCCAAGAGCGTTTCCTGAGAGAATATACTCACGGTACTCAGTGACTCCCGGAGTTTTTAACTTTGTATGCACACCTAAAATAGCAGCCCCAGCACGCAAAGATCCTTCTCGAAGTAAACTTGGTAAAGTTGCAGCATCCATAATATGATCAATTTCGATTAGTCGCTTAATATCGACCTGATCTAAGCATGCAGTGTGAGCACTAACCAGACATGCTCTATCTAAGCCTGCCCAGCGCCCATAAAGCTGTGAGTGAATAAACTCTTCTATATGCTCAAAAGAATTTACTGAACCATCACTACTCAAAGACTCTAATCCATAAGAAAATGCTACAGCACCAGAAGGAAAAAAACTATCTCCATGCCGAAGAACGTTTAATAGAGACAGAATATTACTCTGTGATTCTCTGGACACGACCATCTCCCAGAAAACTGCTTAACCTATCTAAGTAGTTATCTTCATCACCATCAAGAGCAACTTTTAATTCACTACCTTTAAACTCGACTTTCCAATGTAAGTTTCCACAATGGTAACCAAGTTCAAGTGCTGCATTTTGATCAAGAGGTCTTAACCTCAACCATTGACGCTTCTTAAGACTGACGATTACAGCTCTCTCCTCAGTCAAAATTATTATACTTCCATCCCCTAAGTGAGCATTTCTAGGAAGCGCAACAGCACAATCACTTCCTTTGGACGTTTGTACCCGAAAATGTCGTCGTGCAGTTTCTTCTGGACTGAGGTAAATGTACTCAACCCGATCTATTTTCTTTAGATCCTCAACACGCTTAGCTAGCTTTAGGTCATTACAGTGACCTATGACCTCTCTAGCCTTTAATTTTTTAATATCCATAATAATTTACGGTAACGCGATAATGGGGCACTTCTCAACAATAATCTTCTATATTCTTAATTAATCTGAACCTATATCTAAAAAACCATAAATTGCCAGCACCGGAAGTTTAGTTTAATTTTATATTATGGTTAATTTTAAGAATAACTCTATTATGTCATGGTTTCGCGGCCCTAGAGGTCAAAGGTCCTTACTTGTACTTTTTGGTATTGGAGTGATTGTATACATGATTCCACAGGAAGACCTAATAAAGGGCAGCGCTATAGCAACAGGGGGAACTGGTTTCAGAATTGAACAACATCAAATCGCTTTATATGGAGTTAAATCATTACCCGCTAAACTTGAGTGTAAACGTAATGCAAGTAAAGTTAATTGCATGAAAGGAACAACTTCGGAACTTTCTTCACAGTTACATTCGAGAGAAGTAATATGTGATAATATCAAATCTACCAATCAATCTCTTGTTTATGCAAGATGCTCGTCCGAGGGACTAGACCTTGCCTACCACTTAGTAAAAAGCGGCTGGGCTACTGCGGATATCAGCTTGACTGATGAATATCTTGCACAAGAAATTGAAGCAAGAAAGCGCCAAAAAGGTTTTTGGGCTACCTACAGCACTAAGAATTTAGAATAAATTTTATCATATACTGACCAAGGGCAGCTTTTGATGTTAAGTAAATCTTTAATAGCTTTTGAGAAGGGGAATAGTAAATGCCTTTTTTAAGAGTAAACGACATAGTTATTCATTACATTGACGAAGGTAATAAAGATAGTCCAGTTATTCTTTTCTCCAACTCCCTAGGAACAGATTTTCGTATATGGGATGGAGTTGTTAAAAATTTAAAAGATAACTTCAGAGTAATTAGATACGACAAGCGGGGGCATGGTTTATCATCATGTCCAGAGGCTCCGTATTCGATTAATGACCATGTAAAAGACCTTACCGCAATAATTGACTATTTAGACGTTAGAGATATCACAGTAGTAGGACTATCAGTTGGAGGGCTTATAGCACAAGGACTATATTCATTTCACCCAAAGCTAATCAAAGCAATAATATTAGCTGATACAGCTCACAAGATTCTTACTAAGGATATCTGGAATTCTAGAATCGAAATAGTAAATAAATTAGGCCTTGAAGCCCTTGCTGACGGGACAATGGAACGTTGGTTTTCAGAAAGTTACCATAAAAAACATCCTGAGAATCTTGAAGGCGCACGTAATATGTTCGTGAGAACACCAGTAACAGGTTATATCGGGACCTGTACCGCAATCCGCGACGCAGACCTAACTTCAGTTGCAAAAAATATTAACGTCCCTGTTTTGTGCTTGGTTGGATCTGAAGATGGCTCAACACCCCCAGAGGTTGTAAGAGAAACGTCAGAATTAATACCTAATTCAGAATTTTATATAATTAACGATTCTGGACACCTGCCATGCCTCGAGAGGCCTTCCGAGTTTACCAAACTTATCATGAATTTCTTAAATAGAAATAATATTTGCTAATTTTTTCTCTAGTCAATTAATTAACTAAAGAAAAAAGTTTAACAACTAAACGTGTTGCCCTCCATTAATATGTAATTCGCCCCCAGTTATATAGCTTGAACCCTCAGCACATAAAAAATGTATTGCTGCAGCCACTTCATCAGGCTCACCAAAACGTCCCATCGGAATACTTGATTTCATTTCATCTGAATCCCCTGATAAAATAGGTGTAGAGATCTCCCCCGGTGCTATAGAATTAACCCTTATCCCCAATGGAGCAAAATCTGATGCCATCTCACGGGTTAGAGCACCAAGAGCAGCCTTTGAAGTGGCATATGCACTTCCAGCGAAAGGATGCACTCGGCCCCCAGCTATAGAAGTTACGTTTACTATTGCACCGCTGCCCCTTTTCAAATCTTCCACCAAACCACTAGCTAATATCAGTGGAGCATAAAAATTTACCTGGAACACTTCATGCCAAAGTTTCGTATCAGTATGCAAACTATCTAATCTAATTCCATTATTGCCCTTTGGTGATATAGCTGCATTATTTACGAGAGCATTCAACACTCCACCCGCCAGTCTGGTCTTGATCTCTGAAATTGCCCGCTTTGTATCCCCAGGGTCAGAAAGATCAACTTGTATGTGATCATCTTCGCCAGCTTCCCAAGGGCATGATTTCGAGAAGGGCTGGCGTGAACAAGTAATAACCCTCCATCCGGATGCACTGAACCGCTTTACTGTAGCGTGCCCAATTCCCCTACTAGCTCCAGTTAAAACCATTGTCTTATGTTCTGTATTAGACTTATCCACTTTCAAGCATTCCTGTAATATTTTTCTACAAGGTGCACCGGAAAAAATAGATTATCAAGGAATTTCATTATAAATTATAATGTTAATTCATCTAACAACAATTTTTCTGCTAAAATCAAAGAATGACCGATAAAGTATCTATATTAATGGCAGCCTATGATTCTCAAGACACCATTGTCAGAGCAGTGAAAAGTGTGATCAATCAGTCTTTTTCAGACTGGGAGCTTATAATAATAGCAGACGATAGTTTTGATTATAGGACGTTCTTACGTAGAGCTAATATGGAGGATAAACGTATAATATATACATCTACTCAGTATCCACAGTCAGGTCCAAGTATTGCCCGCAACTATGGAGCGCGCTCTGCGTCAGGGAATTTTATATGTACTCTGGACTCTGATGATTACTGGTTACCAAATAAATTATTCACCTTAGTCCCCATTGCAAAAGATAAAGGAATCTCTGCTGATAATATTATTGTAATAAATCAATTCGAAGAAATAATTTGTAGTATATTTCCTATAAATGGACCAATGATAAATTGCAATATATTAGATATAGTACAGCTGAATACACCAATATTTCCAATTTTTCATCGTGATATTTTTGGGTCTGGATATAATGAAGATTTCCAAGTCGCTGAAGATATAGTGCTGAATATTGAATGCCTTTCTAGAACAAAAAACACACTACACATTACTAATGAATGTCTTACTTGCTATGTTCAGCATTCAAATAACATCTGCAATAAAGCAGAAAGTTTTGAAAGTTTTGACAAAGCATATGATCTTCTTATATCTCTTGTAAAATCGAAAAAATTTGGACTAAATGAAGACGAAATAGATCCTCTTTTAAATGCGTTAATAAGAAAGAAAGAAATAAACTCTCTTTGGTCAGAATCTATTATCAATGACAGTAGTAGAAGCTTTCAAGAGTTTATAAAAAATATTGATCTGTAGAGATAGTAATTAATATAAAGAATCAATTTATAAAAATTTTTTAAAGATTAATTTTGATTCTACAGAACATAAGTGTCTTTAATTATATCAGACGCCTTTTCAGCTATCATAATAGTTGGGGCAGCTGTGTTACCAGTTGTTATTGAGGGCATAATCGATGCATCAACAACCCTCAATTTATTCACTCCATATACTAATAAGTTTTTATCAACCACAGAAAGCTTATCCGTACCCATACGACAAGTACTAGTAGGATGCCAAACCGTTGTAGCATTTGATCTAATCCAATTCTCAAGAGAATCTTCATTAATTATCATATCTCCAGGAGAAATTTCCCTACCTCTAACATTATCAAAAGAATCTTGGCTTAAAATTCTACGAGCAATTTTAAGTCCGGATTTCATCAAATCCATGTCTTCAGGATGCTCTAATGAATTAGGCCTTATTGCAGGATGATTTCGTGGATCAACATTGACTATCTTGATAGTTCCCCGACTTTTAGGTCTTGCTAAGTAATAATGGACCAAATATCCATGCTGACCCTGTCCCTTTAAAGTTGTTTCTAAAGAAAGGCCGGGGCAAAAAGTTATTTGGAAATCAGGCAATTCATTTTCCTGACTTGATTTGATAAAACCTCCAGCCTCGAGAGGCACTGAAGTCCCAGGACCAGATCTAAATAAGAATGCCTTGACTAAAGTCAGAAATAAGCGATCTTTTCTGAATAATCTATAAAGTGAAATATCTTTCGTACACTCCACCTGAACATAAGCACCCAAATGATCCTGCAGATTCTCACCAATGCCTGGTAAATTTTCAATTATAGGTATTCCTAATTTATTTAAATGATCAACATTTCCCAGACCTGATAATTGAAGTATTTGCGGAGAATTGACAGTTCCCGCAGAAAGAATGATTTCAGTTGAAGAAAAATATTTTTTTAATAACCCAGGCTTTTTCTTGTGGAAACATTCAATTCCGATTGCGTTACTACCATCAAAAATGATTCTTGCAACATGGGTATTTTTAACAACTCTTAAGTTACTTCTTTTGCTTATTGGGTGAAGATATGCTGTAGCTGAACTGACTCTCCGTCCCCTATAAACATTAAAATCTTGTCGCCCAACACCATCCTGAAAAGATCCATTTAAATCTTCATTAAATTGATATCCCAATGCGTCACATGCATCTAAAAAATTTGTATATAACGGGTTAGCCGATCTAGCCCTTGCAACCTTGAAAGGGCCATTAGCATTATGGTGGGGGCCACGCCTATCAATACTTCCTTCAGACTTCAAAAAGTAAGGTAATACATTTTTATACGACCAACCTGATGCTCCCTCAGATTCCCACCTATCAAAATCACCAGGATTGCCCCTTATATGCATCATTCCATTTATAGATGAGGTGCCACCAAGAACCTTTCCACGAGGCCACATTATTCTTCTACCGCCAAGGTATGGTTCTTCTTCACTAACATAATTCCAGTTAGTAGACTTCAGGGTATAAGCTGCACCAGCTAGAAGTGGAATCCGTAAAATCGGATGATAGTCAGAACCCCCTGCTTCTACTAATAAAACTGATACCCCTGGATTCTCACTTAAACGATTCGCGAGAACGCACCCCGCGGTACCACCGCCTACTATAATAAAGTCAAAGGTCTGCACTTGCACCTCCCAGCGACTAACTCTAACATTAATTAACTGAGATTTACATATTACTCAGTTAGGGGGAAGAATCATGGTTGACAATACGAAACACAAAGCACTGTTTTCACCTATAAAAATCGGAAAAACAACATTAAAAAACCGATTTGTCCATACCGCTACAGTTACTGGTTACGGCGCAAATACTGCGCCCACTAAAAAATTAATTAATTACCATGCCAAATTAGCGAAAAACTCGGTTGCTATGATTGTCACTGAACTTATGCCAATACACCCAACCTCGATCGCCAATCCATTTCTTGTAAGTGCCTTCGATAGAAAAAATAAAAAACTATTTAAGCAATGGGCAGAATCAGTTTCGACTCATGGTTCTCACTTGATTGGGCAAATCGGACATGTCGGCAGACAACAGTTATGGAATCCTTTATCTACCCCGATTAGTGCGTCCACAGAACCTGATCCTCTTAGCTGGACTGTCCCTCGCGCAATGACAATTAAAGACATAGACGAAATAGTTCAGGGATTTTGTGACTCTGCAAGGCTTCTTTCTGAAACAGGTTTTTCCGGTGTGGAGCTTCATGGTGCGCATGGCTATCTATTAACTCAATTCATGTCACCCTTCTCAAATAAACGAAATGACTCCTATGGAGGAAACACTGAGAATAGACTCAGAATAATTGTTGAAATCACGAAATTAATTAGAGAAAAGTGTGGTAATGACTTTATCGTAGGACTTAAGATGCCATGTGACGAAGGAGTCAAGGGCGGTATAAAACCCAAAGAAGCAGCAAAAATAGGTAAATATATAAAAGACAATATAGCAATTGATTACCTTTGCTTCAGCCAAGGAAATTTTTCTCCAAGTTTAGAAGATCATTTGCCAGATATGCATTTCCCCAATAGGCCTTTCCAAAATATTCACGCTGATCTAAAAAAGAAACTGCCTGACATACCTATAATAACTGTAGGAAAAATTGAATCAGCTGATGCTGCTGAAGAAATTATTTCAAAAGGTAAGGCTGATCTCGTTGGATTCAGTAGAGCATTTGTCAGTGACCCTAAATTAGTAACAAAAATAAGCTGTGGAGAAGATAATCTCATCCGTCATTGTATATACTGTAATTTTTGCTGGGGAGAAATCCATGCTGGAAGAGGAATGAGGTGCATACATGGTAATTATGAGAGTAATATAAATAGACCAAGAAAGAGTAAAGCCTCAAACAAACGAATAATAGTAATTGGTAGTGGAATTGCTGGCTTAGAAGCTGCTGCTGTTGCTTCAGAATTATCTTCAGAAGTTCATCTGTTTTCAAATAACCGGGATGTCGGAGGAAAATTACAATGGGAGGCTGAACTTCCTGGACGGTCAATAATAAAAAAAGAGATCGAGTTCCAAAAATACCGTATAGACAAAAATAAAGTGAATATTATACATGGGTTAGCCAACTTAAAAAAGATTATTGAGTTACAACCAGATCATGTTGTTCTAGCAACCGGCGCTGACTTCTCGTGGCCTTCCTCATTACCAAGAAAATCAAAAGCAAAAGATATTATTAATTCTAGCTATCCGATAATACATAAAAAAGGTGTTTCCGACGGTAAAGCAGTTATATTTGACCAAGACCACTCTGCAGCCTGCTATGCAGTTGCTGAACTTTTTGCTTCTAAATATAGAAAGGTATTTGTGGTAACCTCGAAGGCTACGATTGGGAGCAAAGTTAACTATATATCAATGTTAGGGATCTTTCGCAGACTCTTAAATTTAAAAATAGAAATTATTCCATTCTCTTTACCAATAGACTACAACGGAAAGGCACTTAAATTGATAAATGCCATTAACCAAGAGGAAAATGAAATTGATGATGTTGAACAATTTTGTTTTGCCACACCAAAAATACCAAGGGTTTCACTTTTAGAACCCCTATCTGAATTAGGAATAAATTGTATACTTGCAGGTGACTGTGACTCACCACGCGGACTAGCAGCTGCGATTAACGATGGATATAAAATTAGTAAGGAAATTGAAAATAATTGAAAATTTATAGGGGGAAAGAAGATGGGGGCTGAATCTAAAGAAACTAAACTTGAGCGTATTTGGGAACCACTCACTATAGGAAGCACTAAAGTCAAAAATCGTATAATGATGACTGCCATGGGCGTTTTTTATGGTGAAGATAATATACTAAGTGATAGACACATTAGTTATTACAAAGCACGTGCAGAAGGTGGAGCAGGCCTAATCATAACTGAGCAGCAAGCTGGCCATAGACTGAGTAAGGGCTCTTTTTATGACGGATGTACAGCATGGGAAAATCGAGCAATTCCTCAATATGCCAAATTGGCGGAAGCTGTCCATGAATATGACGGACGTTTATTTGTCCAACTCTTTGCCGCAGGAGTGCATGATAAAGGAAATATGATCTTTGATGAATGGCACCCTCTATGGGGAGTATCTGATATTCCATCAATATATCATAAAGAGGTTCCTCATATAGTTGATAAAAAAGATATTTTAGACTTGCAGGAAGGATTTGCTAAGTCTGCATGCAATGTAAAAGCGGCCGGTCTTGATGGCGCTGAGTTACATGCAGCCCATAGTTACATGCTGGGACAATTCCTCAGTCCTGCATATAACAATAGAACTGATGAATACGGCGGGAGTAATGCTAATAGATGTCGATTTATACTGGAAACAGCAGAAAAAGTACGTGAGAAGGCCGGAACAAAATTCACTCTGGGTGTAAGGCTATCTTTTGAAGAGTTTCTCGGTGAAGCAGGTACGACTGCTGAGCTTGGAGAAGAGCAAGTTGAAATATTTTCAAGGAGTGGCCTTTTTGATTTTATCAATATATCTGCAGGTAGTTATCATACATTTGGAGCAGCAGTGCCGCCAATGGGAACACCGAGTATGATTAATATGCCTTTTGGGGAAATAGCAAAACGTGTTGCAGGTAATAGGACAAGAGTTTTTCTTGCTGGTCGCATCACAGACCTATACCAAGCTGAAGAAATACTTAATGCTAACTCAGCTGATATGGTAGCGCTAACTCGAGCACATTTTGCTGACGCACATCTAGTGAAGAAAACTCAGGAAGGCAGAGAGTCTGAAATCCGTAGATGTATAGGAGCTAATGAATGTATTTCAAGAATATTTGATCAGCGACCCGCCGCATGCATTGTTAATCCTAGTACAGGACGAGAACGCAATGGCTGGGATCATTCAAAACTAAAAAAGTTATCAGAGAGTCAACAAAAAACATTCATTGTAATTGGTGGCGGCATTGGAGGGCTTCACTTTGCAGCAACCGCATCTGAACGTGGTCATAAAGTTTCTATATATGAAAAACAATCTGAAATAGGTGGACATGTTCTTAACTACGCAAAATTACCAGGCAAAGAAAGGTGGCTAGATCTTATCGAAGATGTAGGAAACAGATGTAAAATAAATGGAGTTAATATCATATGCGACAAAGAGCTAAGTCCAGAGGACATTTCCAAAATGGCTTTTGATGAACTTATTATCGCTACAGGAGCTAGTTGGAGAAAAGATGGCCGAACTCCCTATATGCCTGGCATTGAGAGCATAGCAGGGCATAACCAAGATAATGTTTATAATATCGAAGAGGCGCTTAAGTTAATTCTAAAAAATAAAGAAGTCCTAGGTAAAAAAATTCTTATGGTTGATGAGAGTGGTAGTTATATGCCTTTAGCTGTAGCAAAAGAATTATTAAGCAAAAAATCAATAGAAGTTCATATGTGCACCCCAGAACCTCGAGTTGGAATTGAGGCGTATAAAACTCTTGAACTGATGCAAATTATGCCCGACCTGGAAGCAATGGGGATAAATATTTATTCAGAGACTAATCTCCAAAATATATCTGGAGGGGATATCACTCTAAAATCTATTTGGGGAACAAGGACAATAATCCTTGAAGATGTTAGCTCTATAGTATTTTCAACCTTTAGAAAATCTAATAATGAAATATTCTATTCAAATATACTTCAAGGCATGAATATGCACCTCATAGGCGACGCTATGGCACCTCGTAGACCTGCACAGGTTATATATGAAGCTGAAGAGCTCGGACGAAAAGTATAAAGGATAGAAAGCATGAAAATTGGTATATTTACAAGCACCCAGTATGAACCAGAGGAAACCCTCAATGGTTGTATCGACTCTATATTAGAACAAACTGAGACTGCAAAAGAAAACAAATTAGATTCAATATGGGCAGGGCAGCACTTTGCGATTGGGCCTTTCAAAATGTTTCAGCCAGTGCCTATTTTATCCCGAGTATCAGCATTATCAGGACATATGCAGGTTGGAACAGCAATCTCATTACTTAGTATGCAAAATCCTATACGAGTTGCTGAGGAAATGGCTACACTCGACTGGATAACTGAGGGTAGACTAGTTTTTGGCGCAGGAATAGGTTACCGGGATGAAGAATTCGAAGTAATGGGTAAAAGGAAAAGTAACCGGGCAAAAAGGTTTGTAGAATGTATTGAATTAATGAAAAAATGGTGGACGGAAAATACCGTCACTTATCATGGCGAACATTTTTCAATCTCCGAAAAAAAACCCAGTTTACACCCATTTCAACCAGGCGGACCAAAAATTTGGATTGCTGGAGAAGTAGAAGCATCTATTCGTCGAGCGGCGCTCATAGGAGATTGCTGGATACCACTGCCTATTCCTAATAACACTGAACTTTCTGATAAATTAAAATTTTATAGAGAACAAGTCACGTCAGCAGGCCTAGCGCAATCTACGGAACAACCACTTATGCGCGAGGTTTATATTTCAGATAATGACGAAAAAGCATATGAGCTTGCTGCTCCATACTTAATGAATAAATACAAGGCATATGCCTCTTGGGGACAAGAAGAAAGTGCTGGATCAGTTGATTCTATAGAAGAAGATTTTCGTAGTTTTTGTAATAATAGATTTCTAATTGGGTCTCCTGAAACAATACAAAAATCAATAATCAATTATAGAGACAATTACGGTATTTCACATCTTATTTGTAGAATTCAGTGGCCAGGTATGAAGCAAAAAGAAGTCCTTGAAACAATAAGGGCCCTTGGAGTGTGTAAATCAAAACTTGATAATTAGAAAACTCAATTAATCTTGTTCCAGTAAATACAGCGAGACTGATGTCTATCCTCAACCTCAATAAGAGGTGGGGTTTCTGAATCGCAACTACTATCATGATAAGGACAGCGTCCGGATAGCGGGCAGCCGGGCTTAGGGTTTATTGCAGTTGGGATTTCCCCTTCTATTACAAAAGGGTCTAGTTTTTTCGAAGGATCAGGAAAAAGCACCGCTGAGAGAAGCGCTTTACTATAAGGATGCCTTTGATCATTTAGAATAACATCAGTCGGAGCAACTTCGATAATATGACCTAGGTACATAATCGCAACTCTGTCACTAATTCTTGCTACTGATGTCAAGTCATGGGAAATAAAGATGAAAGATGTGCCCAATTCATTCTGTATATCTTTTAATACGTCTATCAGGCCTAAACGTGCGGATGGATCTAGCATGGAGGTTGGCTCATCCAATACTACGAAAGATGGCTGAGTAGCTAACGCTCTTGCAACTCCAACTCTTTGCTGTTCACTAGCGGTCAAATCAGCTGGATAGTAGTTTCCCACATCATTATCTAAACCAACTAAATCTCTCATTTTTTCAACTCGTTTTTTTCGTATATTTTTTTCCTCACCGTGCAAAAAAAGCGGCTCGTCTATAACTTGATCTACAGTTAATCTTGGATTTAATGAACCAAATGGATCCTGAAAGACTAACTGCATTTGAGATCTAAGCGATCTCAATTTTTTATCTGGAAGAGATGTAACATCAATACCGTTAAGAACTACCTTGCCCTCTGATGGCTCAATAAGACGCAAAACACATCTACCTACAGTGGTTTTTCCCGAACCACTTTCTCCAACAAGACCAAGAGTTTCGCCTTTACCCAAAGTGAAAGATACATTGTTCACTGCATAAAGATTAGCATCTTTCCCAACATTAAAAATCTTGGTAAGGTTCTCAACTTCTAAAATTGTCGACATATTCCCATCACCCCCTTATTTATATTTTTCTTTCTACTCCCGACCAAAACTGCTTTCTAACATCTTTTTTAAGGACTTTACCAACAGGACTTCTTGGAAGTTCATCCCAAAATTCCACAGTTTTTGGAACTTTATAGCTTGCAAGATCATTTTTACACTTTTTTATTATGGTCTCCTCAGTTAAATTCTGGCCATCCTTTAATTCTACCACGGCTTTTACAGCTTCCCCCCACTTGTCGTCAGGAACACCAATTACAACGCAATCCTGCACTTCTTCAAATGACCAGATTAATCTTTCAATTTCAATAGGAAATACGTTTAAACCCCCAGATATAATCATATCCTTCTTCCTATCGACTATATAAATATAACCATCTTCATCCTTATAACCAACATCACCCGTGTGATGCCAACCATACTCTTGGATTTCAGCAGTCGCCTTTGGATCACCATAATAGCCCAATGAAACAATTTCCCCCCGAACTACTATCTCACCCCATTCTCTGGGCTCTAAAAGTAATCCATCATCACTCATAATTTCTGTTCGGACAAAAACAGGCGGGCGTCCACAACTTAATAGTCTGTGTTTCTTTTCTTGATCTTTTACTGCCTCAACATGCTCTTCAGGAGTTAGTATTCCTATAGTGACAGGGCATTCTGCTTGGCCGTAAATCTGAGTCATACAAGGTCCAAATACTTCAATAGCTTCACTTACTCTATCTGCTGACATTGGTGCGCCACCGTAAACGAGATAGTCCATGGAACTACAATCATAGTTCTTAGCATCAGGGTCAGAAAGCATCATATAAATCACTGTAGGAGGTAAGAATGTATGAGTAACACTATGATCTTGGATGGCCCCCAATACTGATTTAGGATCAGCTCTTGGTATAGACACTATAGTCCCACCAAAAGCCATTGCAGGCCATGCAAAAACTCCTGCACCATGAGCCATAGAAGAGGCTACGAGATGTACTGGTCTTTTTTTAATTGGTAAATGCGCATAAATGTTCGATGACCAAGCCTGCCATGTCAAACTTGACCAAATTGCCCCCTTAGGTTGCCCCGTAGTACCACCGGATGAGAAATGACTAATTATCGCATCACGATTATAATCAAGTTCTTCAAAATTCTCAGAGTATCCTGTGATAAATTCATCGAGAGTTAAAAACTTTTGAATTTTTTTATCAAGGACAATAATGTGCTGAAGATTTGGACATTGATCTTTTATCTGTTCAATTTGGTCTTCGAAATCACTGTGTATAAAAAGCCAATTTGCTGACCTATGGTTTAAAATATATACATTTTCTGAAACTGAGTTGAGAGCAGCTAGGCCAACCCAAACACCATCAGCTCTTGCGGCACCTATCCAAGCCTCAAACGCTTTAGAACAGTTTTGGCTTAATATAGCAACTATATCACCAGGCCTTAATCCATGGTCTACCATTGCAGATGCTGTCTGGTGGCTACGAGCGTTAACCTCTTTATAACTCATGCTACCTGAGTAATCGACTAGACAAGGACTTTCTGGCCAGTAGCGAAGACCCCTTTCAAAGAAGTCAATAAGTCGCATCTTCCCTCCTTTTAGGTAACTCTTAAAAATTCTTTAAGTATATCTCTATCACATACAATTTATATTTTTCTAGCCTATTGGACAGTTTGCTTCTTTCTCAACAAGGTCATAGGTAAAAAGAAACTTAGCCATTCCAGTAAGGAAACCCCCAACCATACCTAATTCAAAAATCTGCGCATCATCAAAATGTTCTCTTAGTTGCAAATAGAGCTCCTTATCTAGCCCACCTGACATATTACTAAAGACTAACTCACTAGCTAAACGTAAAACCGCTCTTTCCTTAGATGAAAAAATCTCATTATCATCTTGCATAATATTAACAAGCTTTTCTTCAGAGATACCTGCTCTTCGCGCATCTTCAATATTACCTTTATTACAGAATGCACATCCATGAATATTAGATAGCCTAAAACGCAACAGCTCTTTGGTGGGCACATCGACACGACCAGCATAGAATATTTTTTTATAAAATTGCTCGCCATACCATTTTAATAACTCAGGAGCATTAGCACCCACTTCGTAGAATGTTGCATCACCACCTTTTTCCTGCTGTAGGTTCCTAACTCTCCTGTAGTCAGCCGCTATGTCTAAATCCATATCGGCCTCTTCAATTCTTGAAAGTAATGGCTGAGGCATATTAATATCTCCCCTCGAGTAAATTTTTAACATTAGTTGTGAAATTACCCTAATTTATGGTAATTCCATTATCTACCAAATTATCCTTGTAATTGAACAATAACAATGCCACAGCACTTGGAGATCCTATAAAATGCCTCTGGAACTATCAAACACTGTAAAATTTGGCGTTCAGGGAATGTGTAAAGCAAAAAGATCACCCACAAGTAATTGGGAGCCAGATCTTGAAGACTGCTCTTTACTTATTGAAATCCTTGAGAAATATAGATTTGACTCTTTCTGGTCGGGTGATCATGTAGCTTTCGTTAGTCCAATTTTGGACCCATTAACTCTACTCGCGTGGGCTGCTGCAAAAGCACCAAATTTAGAATTTGGCACTGCAATATATCTCCTACCTCTAAGGCAGCCTGTTCCTGCAGCAAAGCAAATAGCCTGCCTAGATCAGATTTGTAGGGGGAAATTTACACTTGGTGTAGGAGTCGGTGGTGAATATGAAAAAGAATTTGAAGCCTGCGGTATAAAAGTCTCAGAAAGAGGAGCGCGCCTTACTGATTCTCTTAAAGTATTAAAAAAAATATGGGAAGGTGGAAAATGCTCACACGAAGGAATAAGTGCGAACTTTTCTGACTTAAGTATTGAACCTGTTCCATTCGATGGCTCACCTCCACCAATCTGGGCAGGAGGTAGGTCAGATGCAGCCCTTAAGCGCGCAGCAGAATTATGTGATGGATACATTTCTTACGTAGTAACACCCGAGATGTATTTATCCTTTTTGAAAAAAATTGAGTCATTTTGTAGCTCAAAAGAGGATTCTCATCGTCCTTTTGATACCGCACACCATATATTTGTTAGATCAGATACAACCCATGAGAAGTCTTATGAGCTCGCTTCTGAGCAATTAAGCAAACGCTATGGCATGGATTTTAGAAATGCTACAAAAAAATATGTAGCACTCGGAAGTCCTGATAATATAGCCGAATTTTTTATACGTTTTATTGATTCAGGAGTCCGTAACTTTGTTATTGACTTTGCTGGCCCAGAAAACGAGAGGAACGAGCAAGCAGAAATTTTTGGTGAACAAGTCTTACCTGCACTTAGAAAGGCACCGATTAATGGACTTATCTGAGGAGGTTAAAGACCTCATTGAAAGAGTTAATGAGGCTAACTTACAACGTATAGAGACGTATCCTCCTGCCGAAGCCCGAGTGGAATTTCGTCGCAGAATGAAAATTTTGGAGATTCCACCATGTACAATATTTAAATCTATTGATATAAATATTCCATCTGAAAGCTCTCCTATTCACGCTCGTCTATATCTTTACTCTGAGGATATTTCTGATCCCTTGGCAGTTTTTGCCCACGGAGGCGGATGGGTTTTGGGAGGAATAGAGGAATATGATAGCTTTTGCCGAAGACTCTCAAACTTTGGAAAATGTGCGGTTTTGTCAGTTGGTTATAGATTAGCACCTGAGAATCCTCACCCAGCCGGGTTGCAAGATGTTATGAGCGCCTTTTCCTATGTGCCTTATCTAATTGCAAGTCAAAATATTTCACCAAAAAGGATATTGGGGGTCGGGGATAGCGCTGGAGGTAACCTAATTGCAAACTCGTCTATTTTGTTAGAGAAAAAAGTAAGACCTACCCAGCAAATTCTAATCTATCCTGTGATAGATGTTACAAAAAAAAGAGGATCATATCAGAAGTTTGGAAAGGGTTTTTTACTTGATTCTGATATGATGGACTGGTTTATCAATTCTTATGTTGGAAATTCTGAATTAGAAGACCCAAGTATATCGGTAATCTTATCAAAAAATTTATCTCTGAGCCCCACCACTTTCATTCTTACAGCAGGGCTTGATCCGCTTCAAGACGAAGCCATCGATTACGTAGATGAACTTAAAAAAAATTCCGTATCTGTTATACATTCACATTATGAATCTATGCTTCATGGTTTTTTGGGAATGCCTAAAGCATTGAGTCTTTCAAAAAATGCATTTTGTGAAATAGGAGACTGGATATATAATTTTAATACCAATAACAAGAAAACTTAACTTTATGAGATGATATTGACAGCTAAATCAAAAAAACACCCTATACAGCCTCCTCAATGGCTTGTTTCATTGATTAATATTTCTCTTATAATTAAATCTGGATAAAAAATTGAAAAATAAAACAGATAAAATACGCTGGGCCCTTGAAAAGGCCGATGTACCAATATTACTGATGGTCCTTTACCACTTCACGGGAAACAAAAAATGGCTCAACGAACCTTATATGCCTAAACTCGACTTCTCTTTCTTTGCGCATGAATCTGGTGGTTTAGATGATAATTTACAGAAAGAAGTACGTGAAGCTGCCCTGCAATCTCTAAGCGAATATTTCAATTCTGGTAAAATTCCTCAAACCAGGATATCCGATAATGATTATTTAAAAATGATGTCCTCCTGTGTTGGCGAAGAGATGCCAAAAGAATATCTCAATATGATGCTCGAGGAGATGCAACTTAAAGAACGCTATGGATCTTGGAATAAAGATCCACAAAACATATCCATAGAAAAATATAATGTAGTAATAATAGGTGCCGGGATTTCAGGAATGTTAATGGGAGTAAAATTACGTGAGGCAAAGATTCCTTTTGTTATCCTTGAAAAAAATGAGGGCCTTGGAGGAACCTGGTTCGAAAATAGATACCCTGGCGTTCGTTGTGATGTTCCTAATCACTATTACTCCTTCTCATTTGATAGAAATGATGACTGGCCAAACTATTATTCAAAGGGTGAAGATATAGAAAAGTATTTACAGGCTTTTGGTAAAAAATTTGGCATATATGAAAATACTAAGTTTAGTACTCGTGTTTCCTCATGTGAATTCAATAGCAAAAATAACTTATGGCATATTCAAGCATCCGATGCTCAGGATAACGATATATATTTCAAGGCCCATTTTGTAGTCTCTGCGACTGGACAGCTAAATATTCCTGCTTACCCCAAGCTTGAAGGTATAAAGGAATTTGAAGGCGAGGCGATCCATACAGCGGAATGGTCCGAGGATATTGAAATAAATAATAAAAAAGTTGGCGTTATGGGAACTGGAGCAAGTGGGATGCAATTAATACCAGCCATAGCAGACCAAGTAGATACCCTTTCTATATTCCAAAGAACTGCTCAATGGGCTATCCCAAGCCCAGACTATCATCGCGAGGTATCAGATGAAAAAATTTGGCTTCTGAGAAATGTCCCTTTCTACGCTGGTTGGTATAGGTTTAATTTAGCCTGGCGTATGGGGGACCACCTACTTCACACTGTCCGAAGAGACCCCAACTGGGACTCATCTGGAAAGTCAGTCAATAAACGTAATGATCGTCACAGAGAACGGCTCACGAAGTACATAGAAGAACAAATTGGTGACCGTACGGACCTAATTGAAAAGGTAATACCTAAATATCCACCGTATTTAAAACGTATTTTGGTCGATAACCATTGGTATAAAACAGTTCAAAAGAAAAACGTTGACCTCATTACGGATGCAGTAGAAAAAATAGAAAAAAATGGGGTCAGACTGAGATCTGGAGAACTAGTTGAACTTGATACTCTGATATTCGCAACCGGATTTCAAACTGATCGCCTGCTTGCTAGTTACGAGCTCAAAGGCAATGAAGGTACAACACTGAACTCAGAATGGGATTGCGACGATTCTCGAGCATTTCTGGGTATGACGATTCCTGGTTTTCCAAATTTCTTTGCTCTTTATGGACCTAATACAAATCTTGGTCATGGTGGTAGTATAATTTTTATTGCTGAATGTCAGGTTCGCTATATATCAAAAGTAATAATGCGAATGATTGAAAATGATTCTCAATCAATAGAATGTAAAAGAGATTCGTATGAATTGTATAATAATAAGCTCGATGAAGAGCATGAAAATTTAATATGGACAACACCTGGAATAGATACGTGGTACAGAAATTCATCAGGTAGAGTAGTGTCTATCATGCCATGGCGACTAGTTGATTATTGGGACATGACAAAAGAGCCAGATTTCGACGACTATATTGTAAACTAAACCATTTTTTCGAAAAGGAGGGTGATGTTTACTCGTCTATTCTGATACCCTGCACGAAATCGGTATGGAGAGGTTTGATGGATGATTCTAGATCTAAATATTAGGGCCCTATTACAGCGATAAGGTATTTTCAATCTATTTTCTTCTTCTTTACTTACTAATTCCCTTAAGCCATTCTGATCATTATTATATTCAGAAAATTCTGCATCTTCTGGAATTGAGACTGGGTATAAAGTTAACCCAGAGTTTTCTGGATCCAAGCAACACTCATCAGGAGTTATCCACAAATTTATATTTATTGAAGCATCATCGGCATGTAATCCAGTACCATGGCCTTCTTGATCATATTTAAAAGCCCACAATTGTGTTAGCGTCAGATCCGAAAAAAATTGTGGCCACTTTTTTGATAATTCATCGCCTATCCCTAGGGTAATAGAAGGAATAAATCCATCATGCATATATGCGCCAAGGTAAGCCGAATCATTCTTACTATCAAACCATACAGTGGATTCTAAACAATAATTTCTTATAGATGCCAAAGCGCGTTCACTTAGAAAGTTATCAATTATTAAAACTTCATCTGTATCATTATTAAAACTACCAAGGATACCTCTGTTGACTTGATGGTCTCCTAATATTGGACTGACTTTATCATCAGAGTATCTCCACATTAGTCTGTTATAAAAATGTGAGATATTATTATACTCGCTTTCTGTAAATACAGCGGATCCATGGCTATCTGTCCTTTTTGAAAAATCAGGCAATATATTTCTAAGTATTTCAGCATAAGATCTAAAATTCTTTTTATCTGGATAAACTCGATTGAGAAAATCAAATTGTTCTATGTCATGTTCAATTTTGGCAATGCGTGATTGATGAAATGTTAAATCAGGATTTTCCCTCATATTAGAATCAACATTTTTAGATGAGCGCCGTATTTTACAGGATTTTTCAAAATGAATAACTGCACTTTTGAGATCTCCAATTTTTTTGTAAGCTGTACCTATATTTGTATGAGCGGCAAATGATAAAGGATCAAGACTTATTGCATGCTCCAGATGCGGCAATGCTGACCCTGGGTTATCCCGTTCTAAGAAGTGTGCAGAAAGCGCAATTCTATAATTAGCAGACTGAGGAGCAATATCTATCGCAGATAGATAATATTTTTCTGCTTCTACATCAAACCCCCTCTGCTTTGATATCAAAGCTAATATAAAATACGCTCCGTGACTTCTTGAGTCTGTATTAAGGATCTCAAAACAGAGAAATTCTGCGCTGTCTAGGTCCCCCTTTTGAAAAGAGGAAATGGCTGCATTAATATTTGTCAAATCACGATATTCCGCTGTTATTTTAAAGCCTGCCGATATTTTATCTCTTAGGAGATAATTTAACCTTTAAATGACCATGAGGATAAGAAAAAATTTGCAATATTACCCCCTTTAAAGGCTATAATAGCATCCTTTAATAGTCACGCTATAGGGGGGGGGTATTATGAGCATATTTCAGAAAAAAGAGCTATTAGGCCAATATGCGAATTTGCCAATGGATATTGTACATTTTGGTAACGGTAGCATAAATCAGCTCCCTCAAGAGCTTGATAAAGCAAATGTCAAAAGAGCAGTAATAATAACTGGCAAGTCGCTCGCAAATAAAACTGACTTGGTTGATAAAGTCAAAAATATAATTGGCGAAAGATGTGCTGGTATTTTTTCGGATACCGTACAGCATGTCCATCGTAATTCTGTAATTGCTGCATCTGACTACGCACGTTCGAATAACGCTGATGGCATTATTAGTTTTGGGGGAGGAACCCCAAATGATACTGCTAAATCAGTTTTAATATGTTTAGCAGAAAATATAACAGAGAAGTCTCAACTTGATGCCTATAGAATCAAGTTTGAATACCCTGATAAAGTAGAAATCCCATCTTTAACTTCTGATCCACTTCCTATGTTTGCAATCCCAACAACTCTTTCCGCTGGAGAGTTTACTTTTTTTGTTGGCATGACAGACGAAGAAAGGAAGGTTAAAGATCTCTATCTTGACTCCCGCCTCACTTCTAAATCTGTATTTCTTGACCCTGAATTAACATTAGAAACACCAGAAAGACTTTGGTTAGGAACAGGGATTAGGGCCGTTGACCATTGTGTAGAAGCATTATGCAGCAAAGATCACCAACCTTTTACAGATGCTCTAGCATTTCGTGCGTTAAATATGCTTGTGACCTATCTTAGAGAAACAAAAAAGAACCCTGGTGACCTAACTGCCAGAGGACAATGTATGGTTGCTGCATGGATGTCTGTATGCGGCCTAGCAAACGTTACACTTGGTTTAAGTCATGGTATTGGCCATCAGTTAGGCGCAAGATGTGACGTACCTCATGGTGAAACATCAGCAGTAATGCTTCCAAGGGTGTTAGAGTTCAACGGCAGTGTTAATGCTGACCAACAGGCTATAGTTGCAGATTCACTTGGACTTGATATTCGAGATAAATCTACACAAGAAGCTGCTGAGTTAGCTAGAAAAGAAATTCAAAATTTAATTCGAGATGATTTAGGACTCCCATGGCGATTGCGTGATGTGGGGGTAAATGAAGACGATTTTCCAGGTATTGCTAAAGATGCAATGGAAGATTTAATTGTTGCGAGTAACCCCAGAACAGTTGAGGGTGAAGAAGAGGTAATTGAACTACTTAGAAGAGCCTGGTAACTAAATATTAAACTAATAGATAGAGGGATGCCTGAAGAATGAAGTATAAAATTTCTGTTGATACAGGAGGCACATTTACAGATGTCGTTATCGCAAAAGAAGAAGGAAGCCTTGTAGTTGGTAAGGCTCTAACTACTCCTGATAATGTTTTTTCTGGTTTCTCTGAAGCCCTTGAAAATGCAGCCTCCTCTTTTAATGCTTCGATGCAGGATGTACTTTTGGAAACTAGTGTACTCATTTATGGGACCACAAGATCAACTAATGCAATAGTTACCTCATCAGCAGCAAAAACTGCTCTTCTGGTAACCGATGGCTTCCCAGACACCTTAACCTATAGACACGGTGGGAAACGTGATCCGCTTAACCTAAAAATGGAGTTTCCACAGCCCTATATTCCTAGGCGTTTAACCGAGGAAATAATTGAGAGAATTAACTCCGAGGGCGGAGTCGAAACCCCCCTTGATAAAGATCAGGCAAGTAAAATAATTAAATCGCTATCCTCGAAGGATATAGAAGCAATTGCTGTAAGTTTCTTATGGTCTATTATGAATCCTAGTCATGAGCTTCAAATGGCAGAGCTTATAGAAAAAATTCTCCCCGGTATCCCTTATACTTTATCACATCAAATCAACCCGATTATTAGAGAGTTTCCCAGGACATCTTCAACGGCAATTGATGCTTCTCTAAAACCCTTAATGCAAAAACACTTTATAGAATTAGAATCTGAACTACGTGCTGCTGGTTATGAAGGGGAAATTTTAGTTAGCACTTCCTCAGGAGGTATTAAGCACGTTTCAGATGTTATAGAAAAACCAATTTTTACTGTGAAATCTGGTCCAGCCATGGCCCCTCTTGCCGGTATTGCCTATGCAGAAGCAGAAAACTTAGGAAATGATGTAATTATCGTTGATACTGGCGGGACAACTTTTGATGTAAGCCTAATCAGGTCAGGTGAAATAAAATACACTCGAGACACATGGCTTAATGGGGAGTGGATTGGTCATAATCTCGGTTTGTCCTCTGTAGATATAAGAAGCGTAGGAGCAGGAGGTGGCTCAATAGCCTGGATAGACTCAGGGGGACTCCTGCGAGTGGGACCAGATAGTGCAGGCGCAGATCCAGGGCCTGCCTGTTATGGAAAAGGTGGAACTAAGCCAACGGTCACTGATGCTTCTGTAGTTCTAGGTTATATTGACCCCGATCACTTTTTAGGTGGACGTATGTCTTTGGATACGCAGGCAGCAAAAAGCGTGATTAATGATGCCGCAACCCAACTGAATATGGGATTAGAGGAGACAGCAGCTGGAATACTTGAAATAGCTGGCGAGCAAATGATCAAGGCTATTCAAGAAATTACTATTCAAGATGGTGTGAATCCTGCGGAAAGTATTTTAGTAGCTGGCGGTGGTGCAGCTGGATTAAATATTTTACCTATAGCCAATTCTCTCGGTTGCTCAAAAATACTTCTGCCTAAAACTGCAGGGGCTTTAAGTGCGTGTGGAGGGCACTATTCAGATATAGTATCTGAGTACAGCGCTAGTCGCTATTCAGCAACAGATAATTTTGATTTCCAAGGTGTGGCAGAAATATTTGATGAACTAAATAGTAAATTAGATGCAGAACAAACATCACTTAAAAAGCGTGGAGTAAGTAAATTTACAAAAGAGTTCTTTGTAGAAGCGCGCTATCTGAACCAACAATGGGAAATGGAATTCAAGCTTCCTCTATCTGAAATAAAAAACTCGCAAGATGTAGAGTCTGTAATAGAAGAGTTCCATAATGTTCATTTTCGTAGATATGCAGTTAAAGAAGAAGGTGGGATTATAGAATGCATTAACTGGAAAGGTCGATTGATTGCTGAAATGGACAAGCCTCCACATGTTCGTGGAGATGAAGATCGTGAATCGGATAGCGCTCCCGATAGAGAGGTCTCAGCTTTCTTTTCAAGTCACGGAAAATGTAAAACACCCGTTTATCTAGGAAGCAAACTACCAATTGGCACAGAAATATCAGGGCCGGCAATTATTGAAGAACCTACTACAACTGTCGTTATCTATCCTGATACATCCGCTCATGTGACAACTAGTGGACACTATCTACTCACCTCCTAATAAGGAGAATTCTTTATGTGATATCAACTTATGAAGTAGGAAAATAGATATAAGATGTTAAGCCCAGTACAAATATCAATAATGTCCAATAGAATGGATTCTGTTTGCCGCGAAATGACAAATACCATGCTGTTAACAGCGCGGTCATCTGTTCTCGGAGTTGCAAGAGATTTCTCTGTCTCGATTGTTACGTCAGACGATGAGGTGCTTGCTGCAGCTGAGGGATTCCCAATTCACGTCTGGGGTAGTAACCTACAAACAGCGTCTATGAGAAAAAATCATCCTGAGTTTAAAGAGGGTGATGCATACCTTCATAACGATCCCTACGATGGCAATAGTCACGCAGCTGATCATACTGTATTAGTTCCAGTATTTTATGAGGGAGAACACTTTTTTACGACTGCTGTAAAGGCACATCAGGCCGATACCGGGAACAGCCTGCCAACAACATATATGGCACAAGCGGCAGACGTCTATCACGAAGGCTCACTAATATTCCCTGCAGTTAAGGTTCAAGAAGATTATAAAGATAACGAAGATATAATCCGTATGTGCAAGCGTCGCATCCGTATTCCGGACCAATGGTATGGCGATTATCTAGCAGCAATTGGAGCTGCAAGAATTGGGGAAAGAAGCCTCAAGAAATTTGTAGAAAAATATGGCAAAGAGACAGTTCGCTCGTTTATTAAAGAATGGCTGGACTACTCTGAACGAAGATGTATTGACGCAATCAAAAAGCTTCCCAAAGGTAGACTGGAAGCCAATCAATCACATGACCCCATAGAACCATGGGTTCCAGAGGGTATTCCAGTTAATGTAAAAATTGATATCGACCCCGATGAAGCAACAGTGACAGTTGATCTACGAGATAATATTGATTGCATAGATGCAGGCTTAAACTTAACTGAGGCAACTTCGACAATGGCTGCCGCGCACGGTGTTCTTGCATGCCTGGGTAACGATCTACCCACAAACTCCGGGATCATGAGACGTATTAATATACAACTTAGGACCAACTGCGTCGTTGGCATTCCAAAATTTCCACACAGCTGCTCCGTAGCAACCACAAATCTCACAGACATAATAGTAAATGTGACTCAATCCTCTTTCGCAGAACTTGGGGAGGGTGAAGGATATGCTCACGGAAACTATTGTAACTCAGCTGCAGCTGGTGTCGCATCAGGGAATGATTGGAGACGTGGAGGCGAAGCTTATATTAACCAAATGTTTTTAATGGGTGGCGGAGGTCCAGCCTCATCTGAGACTGACGGAATGCACTATCTATTTATCCCTGTTACAGCTGGACTAATGTATCGCGATAGCGTCGAAGTTGATGAACAACGTTTCCCTATACTAGTCAGGAAAATGGGGCTTATGGAAGATTCTTGCGGACACGGTCGTAGGAGGGGCGGACAAGGAACTGAAGTAATTATGGGCCCAAGAAAAGACCCTATACACATACTACATGTTTGTAACGGACTAGAAAGCGCACCAATCGGTGTTCGTGGTGGAACCGGATCTAGGCTAGGGCAAAATATTCGTATTGATAAAGAAGGAAAAGAGCACCCCTACCCCGCCGTAATGGTCTGCGACCTAGAAGAGGGCGAACTATTGCGAGCTAGAGACCAAGGCGGTGGTGGGTATGGCCCACCCGCTGAAAGAGAACCCGAGAGAGTTCTACGAGATGTAGAAAATTATGTGGTTAGTGAAGAAACTGCCAGATCTGTTTATGGAGTAGCAATAAAAGGGTCAAGACTAGATGATAATTTAGCTATAGATCTTGAGGAAACAGAAAAACTAAGATCAAAAATGTCCGTATAATTTATGACTGCACTGAGCCTAGAAGCTGTTTTGTATGCGGATGCACTGGATTCTTAAAAAGTTTATCAGTGTAATTTGCCTCAACGATTTTACCTGCCTGCATAACAGCGACACGATCGCAGTAATGAGCAGCAATGCCAAGGTCCCCAGTAATAATTAGTCTCGCAGTGTTAAATTCTTTTGCCAGATCTTTGGTTAGATCTAAAACTTGGCGCTGAATTGTGACATCTAAACCTGCGGTTGGCTCGTCTGCAACAAGAATCTTAGGCTGATACATTAAAGAAATTGCTAAGCAAATTCTTTGAGCCATCCCACCACTTAACTCATGAGGATATGCCGCTAGCCGACTTTCTGGGTCAGTGATACCAACCATAGTTAATAACTCGACAGCCCTTTTCTGAGCTTGTTTTTTCTTAATCTTTTCATGGGCCTGCAGAGCACCAACTATCATATCCCCAACGTTTACCAATGGATGTAATTGTGATTTTGCATTTGGTAAAATTGCCGATATTTGTCTAATACGCATTGGCCTTATCTGATTACGATCCATAGCAAGCAAGTCAGAAGATTCAAAATGAACAGAACCACTATTAATCTCCAAAGGAAATGGGAGTAACTTTAGAACTGATTTAAGTAATATTGTTTTTCCAGCACCAGACTCACCCACAATCGCCAAACTCTCTCCTGGGCCTATTGAAAAACTTACATCATTAAGAATACCCTGATCGTCACCCTCGCCAGCAGATACACAAACATTTTTTACTTCAAGAATAGGTGATTTGTTAGTTGTCATAACCTTCATTGGCATATCTACACTTGATTCTTTCCCAGATGTTTTTTGTACAGATAAGACACGACGACGATCACTACCATCTCGGACAACTCTTGGGTCAAGCACTTTATTGACAATTTCGCCTACTATCCCAAAAGAGAAGACAATCAGGCCTAACGTTACACCAGGGAATAAAGCGGGCCACCATTGGCCAATAATAAGATACTTCGAACCACTAGCAATCATAGCCCCTAACTCAGGTGTTGGGGGCTTAACTCCAGCACCAACAAAACTTAATCCTGCAGTTAAAAGAATAGCAAAACCAACAGTCACTGAAACTTGGACCACTACAGTAGGCGTTGCATTAGGCAAGATATGCTTAAACCCCGTACGCATTTCAGTATTTCCAACTGCACGAGCAGCCTCAGCGAAGGGTCGCTGGACTAAAGATAGGACTTCAGACCTCACTAACCTAACAAAGACCGGCATATTTACAAAAGCGATAGCGATAATAATATTTACAAGACTACCACTAAATATCGCTACCAATACCATCGCAAAAACAAAGACTGGAAAAGACTGAATAACCTCTAATAGTCTCATAAATATATCTGCACCGGCAGTAGATATAGCCCCCTTACGACTCTCATACAGACCAACGACTACTCCTAACGGAGACCCCAAAAATACAGATAAAAAAGTAGCAGCTACCGCTATAACAATATCTGTTCTTGGACATGCAAGTACTCTAGAGAATATATCTATTCCATTCTCATCCGTACCAAACCAGTGGTCACCACTAGGCGGGAGCAATCTTGAAGTAGGGTCTGCCTCTATTGTTGAGTATGGAGCTATCATTGGCCCAAAAATGGTCAGAAAGATAAACCCCACCCACATAACCAATACTGCGATCTGCCATTTTGGCAAATCTCTTAGCGTTACTTTTAATCTAAGCCACATAATAACTCATCACGTATCTGATCCGCCAATCTTAATCCGTGGGTCCATAGCAAAATGCGCTAAATCAACCGCAAGATAGACCAGCATGGTAAATATTGCTGCAAAAGAAACAAAAGCCACAATTGGTGCATAATCAGCTGTAACTATAGCTTGAACAGCGTATTGTCCTAACCCACTTAAATTGAAAACAGTTTCTACTAAAACAGCACCCCCAAGTAAAAACATCACCACGACGCCTGTAATGACCAAAGTTGGGCCAGACGCCACGCGTGCTGCACGTATAAATATTGTTCGTGAACGCAGACCAATCGCTTCACCGTATGTAGTATACTCAGCTTGGAGAGCGCCTTCCATTTGACTTCTAAGCATCTTAAATATGGGAGCACCATAAACAAATGCCAATGTAAATACTGGCATAGCCAGGTGCCATGCCCCGCTCCAAAAAAGCTCCCAATCGCCATCAAAAATTGAGTCTAGTAGTATAGAACCAGTTACAAATGGCGGCTCAAATTCTAGAATACCTAACCGACCCTCAGGCCCAGGCATAATCCCAAAATTAGTGAAGAATATAAATATCATCAATAGGCCTAACAAGAAATCTGGGAGCGCGCCAGCCAGCATTCCATAGCCAAAGGTAATATTCTGAAAAAATACAACTATTTTATTCTTTGTCTTAGCAGCTGTAATTATTGCAAGTGGAACTAAAACAATCGCTACTAGAATTAAAGCTAGAATCATTACCTCAAGGGTTACTGGAATTCTTTGAATCATATCATCAATGACCATAGATCCATTGACCCATGATTCGCCTAAATCAAAGTCTGTAAATATTCCCTTCAACCAAATCCAATACTGTTCTGGTATAGGAAGATTATAGTGCATTTTTACATTATAAGCCTCAATTGCGGACTCAGGCGCTAGAGGACCAAGCGACATCCTGGCAGGGTTTCCAGGCAGAAGTCTAACCAGGGCAAAGGTAATGAATGATATCAGCAGAACCTGTGGTATCAAAAATAGTATACGTCGCCCTATATATAAAATAATTCTCATAGATTACTCAGAAAAACTTGAAGTGGCGACACAACTTGGAGTGCCGCCACTTCATTTTATTAAGTCAACAAGTCTAAATTAGTCTGCAATACTCATTTCATGAACATGGTAATACTGGGTTGTATACCAGCGGAAACCACTGACCGCTCTGGAAAGACCAACAGCAAAATACTGCTCACCAATCCAACCAAGCGGAGCTAAATCATGAATATGCTCCTGAATTCCAGCATGACAGTCAATACGTGCTTTAGGATCAACGACCCCTTCACACTTTGCAAGTGTAGCATCAACTTTTTCATCGCTGAAATTGTGGTAATTGACTAATGCACCAGTAGGCCAAACAAGCTTTAACGCATAGTTGATGTCTGGCTGAATTGGCATATCTGTCCAGAGACCCAAAGAAGCCTTCTTACTCATAATGAGATCAGAATGGGCAGCAACTGGCAATTTCTTAAGTGTTAAATTAATCCCAGCTGCTTTAAAGGCGCTTTGGAGAAGTATTGCAATAGATTCTTGTGATGCTTCAGCTGCACTAAATGCAAATTCAGCGTCAAATCCATCAGCATAACCAGCCTCTGCCAACAATGCTTTAGCTTTCTCGATATTATAATCGTATTTCAGCCACTTGTCGTAGCCAGGATATGTGCTAGGCATAACACCCTGCCAAACATTCATCATACCGTGGTAAATTTGTCCAGCAATGGCCTCCCGATCAATCAGATGATTGATTGCCTGACGCACTTTTACGTTATCATATGGAGGTAAAGTATTATTAATAACTACCCACATTGATTGGTTGCCACGAACTGCAACACCTCTAGCCTTATCTGATGAATCAAGAGCTAAGATCTCATCTGGAGTTAGGCCCTCAGCCATATGAACCTTACCCTGCTGGAGTAAAGCTACACGATTTGCGGACTCAGGAACCACAAGATAAATAATTTTCTTTATCTCAGGTGCTCCTCTCCAATAATTCTCATTAGACTCCATAACAACACGTTTTCCAGGAGCCCACTCAGTGATCTTATAAGCACCAAAGCCACCACCGTTTGTAGCTACCCACTTATCGGCCCAAGGATCTTCCTCAGTCGCATGCTTCATCACTTCTGTAGAGTCTAAGAACGCATCATAATAGTTAGTAAAGCGCTTACAACCAAGCGGCATACCTGCAGATGATGTTACTTCTACAGTATGATCATCAATCTTTGTATAGCCACCCGATTCTGGTGGATTAATTGTCTGACCTGGTAAGTTGAGCAAGAATTCTAAGAAATTATTGATTGCTCCCGTTGCCTTACCGCGCTTAATACGCCAAAGAACGTCATCAGCGGTAAATTCATTTCCCCATGGCGAAATTACGCCCTTGCGAAGATGATAGACCGCTTTTTTTCCGTCAGCAGATAACTCGCACTTCTCAATTATTCCGGGTACTAACTTTTGTTTTCCAAAATAGTCTGGATACTTAAAGCCGGGAATTGTTGATGGGTCCCAACCATCTCCAGTCTTAAATGGAAAGTCTACCCATTCCCAACTCATGCCGTCTTCAATAACCTGAGCACCCATGCTCCAAGTTGTAGGACTTACATGTTTATCCAAGTCTATCCCTTGTGGTAGTCCACCAATGGCTATCACCATTGTGTCCTTACCTGCCTCCGCTTTATTTACTGACATATATGTGCCAGCTAAAATAGCGCAGACTGCTAAAGCTTTTGCTACGCCGCTTAATGTCTTCTTAAATGACATCTCCCAGTCTCCTTTATGAGTCATTCTTAACAATTCGGTTATAGTTATATATCTCCCACATATTACTGTGAGAGCAATGTTCGTAATATACTTCATAGGATAGCCATTCTAATGGCAAACATACAAGGAGATTGTTACATATTACATTTTTTTAATGTAATTAAGAGCTAGATACTTCCTTTTTAACACCCCTGCCGTAATTGACCAAAAATACGCCCATAAACATCATTATTACAGCTCCCCATATGTAAATGCTTGGTTTTTCACCCAAAATTAGAATACCCCAACCAATACTAGAGAGTACTATAATATAATTAGCTGTTGTAAAGAACACAGGACCCGCATTCCTTACTATCTCCAAAAAGATCCACCATATGGTTAAATTAACAAAAATAGCTATCAAGAGTGCATAATTACCATATTCATTTGACGCAGGTGGAAGCCATTCCTGACCTGTAGCTATCATTATAGGTAACATTATAAGACTGCCGCCTATTAATATTCCCGAAGAAAGGGCCAGTGATGAAACTTTTGGAGGCCTTATCATTGCCGCGAATACATTCGTAGCAGCAAAAAATATAGGTGCTAATAAAGCTATTAATAACCAGCTAGCCTTTTCTGGCTCTGGAAGACTCGCATCAGGTAGGTAAACCAATAAAACACTGCCAAAACCAACTAATATTCCGACCACCCGTACCCAAGAGAAATGTTCTATCCTCAATAAAGTTGAAAAGATATATGTAAAGACTGGCGACATTACTACTACGAGACCAATAACCCCTGCAGGGAGTTTAGAAGCTGACCATGTCAGCAATGCTATTGGTGCTGCTATACCTGTTGTTCCCATGATAATAAAAACTATAGCACTTCTAAGATTTATTTTTGGCACCTCTCTGAGAACAAAACAAAGTATGAGTAAAAGAATTCCGGAAATTAATGAATACCAAAACACATATGCAAAAATTGGCACACCGTAATCAGCAGCCCACTTATTTGCTATAAATTGTAACCCATAAATTATTCCATTGAGGAAAAGCATAAAAATTAAAATACTTCTCCCAGGATTTACAGAAGATCTAAAACTTTCCATATACTTCTATGTTCCTAATATAGTTATACAACAAGTCGCTTCTTCAATTCCATAAATGCCCCCACCATTTTCAGCAATAGCAAACTTGGCTTCAGGTACTTGTCTTTTTCCACATTCGCCTCGAAGCTGTGAACTTAGCTCACAAATCTGAGCAAGACCCGTTGCTCCAATTGGATGACCTTTAGATTCAAGACCACCAGAGGGATTAATAGGAATTCGACCACCCAAACGAGTTTCACCCTTTTCAGCAATTATACCTCCTTCACCAAACTCACATAAACCCAGACACTCAGACTGAGTAATTTCACCCATTGCAGTTGCATCATGCACTTCGGCAACATCAATATCTTCTGGACCTATACCCGCTAGTTCATAGGCTCGCTTTGCAGCACGGCGGGTAATATGGTTTTCAAGGTCTTCGGGTAAGCGATTAATACTAGTACCCATCGAAGAAGCTAAAATCTTAATTGCTCTCTCAGAACCAAAACGATTCAACGCATCTTTCGAACACAAAACAGTAGCCGCTCCACCATCTGAAATAGGGGAACACATAGGAAGGGTTAAGGGCCAAGATATAAGACGTGCTTGTAATATTTCATCAATACTAGCCTCGAAAGTAAATTGAGACTTAGGATTCATAGTAGAATGCCAATGATTCTTTGATGCTACTGTTGCTAATTGTCGCTGCGTCAAACCAAACATATCCATGTGTTGCTTAGCAAAGCATGCATAAATATCCATGAATGGACTACGTTTTTCATTTGGAATTACTGCTTCAGGGGGCGTCTCTACTGCAGCACCCAAACTTTCGAGCTTGGCAAACTCTTCGTCTCTTTTATGAACATCTATCGCTCCATCAAATATTTCAAAAGATTTGGTTTTATCTTCTGAATACATTTTATCCACCCCAACCGCTAATGCTACCTCTGCTGAACCAGCCTTAATAGCAGTATATGCAGCGTTAAAAGCCGTAGAAGCACTCGCACAAGCATTCTCTATATTTGCCATAGGTATGCCCTCAAAACCCATTTCACGTAATGCAATTTCACCAGGAACAAGAAACTGCCCCTCCAAAACACCCTGGGTAGTATTAGAGAACCATGCCGCCTCAATATCTTTAATTTCAGCCCCCGCATCAGTAAGTGCCTCCTCAACTGTAGTCCTGGTAAGCTCTTTAACCGACTTATCAAGAAACTTTCCAAACGGAGTCATTCCAATCCCAACAAGATAAACTTCATCCATAATATTTTCTCCCGAGGCACATAAACTTGATTTTTATATATTTTCACATGAATTTTTTTATGTTCATATCATTTTATATAAAAGACTATTAGAAATACGGTAAGTTACAAAGCTTAAAAAAATGGTAATCTATAAAAATCT
>DBHM01000004.1:0-792 GCA_002296185.1 Alphaproteobacteria bacterium UBA828
AGGGAAATGTCCATCTAATTTTCCTCCAATAACTTCTTCAGTTGCATCATGGATAGCTTCCATGATTTTACTATCTAAGTTTCCAAAGTTATGATTTACGGTAGCAGCTGCTTTTTTTAGTATTCCGTAGGCCCTTATAAACTCACGAGGGAAACGCTCTTTTCCTATTTTAAAATTTTCGTAAGAGCGTTGTGTTTGAGCACCGTAATATCTGTCTGAGGGTACCTCTATGGGACCTAAGCTATCCTTTTCGGTGCGGGTATTCATATATTAATTTACTTCCCAAGTGTCTCCAGCATTCAATAAATCTTGAACCTTGCCAGCGCCTTTTTTCTGCTTAGCATTTTCTATTTGATCCACCATGTCTTGATTATACGTGGGTTTATCAACTGAATAAATTACTCCTATAGGTTCTGGGAGATCTGGATTGGATGTCCAGTTAGAAATAATTAGAGAAAGATCAAGATTTGTTTCGTCATGAATTAATACATCCTCGATGCTACTTTTTTCCATATCAACCACCATAGCTTTTGAACCGTCAAGCTTTATGCCTTTTGTACCCCTAGCAAACAACATAGGCTCACCATTTTTTAGCTCAATAACATTATCTAGCTTTTCTGCATTGGTATATGGTTCAAATGCACCATCATTAAAGATATTACAATTCTGATAAATTTCAATAAAAGTACCTCCATCATGATTATGTGCCCTTTCCATCATCTCAGCTAAATGCTTTTGCCAGCGATCAATAGTGCGTGCTACAAATGTAGCCTGAGCGCCTAGAGCTAATGA
>DBHM01000004.1:1173-4637 GCA_002296185.1 Alphaproteobacteria bacterium UBA828
ACCTCTGAAGTTGGAGAGTATTGTCCTTTCGTTAGTCCATAAATTCTATTGTTAAACATCAAAATATTAAAATCCATATTGCGCCTTAAGGCATGCATAAAGTGATTGCCACCAATAGACAACCCGTCACCATCTCCGGTAACAATCCACACTGACAAATCTGGATTCGCAATTTTCACACCAGTTGCCACTGCAGGTGCTCTACCATGAATAGAATGGAATCCATAAGTATTCATATAGTAGGGAAACCTACTGGAGCACCCTATCCCTGAGACAAAAACAATATCCTCACGTTTTCGTCCAAATGTTGGCATCTGCTTTTGGGCTTGAGCAAGTATTGCATAGTCTCCACATCCTGGGCACCATCGAACTGCTTGATCAGATACGAAGTCTTTTTTAGTTAGTTGTGTTGCTTGAGTTTCACTCATAGTTTATCCTAATGTTTTGTTAACTGTTTCTACTATTGTTTCTGCTCCAATAGGTCTGCCTCGAACTAAGTTTAATCCTTTAGCATCAACCAAAAATTCAGACCGGATTAGTCTGAGCAATTGCCCGAGATTAATCTCAGGCACTAAGATGTGTTTGAAGTGAATTAAAATTTCACCTAAATCTTTTGGTAGAGGGCTTATCCATCTCAGGTGTACATGTGACACTTTTTTCCCGTTTTCCTGCAATGTTTCTGAGGCAGATCTACAGGCTCCGTAAGTTCCACCCCAACTCAAAATGAGAAGGTCTCCACTTGTATCTCCAAAAACTTTGGTTTCAGCAATATCATTTTGAACTTTATTCACTTTCTCTTGTCTGGCCACACACATATTGTGGTGGTTTTCAGGGTCATAGCTGACATGTCCAGTGTTTTCAGCGGTTTCGATTCCCCCTACCCTATGTTCTAATCCTGGTGTCCCAGGTATTGCCCATGGCCTGGCAAGAGTTTTTTCATCTCTTAAATAAGGCAAAAATTCGCCATCTGAATTTGGCTCATTAGCAAAGTTAATCTTAAATGAGCTAAGCTCTTTTACTTTTGGTATTTTCCATGGTTCTGATCCATTTGCTAAATAACCGTCAGTAAGTAACATAACTGGAGTCATATATTTTACCGCAATTTGACAGGCTTCATAGGCAGCATAAAAACAATCTCCAGGGGTAGCAGCTGCGATTACTGGCATGGGGGCTTCACCATTCCTACCATAAAGTGCTTGGTTCAAATCTGACTGTTCTGTTTTTGTTGGTAAACCAGTACTTGGTCCGCCTCGCTGAACATTAATAACAACAAGCGGTAGCTCTGTCATGATCGCTAATCCTAAGGCCTCACCTTTTAAGGCAATACCCGGACCAGAGGTTGTTGTGATTGCTAGACTACCTGAATATGCTGCACCGATTGCAGAAGTCACGCCTGCGATTTCGTCTTCAGCTTGAAATGTTTTTACACCATAATGTTTCCAGGCAGATAATGTATGTAAAATATCACTAGCGGGCGTAATTGGATAGCTTCCTAAGAATAATTCAAGACCCGACTTTTCTGATGCAGCTAGAAGACCAAGCGAGGTTGCATGATTCCCATTTATATTTCGATATTTACCCGGAGGCAAAGATGCTTTTTCCACCTTAAATCGAGTAGTGAAAAGTTCAGTAGTATCAGCATAATTATATCCAGCATTCATTGCTCTTGTGTTCGCTTCTATGATACCATCTTTTCCTGCAAATTTTTTCTTGAGCCAGGATTCTGTCGCATCCAATGGGCGATCGTACATATAAAAAAGAACTCCTAATGCAAAAAAGTTTTTAGTCCGAAGAACTAGTTTTCCATTTAGATCAAGATCTTCACATGCAGCTTTAACCATTTTATTCATTTCAATAGGAATAACAGTAAAGTAGTCATCAAGGGAACCGTCCTCAGCAGGATTTGACTCATATCCAGCAAAACTGAGGTTCTTTTTTACAAATGCATCCGTATTCATTATAATGGTTCCACCTGGTATTAGATCTTTCTGATGAACTTTTAGTGCTGCTGGGTTCATGGCAACCAATACATCGGGCTTATCTCCTGGAGTATGAATATCCCTTGAAGAAAATTTAAGTTGAAAGGCACTTACACCAGCCAGAGAGCCAGCTGGAGCACGAATCTCTGCCGGGAAATCTGGTAACGTACTTAGATCATTCCCAACTATTGCTGTGGTTTCTGTAAACCTCCCACCTGTCAATTGCATTCCATCCCCAGAATCACCAGCGAACCTGATTACAGCTTCGTCAATTGTTTTAAAGTTTTTACCCATGTCTATTGCATACCTTGTTATCCGTTTTTAGAAAAAGAAATAGAACCGAAATCATTGTACATATGAAATTTTAGTTTTAATAAAGTTTTTGGCCAAAATTGTTCTTTTCGAATTTAGGTAAGTGCCCCTTATTCCAAAAACAAATTAATTATACTTATTTCTTATTTTTTTTTTAACATTTGAGACTACTTAATAAGCGATTAAGAGATTTTTACAATGACTAAATTAAACCAGTATCCTCTTAAGCAAAGACTTAGATATGCGATTGATAATTACATGTCTAGAGGCAGCTCATCCATTTTCATGGCCCTTCTACTTACCTTCTTGATTGGTTTTCTAGTTATGGTCCTCATACGATTAATTGCTAATTCTTTCTTTCCAGACGAAACGTTAAATAGTTGGCTTGAGATACCCTGGAGAGTCTATGTTGCTGTAATGGAAGGCTCAGCTGCTGAGACCGATGGTGATAGTAATTGGCTTGCTAAGCTTACTTCGATCTTGGGTGTTTTGGTTGGATTGATTTTATTTTCTAGTATGGTTGCATTTATAACTAGTGTTTTTGAAGCAAAGCTTGATGAGTTACGTAGAGGGCGTAGTATTGTCCTTGAAAAAAACCATACACTTATTTTGGGGTTTGGTGATCGAATTTTAGAAGTTATTAGAGAATTGATTGAGGCAAATGATTCTGAACCAGACGCAGCGATTGTTATTCTTGCCGAAGACGATAAAGAAAATATGGATAATTACATACGTGATAATATTCTAGATTTTAGAACTACCCGTATAATTACAAGATCAGGTGTAGTAACAAATATTAATAATCTAAAAAAGGTCATGGCAAAGAACGCTAAATCAGTCATTATAATAAATAGCGCAGCAAGCTGGCAACCAGAAACAGAAAAAAATCTTGCAGATGCTCTAGTATTAAAATCGATTATGTCTATTATTGCAGTATGTGAAGGTCAGGAACATCCTCCTATTGTTTGTGAAATTCACTCAGATCGTGATCGTGATCTCGCACAAAATATTTCAAATGGTACGGTAAAAGCTTTAAATGAAGTCAGCGTATTGTCGAGAATGATTGCCCAGCTTGCCCTAAGTCGTAATGGGTTATCGGTGGTTTATGGTGATATGGTAGGATTTGATGGGAATGAATTCTACTTCTACAAACCGGAACAAGGGTGGTCTGAT
>DBHM01000003.1:0-291 GCA_002296185.1 Alphaproteobacteria bacterium UBA828
AGGTGTTGAGATGTTTCGCAAGCTTCTTGATCAAGGGGAAGCGGGCGATAATGTCGGAGTTCTTTTACGTGGTACTAAGCGCGAGGAAGTTGAGCGTGGTCAAGTGCTATGTGCGCCAGGAAGTATTGCGCCTCATACAAACTTCGAGGCAGAGACATACATTCTTACCAAAGATGAGGGTGGCCGCCATACTCCATTCTTCTCTAATTACAGGCCGCAATTCTATTTCAGAACTACGGATGTTACAGGAACTATTGAATTACCAGGTGGTACAGAAATGGTAATGCCTGG
>DBHM01000003.1:699-865 GCA_002296185.1 Alphaproteobacteria bacterium UBA828
AGAACGGTTGGTGCTGGTGTTGTAGCGAAAATACTATAATGACTTCGAAAATTTAAATTTTCCGAAGGGATAAGTTAGGTTCAGAAGCAGGTGCGGTGTGCTGCCACAACATCATTTGTGATGGTAGCTTCGTCAATCCGGTCATAGGAGTGTAGCTCAATTGGTA
>DBHM01000003.1:1215-2924 GCA_002296185.1 Alphaproteobacteria bacterium UBA828
AGGTTGGGGGTTCGAGGCCCTCCACTCCTGCCATTGAGCTTAAGATGAAGTTGATGCTTGAGAATTGGGACAGTCAAGTCGATGATAATAGCAAGGTCTAGGCCGTTAGAATTTTTGCGTCAGGTTCGCCAAGAGGTTTCAAAAGTCACTTGGCCAACACGCAAGGAGACAATTATTTCAACCATAATGGTTGTTATAATGGTTGTTATAATGGCTGTTTTTTTCTTACTTGTTGATCAGGTTCTATCAATTGGTATTCGAGCAATACTAGGACTCGGTGGCTGATAATGTCCAGGCAGTGGTATATAGTGCATGTTTATTCTGGTTTTGAGAAAAAAGTTGCTCAATCTATAAAAGAGCAGGCCTCTCTCAAGGGTCTTGATGATTTAATAGGGGATGTCTTGGTGCCATTAGAAGAAGTTGTGGAAATGCGCCGCGGATCTAAGGTAAAAGCAGAGCGTAAGTTTTTTCCAGGATATGTTTTAGCTGATATGGAGATGACTGACGACACTTGGCATTTGGTAAAAAATACACCAAAAGTGACTGGATTTCTGGGCTCAGGTGGCAAGCCTCAGCCAATCTCTTCTGAGGAGGCGCAGCGTGTGCTAAATCAGGTTCAGGAGGGTGTAGAAAGGCCTAAGCCATCCATAACTTTTGAAGTTGGAGAAACTGTTAGAGTATGTGATGGCCCTTTCAGTTCTTTCAACGGTTTAGTTGAAGAGGTTGATGAAGAGCGTGCAAGACTCAAAGTAGCTGTTTCAATATTTGGTCGCGCTACCCCGGTTGAACTTGAATATGCGCAGGTTGAGAAATCATAATTATTTTGTTTATAAAGGATAAGAATTTTCATGGCTAAGAAGATTGAGAGTTTTATAAAGCTCCAGGTACCGGCAGGTCAGGCTAATCCATCACCACCGATAGGGCCGGCTCTTGGTCAGGCTGGAGTAAATATAATGGAGTTTTGTAAAGCATTTAACGCTGAAACCCAGCAGCTTGAGCAGGGTATGCCAATACCAACTGTTATTAGCGTTTATGCAGATAAAACTTTCTCATTCGTTACAAAAACTCCACCAGCAAGCTATTTTCTAAAAAAAGCGGCCGGTCTTCAAAAGGGATCTGGAGAAGTTGGTCGGCAGGCTCCAGTTGGTTCTGTAACATCTAGTCAAGTCCGTGATATTGCTGAAAAGAAAATGGCTGATTTAAATGCAAGCGATATTGAATCTGCATGCCGTATGATAGAGGGTTCTGCTCGTTCCATGGGCATTCAGGTGGTGGGGTAGTGCTATGGTAAAGGTTAGTAAAAGATTATCTGCTGCAAGTGCTATAATGAATACTGACACAGATTATGCGCTCGGGGATGCAGTCACATTATTAAAAAAATTAGCTAATGTAAGCTTTGATGAAACTATAGAAATAGCAATGCGATTAGGTGTTGATCCTCGGCACGCTGACCAGATGGTTCGGGGTATGGTCAGTTTACCACACGGAACAGGAAAAACAGTAAGGGTTGCAGTATTTGCTCGAGGCGATCAAGCAGATGCAGCCAAAGAGGCTGGTGCTGATATAGTTGGATCTGAGGAATTAGTTGATACAGTACAAAAGGGTGATATAGATTTCGATCGCTGTATTTCAACACCTGATATGATGCCTCTTGTTGGCAAGTTAGGTAAGGTTTTAGGTCCACGGGGTTTAATGCCTAATCCTAAACT
>DBHM01000003.1:3237-10272 GCA_002296185.1 Alphaproteobacteria bacterium UBA828
CCTAATCCTAAACTTGGTACTGTTTCTGCAAATGTTTCTGAAGCAGTTAAAGCTGCAAAATCTGGACAGATAGAGTTTAGAGTAGAAAAGGCTGGTATTATTCATGCCGGAATAGGTAAGGCTAGTTTTAGCGAAACTGCCTTAAAGGAAAACATCTCTACTTTTGTTAATGCTGTTACTAAGGCTAAGCCCAGTGGAGCTAAAGGCACATATGTAAAGAGAGTTGCGATTAGTTCAACTATGGGTCCTGGAATAAAATTGGATGTTTCAAGCATAGAGGCGGCATAAAGTATTTATTTGGTGCTAGTGTAATACGTCTCGGAACACTAGCGCTTTAGGAAGCTTAGGCTTCCGCCCTGTCCGAGACCGTAGGTGTTATTGATATAATTTCAATGGCTTAATGGGTTTCCCCGCCTGCCAAGACAGGAGTGTGTTAAGATGTTGTATAATTTTTGTATTGGCATATATCAGTCGCTACAAAATAGTCTTTTTGTTATCTCGTTTTTGGCTAGCGGATTGCTTGTTCAGCGCGATATGGAGGTATCTTTCCGATGAATCGTGATAATAAGCAACAAATTGTTAGTGAGCTTCATGATGTTTTTAACTCAGTAAATATAGTCGTGGTTACACATTATTCGGGTTTAACAGTTGCTGAGGCCACTGATTTACGAAGACGGATGAAGGCATCTGGTGCAATTTTTCAAGTTACTAAGAATCGTCTTGTTAAGCGTGCTATAGCCGGTACGCAATACAGTCCTATTTCAGATATGTTTTCTGGGCCAGCTGCGATAGCTGTCTCAGAGGATCCGGTTGCTGCTGCAAAGGTGGCTGTAGAGTTTTCTAAAGAAAATGAAAAATTGATAATAATTGGTGGCGCCCTTGGCCCTGAAACTCTTGACTCTATTGGAGTAAGGGCGTTGGCCGAATTACCATCATTAGATGAGCTTCGCGCAAAGTTGGTTGGAACAATCAATTCTCCAGCGCAAAAGTTGGTAGGTGTTTTACAGGCACCTGCAGGTAATCTTGCAAGAGTTGTTAGTGCTTATGGCTCAAAGAAAGATGTAGCCTAGTTTTTACAATATGAGATAAACAAAAAATACGGAATAACATCCGTATAAATAGAATTAAGGAGAACATAGTCATGGCTGATGTAGCCAAAATAGTAGACGATTTATCTAGTTTAACCGTAATGGAAGCCGCTGAGCTTGCAAAACTTCTAGAGGAAAAATGGGGAGTGTCAGCGGCGGCGCCTGTTGCCGTTGCGGCTGTCCCCGCGACCGGTGGAGGTGATGCTCAAGAAGAACAAAAGGATGAATTTACCGTTGTACTAGCTTCAATTGGTGATAAGAAAATTAATGTTATTAAAGAGGTTCGTGCCATCACTGGTCTTGGTTTAAAAGAAGCCAAAGATCTTGTAGAGGCTGCCCCCAAGGAAGTTAAAGAGGGTGTATCCAAGGAGGATGCTGACAAGTTCAAAGAGCAGTTAGAGGGAGCGGGAGCCTCTGTAGAGGTTAAGTGACCGCAAAGTAATGGCCTGGATTGGATCGGGATCTCTCTAAATTTTAATAAAACGAGATCTCTGTATTAACTACGGTCATAATTTTCCTGGATTATTAGTTGCTATTTATAATTCAGGTGAACTCAAATTTGATCCCATGCGCTTAGCAAATTTTGCGTGCGCAATTTAGCGTTCATTCCAAACATGGGGTGACATAAACGGTTAAGAGGGCGAGATCATTATGCCACAGTCATATATGGGTTTTCGAAGATTACGTCGTAGCTTTGGTAAGATTCCTGAAGTTTCATCTATGCCAAATCTAATTGAGGTACAAAAGACATCCTATGAACATTTTTTACAACGGTATGCTCAACCAAATAATAGAGACGAGTATGGTTTAGAGGAGGTTTTCAGATCTGTTTTCCCAATAAAAGATTTTTCTGATACCTCATCTCTAGATTTTGTATGTTATGAATTTGAGGATCCAAAGTATGATGTTGAAGAATGTAGACAAAGAGGCATAACTTATTCAGCTCCTTTAAAGGTCACTTTAAGGCTTGTGGTTTGGGATGTAGACGAAGAGTCAGGCCTTCGTTCGGTTAGGGATATAAAAGAGCAGGATGTTTACTTAGGTGATATGCCTTTAATGACTAATAATGGCACGTTTATCGTAAATGGTACAGAACGTGTAATTGTTTCGCAAATGCATCGTTCCCCCGGAGTTTTCTTTGATCATGATAGGGGTAAAACGCATAGTTCTGGTAAATTTTTGTATGCCGCTCGAGTGATCCCTTATAGGGGTTCTTGGCTAGACTTTGAATTTGATGCAAAAGATTTAGTTTTTGTTCGAATAGATCGCCGTCGGAAGTTGCATGTAACTATTTTGCTACGGGCACTCGGTATGAGCACAGAAGACATTCTTGAATATTTCTATGGGACAAATGTATACGAAAGGTCATCTAAGGGTTGGACTCTAAAAATAGATGTTGAGAATCTCAAAGGTACTAAGCTGTTAAATGACCTGATTGATGCTGAAAGCGGTAAGGTAATAGCTGAGGCAGGGCGAAGGGTCACCCAGCGCCTCATAGCGAAAATTGAGGAGGCTGGAGTTAAATACCGTTTAGTTAGCAATGAGTCTCTGGTAGGTCAGTATGTCTCTGAAGATCTAATCAATGTTGAAACTGGAGAAATAATATATGAAGCAGGAGATGAGGTTACTGAGGAGATTTTAGAAACCTTAGACACCTTGGGTGTGGAGGCATTTAATACATTAGTTATAGATCACATAAATGTTGGTGCATACATACGTAATACTTTGATGGCTGATAAGGCCTCTAATAGAGTTGAGGCGCTTACAGAAATTTATAAAGTAATGCGTCCTGGAGAGCCACCTACTGCTGAGACTGCAGAAAAGTTATTCCATGAATTATTTTTTGGTAAAGCTCGTTTAAAAGAGGAAACTCTATCATATTACGCCAAACCTTCTGCCCGCTCAAAGCCCATTGGTTCTCTTCATCGTGTTGAAGTAGAGGAGTTATGGGTCTTAGATCATGAGGGGGCCTTCCTGCGTGTAATTGTTCCAGCTGAACGCCGTTCTGAGGCTATTGAAGGGCCGGTATGGATTAAGGCAGATGATATAACCTTATATGGTTCTGACCGCTATGATCTATCTTCCGTTGGAAGAGTTAAAATGAACATAAGGCTTGGTATTGAGGGTGAGGACACTGTGCGGGTGTTACGAAGAGAAGATATAATGACAGTCGTTCGAACTTTGGTTGAGGTAAAGGATGGCAGGGGAAGTATTGATGATATAGACCATCTTGGTAATCGTCGAGTTCGGTCTGTTGGAGAGTTAATGACTAATCAATACCGTGTTGGCCTTTTGCGTATGGAGAGGGCAATAAAAGAGAGGATGAGTTCGGTAGAGATAGATACAGTTATGCCTCATGACTTGATAAATGCTAAACCCGCGGCTGCTGCAGTGAGAGAGTTTTTTGGTTCATCTCAGCTCTCACAGTTTATGGATCAAACAAACCCACTTTCAGAGATTACTCATAAACGTCGTCTTTCTGCTCTAGGTCCTGGGGGGCTTACTAGAGAGCGTGCCGGGTTTGAGGTTCGCGATGTTCATACTTCACATTATGGGCGAATTTGTCCGATTGAGACTCCCGAGGGTCCAAATATTGGTCTGATTAACAGTCTCGCGACTTATGCAAGGGTAAATCAATACGGTTTTATAGAAAGTCCTTATAGATCTGTTGAGAATGGTCGTCTGACAAAAAACGTTATTTATCTATCGGCCATGGAGGAAGGCAAATATACTATTGCCCAGGCTAATGCGCCAACTGATGATGAAGGTCTATTCACTGAAGGATTAGTTAGTTGCCGTGTTAATGGTGATTTTGTTATGGCTTCTCCTGAACAAATCGAATTTATGGATGTTTCTCCAAAACAGCTGGTTTCTGTTGCTGCGGCATTAATACCATTTTTAGAAAATGACGATGCTAATAGGGCCCTAATGGGATCAAATATGCAACGTCAGGCAGTTCCACTAGTTAGAGCGGAAGCTCCTTTGGTTGGCACTGGAATGGAAGAAGTGGTAGCTAGAGACTCCGGTGTAGCAATAGTTGCACGAAGGTCCGGAGTAGTAGAGCAGATTGACGGAACAAGAATAGTTGTCAGGTCTGACGATGGTGATGGTAATTCATCATCCGGAGGTGTTGATATATATAATTTACTTAAGTATCAGCGTTCAAATCAAAACACATGTGTTAATCAAAGACCTTTAGTAAAGGTGGGTCAAAGAGTCGTTGCGGGTGATATAATAGCTGATGGACCTAGTACAGACCGTGGCGAGCTCGCACTTGGTAGAAATGTACTAGTCGGGTTTATGCCTTGGAATGGGTACAATTTTGAAGATTCAATCCTTATTTCTGAACGACTTGTTAAAGAGGACGTTTTTACTTCTATTCATATTGAAGAATTTGAGGTTATGGCTCGAGATACAAAACTCGGTCAGGAAGAAATTACACGAGATATTCCAAATGTAGGTGAAGAAGGACTCAAGAATCTTGACGAGGCAGGAATTGTTTATATTGGTGCAGAGGTTGAGCCAGGAGATATCCTTGTAGGAAAAATCACGCCTAAGGGTGAGGCTCCAATGACTCCTGAAGAAAAACTTCTTCGTGCTATATTTGGTGAGAAGGCATCTGATGTTAGAGATACAAGTTTGAGACTTCCTCCTGGTGTAGCAGGTACTATTGTAGAGGTAAGAGTCTTTAATAGACGTGGCGTTGATAAGGATGAGCGAGCTTTGACAATTGAGACTGATGAAATTGATCGTTTAGCCAAAGATAGGAATGATGAGCAAGCAATAATAGAACGTAATATTTACGACCGCTTAAGATCACTTCTACTTGATAATATTGCTGCCGGAGGTCATGAGGGCATCCAGGATAATACTAAAATCACAGAAGATATTCTTAGTAATTATACCAAAGGGCAATGGTGGCAGATTGTTCTTAAGGACAGTAATGTTATTGCGCAAATGGAGTCTCTCAAAAATGAGTTAGATGAAAACCTGGCTCGTATTCAGGGTAGGTTCGAGGGCAAAGTCGAGAAGCTTCAGCGAGGAGATGAGTTGCCGCCGGGTGTTCTTAAGATGGTTAAAGTCTTTGTTGCAGTAAAACGAAAGTTACAGCCCGGTGATAAGATGGCAGGTCGTCATGGCAACAAAGGTGTTATTTCTAGAATAGTTCCTATAGAGGATATGCCACATTTAGAAGACGGTACAACTGTAGACATAGTATTAAATCCTTTGGGTGTACCGTCACGAATGAATGTTGGTCAGATCTTAGAGACGCATCTTGGTTGGGCAAGCCACGGTTTGGGACGTCGGATAGGCGAAATGTGTGATGCTGTTAGAGGAGGAGAATCAGTTGAACCTGCTCGAGAATTTTTAAAAACAGTTTATGATGATATTGGTCGCGCTAATAAAAGTCCTGTGGAGACTATGCCGGCTGATGATCTGGTAGATTTTGCTGATAGTCTTCGTGAGGGTGTTCCAATGGCAACTCCTGTTTTTGATGGTGCTCAAGAGGCTGATATAGTTGAAATGCTTGAGCATGCTGGTCTTGATGGATCAGGCCAGGTAACCCTGATAAACGGTCAGACTGGTCAACCTTTTGATCGGAAGGTGACTGTTGGCTATATTTATATGCTTAAACTTCATCATCTTGTTGATGATAAAATTCACGCCCGTTCTATAGGTCCTTATAGCCTGGTTACCCAGCAGCCGCTTGGTGGTAAGGCTCAATTCGGAGGTCAGAGGTTTGGTGAAATGGAAGTTTGGGCCCTTCAAGCTTATGGAGCGGCCTATACTTTGCAGGAAATGCTTACAGTCAAATCAGATGATGTGTCAGGACGAACAAAAATTTATGAATCCGTAGTTCGTGGTGATCAAAACTTTGAAGCAGGAATACCAGAATCATTTAATGTTTTAGTTAAGGAAATGCAGGCTTTGGGTCTTGATGTAGATCTAAAGATAGATGCGTAAATTAAATTGCTGCATTGTTTGTGCTGCTTGTTGAAATATTTTTTGGAGGACTCTAAATGAGTGAGTTGATGAACCTTTTTGGACCCGCGGGAAATACGCAAAGGTTTGACCAAATTCGGATATCCATAGCATCCCCAGAGAAGATTCGTTCATGGTCTTTTGGGGAGATTAAGAAACCTGAAACTATCAACTATCGTACCTTTAAGCCAGAAAGAGATGGCCTCTTCTGTGCCAGAATTTTTGGTCCAATTAAGGACTACGAGTGCCTCTGTGGAAAATATAAAAGAATGAAGTTTCGCGGGGTAGTCTGCGAAAAATGTGGTGTTGAGGTAATTCAATCAAAAGTTAGAAGGGAGAGGATGGGTCATATTGAGCTAGCTTCTCCAGTTGCGCATATATGGTATATGAAATCTGTGCCATCTAGAATCGGTTTGCTGCTAGATATGACTTTGAAAGATATGGAAAGAGTTCTGTATTTTGAAAATTATGTAGTAACTGAACCTGGGTTAACTCCCCTCAAGGATCGTCAATTATTAAATGAAGAGCAATTTAGAATTGCTCAAGATGAGTATGGTGTTGATAGTTTTACAGCAGAGATTGGTGCAGAAGCTATAAGGTCTATGTTGTCTAGGCTTAATCTGGAGGAAGACAGGAGTAATTTAAGGACAGAATTAGCTGAAACAAGCTCAGAAGCGAAAAGAAAAAAGTTTGTTAAGCGTTTAAAACTGATCGAGTCAATTCTGACCTCGGGAAATTCACCTGAGTGGATGATTCTTGAAGTCATTCCGGTAATTCCACCTGAGTTAAGGCCATTAGTTCCTCTTGACGGCGGAAGATTTGCAACCTCAGATCTTAATGACCTTTATCGAAGGGTTATAAATCGTAACAATCGATTAAAGCGATTAATGGAACTCAGAGCACCTGAGATCATAATTAGAAATGAAAAACGTATGTTGCAGGAGTCTGTTGATGCTCTTTTTGA
>DBHM01000003.1:10597-11068 GCA_002296185.1 Alphaproteobacteria bacterium UBA828
CTTTTTGATAATGGTAGAAGAGGACGTGTTATAACTGGTGCGAATAAAAGGCCTCTTAAATCATTATCAGATATGCTTAAGGGGAAACAGGGTAGATTCCGTCAGAACTTACTTGGTAAACGTGTTGATTACTCGGGCCGCTCTGTAATTGTTGTTGGCCCAGAACTTCTTTTACATCAATGTGGCCTGCCAAAGAAAATGGCTCTAGAGCTATTCAAGCCATTTATATACTCAAAGCTTGAGATATATGGAATGGCTACTACCTTGAAGGCCGCAAAGAGAATGGTGGAGAAAGAAAGGCCGGAAGTCTGGGATATTTTAGAAGAAGTTATTCGTGAGCATCCTGTTCTGCTGAACCGCGCCCCAACTCTTCATCGCCTTGGTATTCAAGGTTTCGAGCCGGTTTTGGTAGAAGGAAAGGCTATACAACTGCACCCGCTAGTTTGTGCTGCTTTTAATGCTGACTTTGAT
>DBHM01000003.1:11401-15855 GCA_002296185.1 Alphaproteobacteria bacterium UBA828
TTTGATGGTGACCAAATGGCTGTACATGTACCTTTGTCACCAGAGGCGCAGCTTGAAGCAAGAGTGCTTATGATGTCCACAAATAACATACTAAGTCCTGCAAACGGTAAGCCAATAATTGTACCTAGTCAGGACATTGTTCTAGGAATTTATTATCTCACCTATTCGCGTAAAGCTGAACCAGGTGAGGGCATGTCCTTTGCAGACTTTGGGGAGCTTGAAAAAGCTCTCGATGATGGAGTTGTGTCGCTTCATGCAAATATAAATTGTCGTATTGAGCGGGTTAATGAAAATGGTGAGATGGTTTCTCAACGTGCAGAAACTACTCCAGGTCGGATGCTTCTTAGCGAAGTATTGCCACAACATCCTGCTTTGCCTTTTGATACGGTTAATCGTTTGTTAACTAAGAAAGAGTTAACTTCTGTTTTTGACGCAGTTTACCGAAATTGCGGACAAAAAGAGACTGTTATATTCGCTGATCGTGTAATGAAAATGGGTTTCAGGAATGCTACTCAGGCGGGGATTTCATTTGGTAAAGATGATATGATTATCCCACCACAGAAATCAGACTTTGTTGATAAGACAACGGATCTAGTCAAACAATATGAGCAGCAGTATGCGGATGGATTAATCACTCAGGGTGAGAAATATAACAAGGTTATAGATGCCTGGTCTCAGTGCACGGATCGTGTGGCTAGGGCTATGATGGATGGTATGCAGACAGAGGAGATAGAAAATAAAAAAGGTGGTGCATTTAATTCAATATATATGATGGCCCACTCTGGTGCCCGTGGTTCTGAGGCTCAGATGAAGCAGCTTGCGGGCATGCGGGGTTTAATGGCTAAGCCTTCTGGAGAAATTATTGAGACACCAATTACATCTAATTTTAAGGAAGGTCTAACTGTATTAGAATACTTTAATTCAACGCATGGTGCTCGAAAGGGACTTGCAGATACTGCCCTAAAGACGGCAAATTCAGGTTACTTGACCCGTAGACTTGTCGACGTTGCTCAAGATTGTATTGTAAATGAACATGATTGCGGCACAGAGGAAGGAATTACTGTTAAAGCTGTAATTGAGGGCGGAGAGGTAATAGAAAACCTTGGAGAGAGAATCCTTGGAAGGTACGCCCATGAATCGATTGTAGATGAAGCAACTGGAGAGGTGATAGTTGCAAAGAATGAAATGGTTGAGGAGGGTCATATTGACCGGATAGAAGAATCAGTAGTTGATTCTGTAAAGATAAGGTCTGTGTTAACCTGCGTTGCCAAAGACGGTGTATGCGTATTGTGTTATGGACGTGACCTTGCTCGTGGCACAGTAGTTAATGAAGGTGAGGCGGTTGGGGTAATCGCTGCCCAATCAATTGGTGAGCCTGGTACTCAACTTACAATGAGAACATTCCATATAGGGGGAGCGGCTCAGCGTGGAGCTGAGCAGTCCAGCGTAGAGGCATCACTTGATGCGGAAGTCTCTCTGGAGAATGAAAACTTAGTTGTTGATAGCACTGGCACCAACGTGGTTATGAGTCGTAACACTGAGATTATTTTACGTGACCAGCGTGGTAGTGAAAGAGCTCGCCATAGAATTCCTTATGGGGCAAAGTTATTTGTTGCCAATGAAGAAATGGTAGAGAAGTCCAAAACTCTTGCTACTTGGGACCCCTTTACTTTGCCTATCGTTTCTGAATGCCCGGGGACAGTCGAATTTGTTGACATGGTGGAGGGATTATCATTCAGAGAAATTACGGATGAACAAACGGGAGTTTCAAATCGTGTTGTCGTCGACTGGCGGCAACAGGCTAGAGGTGCTGACCTTAAGCCAAGGGTTGTTTTGGTAGATGATAAAGGTGAAGTGAAGAAATTACCTAATGGCCGTGAGGCTCAGTATTTTCTTTCAGTTGATGCAATACTTTCCGTCAGCCATGGAGATGAGATGCATGCGGGAGATATTTTAGCAAGGATACCTAAGGAATCTAGTAAAACACGAGATATTACAGGTGGCTTGCCTAGAGTTGCTGAACTATTTGAGGCAAGAAAACCAAAGGATCACGCTATTATCTCAGATATTGATGGACGTGTTGAATTTGGGAAAGATTATAAATCTAAACGCCGTATAATTGTTGTTCCAGAGGACTCTGAAGCTAACTCAATGGAATATTTTATACCCAAGGGTAAACATATTAGTGTTCACGAGGGTGATTTCGTAATGCGAGGTGACCCGCTCATGGATGGTAATCCAGCACCACATGACATACTGAGAGTAATGGGTGTAGAAGCGTTAGCTGTATACATAGTGAACGAAATACAAGAGGTATATAGACTCCAGGGTGTTAAAATAAACGATAAACATATAGAGGTGATTTGTCGTCAAATGATGCAAAAAGTTGAGATAACTGATCCTGGTGAGACAACTTTCCTAATCGGGGAGCAAGTAGATAGAATTGAGTTTAATGAAGCAAATATTAAGGCGGTCGCTGATAAACTTACTCCTGCAAAATCTGATCCTGTACTACTTGGGATTACAAAGGCCTCATTGCAGACTAGGTCATTTATATCAGCAGCTTCTTTCCAAGAAACAACGAGAGTTTTGACTGAAGCATCGGTTGCGGGAAAGGGAGATCGACTAATAGGATTGAAAGAAAATGTAATAGTTGGGAGGTTAATCCCAGCGGGAACAGGTAAAATGATGAACCAGATACAACGCGAAGCAGAAAGGGATGCTATTGTTGCTCGTCAGGCTGCTGCAGCTGAAAAAGAAGCTAAATTAGCAGCTTCTGAAGTTGCAGAAGGTGCTATAGAAACTGTAGCAGCATCTGAGGCTTCTCTGGAAACGCTCGGTGATGGATTATCCGCAGAATAGTGCCAAAAATTAAGCTCTGTTTAGCCCCGATTCATAATATTATGGGTATAATCATACTCTGGGTTTTTTTGAGATAGGCTTTTTTCTAAGAAAACCTTAGTCTTTGAGGCTTTTGCAGCTTGACGCAGGGGTGGCTGCTAACTATATTCGCGCCACTTTGCATTGGAATTAGCAGTTTGCCTTTATTTTGCTCAATTACATCCGATGTCTAGACAGAATAAATTACTATGCCAAAGGGCCGGCGAAATGGTCCTGGGGAAGTGAGGGTTTTTTTACTTCTCCGTTTTTCTATGGGCTCTTACGTGTTTAGCCTTTAGAAAAAATATGTAACACGGATTAGGTGGTAAAGATTATGCCGACAATAAACCAGTTGATACGCAAACCTCGAAAGGCGCCTTTGCAAAGAAACAAGGTGCCAGCTCTTCAAGGCTGTCCCCAAAAGCGTGGAGTATGCACTCGCGTTTACACTACAACACCAAAAAAACCAAACTCAGCGCTGCGTAAGGTAGCTCGAGTTCGTTTAACCAATAGTTTTGAGGTAACGAGTTATATTCCTGGTGAGGGTCATAATCTTCAAGAGCACTCAGTTGTGATGATTAGAGGTGGTCGTGTTAAAGATCTACCTGGGGTTCGTTATCATATTGTTCGTGGAACTCTGGATACCCAGGGTATAGAGAGTCGTAGGCAACGCCGTTCTAAATACGGCGCAAAGCGACCTAAGTAATATTTGGAGGGTTAGAACGTGTCACGTCGTCGTGCTGCAGAGAAGAGAAAAGTTAATCCAGACCCTCAATTTGGGGATATGGTAGTGGCAAAATTTATGAATTGTCTTATGCAAGATGGGAAAAAATCAGCAGCAGAAACTATTGTTTATGGAGCTTTTGACATTATTAAATCTAAGACTGGCCAAGAGCCCTTAAAATTGTTTCATGATGCACTTGAGAATGTGAAGCCTGGAGTTGAAGTGAGATCTCGTAGAGTGGGTGGCGCTACCTATCAAGTGCCAGTTGAAGTTAGGTCTGATCGGAGGCAAGCACTGGCAATAAGATGGTTAATAAGTGCTGCTAGGTCAAGAGGTGAGAATACCATGGTTGAAAGGCTTTCGGGAGAACTGCTTGATGCTGCAAATAGTCGTGGCGTTGCGGTAAAGAAGAGAGAAGATACTCACCGTATGGCTGAAGCTAATAGGGCATTTTCGCACTACCGTTGGTAGAGCTAGATGAAATAGCTGAGTGAGATTTAGATAATGGCACGAAATACACCCATAGAACTGTATCGCAACATTGGGATCATGGCCCATATTGATGCTGGAAAGACGACCACCACGGAACGTGTGCTATACTATACTGGCAAGTCTTACAAGATTGGTGAGGTCCATGAAGGCAGCGCGACAATGGATTGGATGGAGCAAGAGCAAGAACGTGGGATAACAATCACATCTGCTGCAACAACGTGTTTTTGGAATGATCATCGGGTTAATATAATTGATACGCCTGGCCATGTTGATTTTACTATTGAGGTCGAGCGTAGTCTAAGAGTTTTAGATGGAGCAGTAGCTGTTTTTGATAGTGTTGCTGGAGTTGAGCCTCAAT
>DBHM01000003.1:16176-36818 GCA_002296185.1 Alphaproteobacteria bacterium UBA828
GGAGTTGAGCCTCAATCAGAAACGGTTTGGCGACAGGCAGACAAATATGAAGTTCCGAGAATATGCTTTATCAATAAAATGGACCGCGTCGGTGCCGACTTTTTCCGCTGTGTAGAAATGATAGTGGATAGACTTGGGGCTAAACCCGTTGTGGTGAATTTACCTTTAGGTTCAGAAAACAATTATGATGGTGTAATAGACCTAATAGAAAATAAAGCAATTATTTGGAAGGCAGAGACCCTGGGGGCAGAATTTGAGGTGGTGGATATTCCTGATAATTATAAGGAACAAGCAGAAGAATACAGATCAACTCTTATAGAAGCAGCTATTGAATATGATGACTCCGCTATGGAGGCATTTCTTGAAGGGCAGGATATTGATAGTGCAACAATTAAGGCTTGTATAAGAAAGGGTACGATTAGTGGCGATATCGTTCCTGTACTCAACGGTTCCGCATTTAAGAATAAAGGTGTTCAGCCACTATTAGATGCTGTTGTAGATTTTCTTCCCTCTCCAACTGAAGTGCCATCGATTAAAGGGGTAATTCCCGGTAAAAATGGTGAAGAGGTAACAAGAGATAGTGACGATGGCCAGCCTTTTTCTGCTCTAGCATTTAAAGTAATGACAGATCCTTTTGTGGGATCATTAACTTTTGTGCGTGTTTATTCTGGCGTCCTTGAGACAGGTACGCAAATTTTAAATAGTGTTAAGGACAGCAAACAAAGGGTTGGGAGAATGCTTTTAATGCATTCAAATTCCCGTGAGGATATAGAAGAAGCTAGGTCAGGTGATATAGTTGCAATAGCGGGTCTAAAAGATACAACAACTGGTGAGACTCTCTGCCACGCTGGAAGCCCAGTTATATTAGAACGTATGGAATTCCCTGACCCTGTAATCGAAGTTGCCGTTGAGGCTAAAACTAAAGCTGACCAAGATAAATTAGGCTTAGCACTTGCCAGACTGGCTCAGGAAGATCCATCTTTCCGAGTGGCTACAGATCAAGAAAGTGGCCAAACAGTTATAAGCGGTATGGGTGAACTGCATTTAGAAATTATTGTTGATCGTTTGCAGAGAGAATTTAAGGTGGGGGCTAATGTTGGACAGCCTCAGGTGGCATATCGAGAAACTATTACGCAAACTGCCGAAGTTGATTATACTCATAAGAAGCAAAGTGGAGGAGCAGGACAATTTGCTAGAGTTAAGATTATAGCTGAGCCTCTTGAGCCAGGTTCGGGTTTTCAGTTTGAGAGTAAAGTCGTTGGCGGTTCCGTTCCTAGAGAATATATCCCTTCTGTTCAAAAGGGTATTGATGCGATGCGTCAAACAGGTGTTGTCGCTGGATTTCCGATGATTGATTTTAAAATTACATTAATTGATGGTGCTTCTCATGATGTAGACTCAAGTAGTATGGCTTTTGAAATAGCTGGTCGTGCGGCGTATAGAGAAGTTGCGCCTAAAGGCAAACCAGTTTTGTTGGAGCCTATGATGAAAGTGGAGGCGGTGACCCCTGAAGAATATATGGGTGACGTAATTGGTGATCTGAACTCACGTAGGGGGCAGGTTGCCGGAATGGAGCAGAGGGCTAATGCTCAAGTAATCCGTGCTTCAGTTCCATTAGCTAATATGTTTGGTTATGTTAACACACTACGTTCTCTAACTCAGGGACGTGCACAATTTACTATGGAGTTCGAACACTATCAGCAAGTCCCATCCACAGTCTCTGAGGAAGTTAGAGAGAAATATGCATCATGAGTGATATATTTTTAGCTATGGCGGTTCACCGTCTGAAAGGAACAAACCGTGGCAATTGAGAGCCAAAATATAAGGATTAGATTAAAGGCATTTGATCATCGTGTCTTGGATCTATCTACTAATGAGATTGTTAATACTGCAAAGCGAACGGGGGCTCAATTGCGCGGTCCTATACCTCTTCCTACGCGGATTGAGCGTTTTACAGTCAATCGCTCTCCTCATGTGGATAAAAAATCCCGCGAGCAATTTGAAATACGTGTTCACAAAAGATTATTAGATATAGTTGATCCAACTCCACAAACTGTTGATGCGCTAATGAAGTTAGATCTAGCTGCTGGCGTTGATGTAGAGATTAGGCTTTAAGGTAAGGTATTTAGATGGTATCCGAGCAGCAAAAACGCACTGGCTTAATTGCAGAAAAGGTTGGTATGACGAGAGTTTTTACTGAAACAGGAAAACACGTTCCAGTCACAGTGCTTAGAGTAAATAATTGTCAGGTTGTAGCACACAAAACCTCGGACAAAGATGGTTACATCGCCTTACAGCTTGGGGCAAAAGAAGCTAAAGTAAAGAATCTTTCAAAGGCTGCCAGAGGTCACTATGCGAAGTCAAAAATATCGCCTAAATCTCATCTGGCTGAATTCAGAGTTTCTGAAGATGCAATTATCGATATAGGAGAAGAATTATCCGTCGAGCATTTTGTTCCTGGACAAACCGTTGATGTTATTGGGACATCGATAGGTAAGGGGTTTGCTGGAGCCATGAAGAGACATAATTTTGGAGGTTTAAGAGCGAGTCACGGTGTTTCTATATCGCATCGCTCACATGGTTCTACAGGTAATAGCCAGGACCCTGGAAAGGTTTTCAAAGGAAAGAAAATGGCAGGCCATATGGGAGATAGGCGAGTGACAACTCAGAACTTGGAAGTTGTAGAAACTGACCTAGATCGTGGAATTATTTTACTAAAAGGTGCGGTGCCAGGTCCCGAAGGCGGCATAGTCTTAGTTTCAGATGCTAAGAAAGGTATTTTACCTGAGGGCGTACCTTTTCCTGCGGGATTGATTGGCTCTTCTAAAGAGGTGGAAGATAATTCTGAAAAAGCCCAAGCGGATGTAAGCACTGAACCTTTAGTAGAAATTGACGTTGCTGATTCTAAAGATACCGCTGGGGAGGGATCTGAAGGGAATGCAGATAAAGATTCCGGTGAGAAGGAATAGTTGGGATGAAGGTTGCTGTCACAAATTTAAAGGCTGAAAGCGTTGGGGAAATAAATCTTAGCGATAAGGTTTTCGGCCTTGATGCGCGGCCGGATCTTATGCATCGATACGTTAGGTGGCAATTGGCTAAGCGCCGGTCTGGTAATCATAAGGCCAAAGCTAGAAGTGAGATACGTGGTACTACTGCTAAGATGTATAAACAGAAGGGTACAGGTCGTGCTCGTCATGGTACCTCTAAAGTAAATCAATTTAGAGGGGGTGGTGCAACCTTTGGGCCGGTACCGCGTGACCATGGACATAAACTTCCAAAAAAAGTTCGCAGGTTAGCATTAAAATCAGCACTATCTACCAAATATGCTGATGGAAACTTAGTGGTAGTTGATTCTTTAGAGGTTGCCGATGCTCGTACTAAGACTCTAGCTGAACTCTTAAATAAGCTTGGTTGGAATTCTGTCCTCGTTATTAGCGCTAATGACGCAAATATAGAATTTCAAAAAGCTGCTAGTAATTTGCCAAGTATTTCTATCCTTAACCAGAAGGGTGCCAATGTATATGACATACTAAAACGAGAAGTATTAGTAATAACTCGTGATGCTATTGCTGAGTTGGAGGCTCGTTTGACATGAGTAAAAAACAGAACGAGCGTTGGTATGATGTTATACGTGGACCCTTGGTTACTGAAAAGGCTACCCAGGGAGCTGAGAATAATCAGGTTACATTTGAAGTCGCTAAGGATTCAACTAAGCCAGAAATCAAAGCCGCAGTAGAAGGTCTCTTTGGCGTAAAAGTTACCAGTGTTAATACAAGTAATGTACGTGGAAAGGTCAAGGTTTTTCGTGGCCGTCGAGGTAAGCGCGCTGGTTGGAAGAAGGCTGTTGTAAGGATTGCCGAAGGCCAAAATATTGATGTGATGACAGGTATATAAAATGGCTCTTAAGAACTTTAACCCTAGAACTCCTGGCCAAAGACAACTTGTATTAGTTGACCGTTCGGCTTTGTGGAAAGGTGGTCCTGTTAAGGAATTAACTGAAGGTCTTTCACAAAAAGCTGGGCGTAATAATAATGGTCGAATAACAGTTAGACGTCGTGGTGGCGGACATAAGCGTCGTTATCGGGTTGTAGACTTTAAGAGAACAAAATTTGATATTCCAGCCACAGTTCGTCGATTAGAATATGATCCAAATCGTTCAGCATTTATAGCTTTAATAGAATATGAGGATGGCGAACTTTCTTACATAATAGCTCCTCAAAGGCTTAGTGAAGGTGATAAAGTGCTATCCGGAGAGAGGGTCGATATAAAGCCTGGAAATGCTATGCCAATGAAAAATATACCAGTGGGAACAATAATTCATAATATTGAACTTAAACCTGGTAAGGGAGGCCAACTAGCACGGGCGGCAGGATCTTATACTCAATTAGTTGGTAAGGACCAGGGTTATGCATTATTGCGTTTAACTTCTGGTGAGCAACGAATGGTTCGTGCTGATTGTATGGCAACTGTAGGCGCTGTTTCAAACCCGGACCATCAGAATCAAAACCTTGGTAAAGCAGGTAGATCTCGATGGAAGGGTCATAGACCAAGTGTTAGAGGTGTTGCCATGAACCCAGTAGACCATCCCCATGGCGGTGGCGAGGGTAGAACTTCTGGTGGGAGGCATCCTGTTACACCTTGGGGAAAACCTACAAAAGGCAAACGGACTCGAAATAATAAGAGAACCGATAAGTATATTATACGTAGGCGCAAGCCTTAACGTTATGGAACGGGAGTTATTATAATGGCACGCGCAGTATGGAAGGGCCCCTTCGTTGATGGATATTTGCTTAAGAAGGCGGAAGCTGCCCGGGAGAGTGGAAGGAAAGATGTGATCAGAACTTGGTCAAGAAGGTCTACTATTCTTCCCCAATTCGTAGGCTTGACCTTCGGTGTGTATAATGGGCGAAAGTTTATTCCAGTATTGGTAAATGAAAATATGATAGGACATAAATTTGGGGAGTTTTCTCCAACAAGAACTTATTTTGGTCATACGGCAGATAAGAAAGCTAAAAGAGCGTAGATGATGGGTAAGAAGGCTCGTGAGAGAATCCTCGGTGAAAACGAGGCAAGTGCAATGACTAAGAATCTTAGGATTAGTCCTAGGAAACTTAATCTTGTTGCCGATTCTATAAGAGGTAAGGCTGCTGGCCAAGCCATGGCATCCCTTGAGTTCTCAAAGAGAAGGATTTCAGGTGATGTCCGTAAATGTTTACAGGCGGCTATTGCTAACGCTGAAAATAATCATGAGTTAGATGTTGATCGTTTAATAGTTGCAGAAGCAAGTGTCGGTAAGGGCGTAGTTATGAAACGCTGGCGACCTAGGGCAAGGGGTAGATTAGGGCGTATTAGAAAGCCTTTTGCTCATTTAACAATAGTAGTTCGTGAGCGTACAGAGAGGGTGTAATGGGGCAGAAAGTTAATCCAATAGGATTGAGATTAGGTATTAACCGGACTTGGGATTCTCGCTGGTATGCTGGCGATGAGTATACTTCTATGTTGCACGAGGACATAAGGATACGCGAGCACCTAACTAACAGATTAGCACAAGCTGGAGTGAGTCGTGTTGTAATCGAGAGACCTTCAAAAAAAGCAAGAGTTACTATATACACAGCTAGGCCAGGCGTCGTTATAGGTAGGAAGGGTGCTGACATAGAAAAGTTAAGATCAGAAATAAACGTCATGACAGAAAGTGAAGTTCATCTAAATATAGTTGAAATACGTAAACCAGAAGTTGATGCAATGTTAGTAGCTGAAAATATTGCTCAGCAATTAGTTCGGCGGGTAGCTTTCCGTAGGGCAATGAAAAGGGCAGTTCAGTCTTCAATGAGATTAGGTGCAGAAGGTATTCGTATAAACTGTAGTGGACGACTTGGTGGAGCTGAGATAGCTAGGATGGAATGGTACCGTGAGGGCAGAGTGCCGCTTCATACTCTTCGCGCCGATGTGGATTTTGGCACAGCAACAGCACAAACAGCATATGGTTGTTGTGGCATAAAGGTATGGATCTTTAAAGGTGAGATATTAGCTCACGACCCTATGGCGCAAGACAAACGTGCTGCAGAACAGTCAACCCCTAGATAGCGGCAGGAAATTCTATGCAACAGCCTAAAAATACAAAATACCGCAAGGCTCATAAGGGGCGTATTCATGGTAAGGCCAAAGGTGGCTCTAGTCTTAATTTTGGTGCTTATGGTCTTAAAGCAATAACTCCTGGCAGGGTTACTGCAAGAGAAATTGAGGCTGGCCGGAGGGCCATAACACGTCATATGAAGAGAGCTGGTAAGGTTTGGATTAGAATTTTCCCAGATGTTCCTGTTTCTACAAAACCTGCCGAAGTTCGTATGGGTAAAGGTAAGGGTAGTCCTGATTATTGGGTGTGTAGAGTAAAGCCAGGAAGAATGATGTTTGAGGTTGATGGTGTACCACAGAAAGTTGCCGAAGAAGCTTTTAGGCTTGCTTCAGCCAAGTTAAGAGTCCAAACAAAGGTAGTTAGACGCTTGGGCGATGGGGGGTAGATTGATGTCAATGGAAGATGTGCGTTCAAAGAGTGATGATGAGTTAGCTGATGAAGTTATTTCTTTAAAAAAAGAGGCGTTTAATCTGAGGTTTCAAAAATCAAGTGGTCAACTAGAGAATACTGCAAGAATGCGACAAGTTAAGCGAGAGATAGCTCGTGTTAAGACAGTTATAAATGAGCGCCGGCGGAGCGCAGCAGCATCTTAATGCTGCTTTATGAGATTTAGGAGAGAAAATGCCAAGGCGGATAATGCAAGGTAGCGTAGTAAGCGCTAAAGCAGATAAAACGGCTATTATTAGAGTGGAGCGCAGAGTAATGCATCCTCTCTATAAAAAGGTTATCCGTCGTAGCAAAAAATATGCTGCTCATGACGAAAATAATACCTGTAAAGAAGGGCAGGTCGTTAAAATACGAGAGTGTTCAAGAATATCCAAGAGGAAGCGGTGGGAAGTTTTGATCGAGGACAAGGGCTAGGAATTAAATTTTTAGAAAGTTAAATTACTACTTTGTAATTTTTGAAAGGTTTAAGAGTATGATCCAGATGCAAACCAACCTGGATATTGCTGATAATTCAGGTGCACGACGGGTGCAGTGCATCAAGGTATTAGGTGGGTCTAAAAGAAAGACTGCTGGAATTGGTGACCTAATTGTGGTCTCTGTAAAGGATGCTATCCCACGTGGGAGGGTAAAAAAAGGTGAGGTTCATAGGGCTGTCATTGTACGTACTGCTAAGGAAATTCATCGTGAAGATGGAACTACAATAAGATTCGACAGTAATGCCGCAGTTCTTTTAACAGCTACTGGAGAGCCTATTGGTACAAGAATATTTGGGCCTGTTACACGTGAGCTTAGGTCAAAAAAGTATATGAAGATTATCTCTCTTGCCCCTGAAGTGCTCTGATTTAGGGCAGGTATGTATAAAGGTTAATTGAAATGGCAATGCGTAAGATAAAAATAGATGATGAGGTTATGGTTCTTGTTGGCCGAGATAAGGGTAAGCGAGGGAAAGTATTACGTATGGTGCCTGAGAAAAATAGAGTAGTTGTACAAGGCATTAATATGGCTAAAAAACACCAAAGTGCCGACCAAGATAACCCACAAGGTGGTATAATTGAGAAAGAGTTATCAGTTCATATTTCAAACGTCTGTTGTATTGATCCGAAAACAGGTGAACCGACAAGGGTTGGTTTCAAGACAATAGGTAAGAGTCAAAAGGTCCGTTTTGCTAAACGTTCTGGTGAGGTTATAGATGTCTAAAGATTTAAATATGCCACGCCTCAGAGAGATATATGAAACTGAGATACACAAGAGCTTGGTGGAACAATTCAAATATACTAGTCCTATGCAGGTTCCGAGACTACAAAAGATAGTGTTAAATATGGGTGTTGGAGAAGGGGCGACAGATAAGAAAAAAATTGAGTCAGCCGTTCGGGAGATGACACTTATTACAGGGCAAGTTCCAGTAATAACAAAAGCAAAGAAGTCTATTGCTGGTTTTAAGATCCGCGATGGGATGAGTGTGGGATGTAAGGTTACCCTTAGACGTGAAAGAATGTATGAGTTCCTAGATAGGCTTATTTGTATCGCTTTACCTAGAGTTCGTGACTTTAGAGGATTGCCTGCAAAGTCTTTTGACGGGAACGGAAACTATACCCTTGGTCTTAAGGAGCAGATCGTTTTTCCAGAGATAGACTATGATTCTGTTGATAAGATCCGTGGTATGGATATTGTAATTTGTACTAGTGCAAAAAGTAATGAGGAAGCAAAAGCATTACTTACTAGTTTTCAATTACCAATTCTGAACTGATATAGATAGAATGGAGTGTGCTTATGGCCAAGAAAAGTGCCATAGAAAAAAATAAGAGAAGGCGCCAGCTTGTAGCTCGTTATGCAAATAAGCGGGCCTCATTAAAGGCAATCGTAAGTGATAGTTCGCAGCCAGCAGAGGCTAGGTTCGAGGCTCAGCTAAAATTATCAGGGCTGCCCCGTAATAGTTCGCCTAGTCGCGTGCGTAATAGGTGTGCCTTGAGCGGAAGACCTCGTGGTTATTACAGGAAGGTAGGGCTATCTAGAATAGCTCTAAGGTCACTTGCTTCGAGTGGTAAGGTTCCTGGTATGGTCAAGTCAAGTTGGTAATGGGAGTGGTAGCTAATGTCGATGAGTGATCCTGTGGCAGATTTAATAACTCGTATACGTAATGGGCAAAGGGTGGGCAAAAGCTCAGTGAAAAGCCCAGCATCGCGTCTGCGTGGTGCAATATTAGATGTATTGAAAAGTGAGGGATACATACGTTCATACGAACTTAGTAATTCTGAAGATAATAAACCTCAATACGAGATTGAGCTAAAGTATAGTGAGGGCAGGCCAGCTATTCGTGAGATTAAGAGAGTGTCTCGGCCGGGACGAAGAGTCTATTCGGGTATGAAAGACTTGCCTCGAGTTTATAACGGGCTTGGTATTTCAATTCTTTCTACGCCAAGTGGGGTAATGTCTGACCTTCAGGCAAGAAAAAATAATATAGGCGGCGAAATTATTTGCCAGGTATTTTAGGAGAATAAGATGTCTCGAGTAGGCCAAATGCAAATAAAAGTCCCTAGTGACGTAGAGGTAAGTGTTGATGGCCTTGCCGTTCATGTAAAAGGTAAGCTTGGGGAGTTAAGGGCCGAAGTTTCGCCTGAAATTGAAGTTGAAGTTGGTGATGATCTTATAAGTATGAAACCTCGAGAGGATTCAAAGAAACACAATCGACTATGGGGACTTTGGAGATCTAATATTCAGAATATGGTTCACGGAGTTTCTGATGGTTTTACACGTAATCTAGAAATCCAAGGTGTTGGTTACCGTGCTGCTGTTCAGGGTAAAACCTTAAAACTAGATCTTGGTTTTAGCCATCAAGTTGATTTCCCCATACCAGAAGGAATTAAGATTGCATGTGAAAAGCCAACGTCTATTTCTATTACAGGGGCAGATAAACAAAGAGTAGGCCAGGTTGCTGCAGAGATACGTGAATTCCGAAAGCCTGAACCTTATAAGGGAAAAGGTATAAGGTATGAAGGAGAATATGTAAGGCGTAAGGAAGGTAAAAAGAAGTAAGGTAATGAAAAGAGAGACATTATTTAACAGAAGAAAAAGAAGAAACCGAGCAAAACTTAGAAATATTTCTAGTGGAAAGCTAAGGTTTTCTGTTTTTCGATCTAATAGTCATATATACGCCCAGATAATTGATGATCGTGTTGGGCGCACGTTAGTGTATGCTTCTTCAATTGATAGGTCTATCTCCGATAGCATAAGTAATGGCGGAAATATAGTGGCAGCAGAGCAGGTGGGGAAACTCCTAGCTGAACGTGCTACGTCTGCGGGTGTTAAGGAGGTAGTATTTGATAGGGGGGCATATCAATATCATGGAAGAATAAAGGCATTGGCCGATGGTGCGCGTCAAGGCGGACTTTCGTTTTAGAAAGGTTATTTTATGGCACGAGAAAACCAAAAAAGACGCACGAACCGTGATCGCGAGGAATCAGAATTTTCTGATAAACTAGTGAGCATTAACCGTGTTGCAAAGGTTGTCAAAGGTGGTAGAAGGTTTGGCTTTTCCGCATTAGTTGTGGTTGGTGATAAGCGTGGGAAAGTTGGTTATGGAACTGGAAAAGCAAGAGAGGTTCCAGAAGCAATTAGAAAAGCTACCGATAAAGCTAAAAGGAAGCTTATTCGTGTGCCATTAAAAGAAGGACGTACCTTACATCATGATATATTCGGTCGGTATGGAGCTGGTAAAGTGGTGATGCGCGCAGCGCCTCCGGGGACTGGTATCATTGCTGGAGGGCCAATGAGAGCTGTATTTGAGATGCTTGGAGTTAAAGATGTTGTGGCAAAGTCCATAGGTACACAAAACCCACAGAACATGATAAAGGCCACGATGGAGGGTTTAGAGGGGAGCGCTTCGCCAAGATTAGTTGCTAGCAGGCGTGGGAAAAAAGTAAGCGAGATCTTTGGTCGTGACGATAAAAAGAATGACGCGGAGAAGGCTTAGAATATGTCTGATATCAAAGAAGGTAGCGTGCGTGTAACTCAGGTTCGAAGTGCTATAGGTCGACCAGGTGATCAGAGAGCTACGCTTTTAGGATTAGGGTTAAATAAAATAAACCGTTCACGCGTTCTGGAAGATACGCCATCTGTGAGAGGTATGATTAACAAAGTATCACATCTTTTAAAGATTGAGGAAGCAAAGTAAGGAATATATCTAATGAGGCTCAATCAATTATCTGATAAGTCTGGTGCCCGTCGTCCGCGAAAGAGGCTTGGGCGGGGTATTGGTTCTGGACTAGGAAAAACTTCTGGGCGAGGACATAAAGGTTTCAAATCTCGATCAGGATCTCGTGTTAAGGGTTTTGAGGGTGGGCAAATGCCAATATATCGGCGTTTGCCTAAGTTTGGATTCAATAATCCAACAAGGAAGAGTTTTGAAATAGTTAATCTTGATCGCCTACAAGCCGCAATTGATTCTGGTAAGCTTCAGGCTGGAGATGTTGACGAAGGAGCACTTAAGAAAGCGGGACTAGTTAATGGCAGTAAGGACGGTGTTCGAGTCTTAGCAAAGGGAAAAATTTCAGCTAAGGTTAACCTAAATGTCGCTGGTGCATCAGCTCCTGCTATTAACGCAATAGAATCTGTAGGTGGAACCGTCGTTGTTACTGCCAAAAAGAAAACAGTGCAGCGTAAGGGTGGAAAAAAAATTAAGCCCTTAAGAAAAAAAGACAATGATATTTCACTTGAGTCAGATTCTTTGGATGTTGAATCTTAAAACGCGTGTGGTTTAATTATGCCCTCAGCTGCAGAACAACTAGCCGCAAATCTCAATTTTGGAGCCTTTCTAAAGGCTAAGGAGCTTCATAAACGCCTCCTGTTTACCTTGGGTGCCCTTATTATCTATCGCTTAGGAACTTATATCCCTATACCTGGTATTGATTCACTTGCATTAGAAGATGTATTCCAGCAGCAAGCCTCAGGAATTCTGGGAATGTTTGATATGTTCTCCGGAGGCGCACTTGGTCGAATGACAATTTTTGCCTTGAATATTATGCCCTATATATCGGCTTCAATAATAATTCAGCTTATGACAACTATTTCCCCAAAACTAGCGCAGTTAAAAAAAGAAGGGGAAGCTGGGCGCAAAAAAATCAATCAATATACTAGGTATGGAACTGTTTTACTTGCGGCCCTTCAAGCGCTTGGAATAGCCGCTGGTTTAGAAGGCGCAGCCGGCGGAGTTGTAGTTGATCCGGGAATATTTTTTAAATTAACGACTGTAGTTACTCTTACTGGTGGAACGATTTTTCTTATGTGGCTTGGGGAGCAGGTAACAGCAAGAGGTGTAGGTAATGGAATATCTCTTATCATTTTTGCTGGTATTGTTGCCGAATTACCTAGTGCTCTAGCAAATACTCTTGAACTTGGACGTACAGGCGCTCTCTCAGGCGGAATATTGGCAGCCTTACTCATTTTAGCCATTGGTGTAATAGCTTTTATTGTATTTATAGAGAGGTCACAGAGACGTATCGTAATTCAGTATCCCAAGCGCCAGGTTGGAAGAAAGATGGTCGGTGGCGAAAGCTCACATTTACCTCTAAAAATAAATACTGCGGGTGTAATCCCTCCTATCTTTGCTAGTGCAATACTGCTCTTACCAATAACCGCTTTACAGATGAATGCAGGGGAAGGGCCAGGTTGGCTAGGAATTTTAGCTTCGATTTTAGGACGAGGTCAGCCTGTATATATGTTACTTTACGCTGCTGCGATAATATTCTTTGCTTTCTTCTATACAACAGTTGTATTTAATCCAAATGATACAGCTGACAATTTAAAGAAAAATGGTGGGTTTGTCCCGGGAATACGACCTGGCAAAAATACAGCTGAATACTTAAACTATGTATTAACAAGACTAACAGTAGTAGGTGCACTCTATCTTGCGGCGGTCAGTCTGTTGCCAGAGATTCTAATGTCTCAGTATGCAGTGCCTTTCTATTTTGGCGGCACGAGTTTGTTAATAGTAGTTACAGTTACCTTGGATACAGTTGGTCAGATTCAGTCACATTTATTGGCCCATCAATATGAAGGCTTAATCAAAAAAACTAGGCTAAAGGGGGGAAGACGGTGAGGTTAATCCTTCTTGGCCCTCCTGGAGCCGGTAAAGGTACTCAAGCGCAATTATTAATGAAAAGATATGGCATACCCCAGCTTTCAACGGGTGATATGTTAAGAGCATCTGTCAAGGCAGGTACTCCACTGGGTGTTGAAGTGAAGTCAATAATGGAATCGGGTGCACTGGTTCCAGATGATTTAATTGTAAGACTAATCTCAGATCGATTGGGCGATTCTGATTGTTTAAATGGGTTTATACTAGATGGGTTCCCTCGAACTGAGGCACAAGCTACTTCTCTTGATCAAATGTTGAGTGATAGAGGTATTTCTTTGGATTGTGTTGTCTCGATAACAGTTGATCAAAGGGCTTTAGTGGATAGGATTGTTGGTCGATTTACATGTAAATCATGCGGAATCGGTTATCATGATACATTAAATAGGCCAAGGGTAGACGGGGTATGCGATGCTTGTGGAGGAAAAGAGTTTTTCCGCCGCGAGGACGACAAGGCGGAAACTGTGGTGGCCAGGTTAACTGCTTATATCCAGCAAACTGCGCCAATCATTCCATATTATAAGGAAAAAGGCCGGTTTGCAGAGGTAAATGGGATGGGGGAGATAGATGTTGTCCAGGAATTAATAGTTAACGACCTAGAAGGTAGATCTAAATGATTGACTTAATGACAATTCTTTACGATAATGAGTCTGTATTTGGTCACGTGCCTAGGCCAGCAGCCTTGGCGCGTGCCTTTTATTGTGAGGAGATTCAAACGTGGCACGCATAGCTGGCGTAAATATTCCTACCAATAAACGTGTATCGATTGCTTTAACTTCTATTCACGGTATTGGTCATACTAAGGCAAGAGAAATTACCCGTAAGCTCAATATATCCGATGAGCGGAGGGTAAATGAGCTTACTGATGCTGAGGTGATTGGAATTAGAGAGGCTATTGATGCAGATTATCAGGTTGAAGGTGACCTTCGCCGTGAGGTATCGACTAATATAAAGCGATTGATGGATTTAGGTTGTTATAGAGGGCTTCGTCATCGCCGAGGACTCCCGGTTCGTGGACAAAGAACTCATACTAATGCAAGAACTCGAAAAGGCCCTGCACGAGCAATCGCAGGCAAAAAGAAATAGGGCTATAAAATAATGGCTAACCCCACACGCACTCGGCGCAAAGAGCGCAAAAATATTTCAAATGGTGTTGCACATGTTAACGCGACATACAATAACACAATGATTACTATTACGGATGTTCAGGGCAACACTATAGCCTGGTCATCCGCAGGTAGTATGGGCTTTAAGGGTTCCCGAAAATCGACCCCTTATGCCGCTCAAATAGCAGCAGAAGAAGTTGGTAGGAAAGCAACCGAGCATGGAATGAAGACTCTTGATGTGGAGGTATGTGGACCTGGTTCCGGGAGAGAATCTGCTTTGCGTGCATTACAATCTGCGGGATTTGTTGTAACTGCAATTCGTGATGTTACACCAATACCGCACAACGGCTGTCGTCCGCCTAAACGGCGTCGCGTATAGTCATTTATTGCCTCTTTGAGTTTAATGAACTTGGGGACGGTTTTTTGAAACAGCATTTGCGATCAATTCAAATGCGTTGCTATAGAATGAGGGCTGCTCCGTGATTCAGAAGAATTGGCAGGATTTAATTAAACCATCAAAATTAGCGGTCTCCTCAAGAGAGGACCGACCTAATACTGCAACTGTAATAGCTGAGCCCTTAGAGAGGGGTTTTGGGCTAACACTCGGTAATTCATTAAGAAGGGTTTTACTGTCATCTTTAAATGGATCGGCAGTGACTGCTATTCAAGTAAGTAATGTTCTACATGAATTTTCCTCAATCCCAGGTGTAAGAGAAGATGTCACAGATATTGTTTTAAATATCAAATCTATGGCTCTAAAATTGCATAGTGAGGGCTCAAAGCGCATGCATCTCTCAGCTACTGGTCCTGGAGAAGTCACCGCAGCTATGATTGATTCTGGGCATGATATTGACATAATGAACCCAGATCTTGTGATTTGTACTCTTGATGATGGTGCTGAGCTTTCTATGGAATTAACTGTAGAGTCTGGGAAGGGTTATATTCCTGCTGCACAGAATAGACCAGAAGACGCCCCAATCGGATTAATACCTATAGACTCTCTATTTAGTCCCGTTAAGAAGGTGGCATATAAAGTAGATCATTCTAGAGTTGGGCAAATGACTGATTATGACCGTCTATCACTAGAAGTTGAAACAGATGGAACAGTGACTCCCGAAGACTCTGTAGCTCTAGCAGCACGAATATTGCAAGATCAGCTCCAACTATTTGTTAATTTCGAGGAGCCAAGGGAAGTCAAGGTAGAGGAAGAGATAGATGAATCAGAGTTCCGTCCTAGCCTGCTCAAAAAAGTAGAGGAACTAGAACTCTCTGTCCGTTCAATGAACTGCCTAAAAAATGACAACATTATATATATCGGAGATCTAGTGCAGCATACAGAATCAGAAATGCTACGTACGCCAAATTTTGGACGAAAATCACTCAATGAAATTAAAGAGGTTCTATCTCAAATGGGACTCCATTTAGGTATGGAGATTCCTAACTGGCCACCAGAAAATATAGAAGAAATGGCCAAGCGTTTAGAAGAGCCTTTCTAAATTGCTAGTGGTTGAAGAGGCTAAAAGGAGTACTTTAGATGCGGCATAAAAAAAGTGGGCGTAAGCTGAACCGTACATCTTCTCATCGAAGATCCCTGATGAGAAATATGGTTACTTCGCTATTGAAGCATGAGCAGATAAGTACTACCTTGCCAAAAGCAAAAGAGCTTCGTCCTATAGTTGAAAAGATAATTACATTAGGTAAGAACGATACATTAAATAATAGACGTCGAGTATACGCCTATGTAAGGGATGATAAAGTTGTAAGGAAGCTTTTTGAGGTAATTGGTCCAAGATATAAAGAAAGACCTGGTGGATATACACGAGTTGTAAAAGCTGGTTTTCGTTATGGGGACGCTGCCCCCCTAGGGGTTATTGAGCTCATAGAAAGAGATTTAGAAGCTAAGGGGGCTGATTCGGGGCCTGATCAAAGCATGGTCGAGGAAACTGATACACCAGAAGAGGCGGCATGATCTTTAAATGCTAATAAAGCTTATATAAGCAGCCTAAAATGGCTGCTTTTTATTATTGGCCAAGGGAATATCGATATGAATAGTGAATCAGAAGCTTCACTTTTTTCTTCAGAATTACCTAGACCTCTTGCGGATAAAATTAGGCCAGACTCCTTATATGAAATTGTAGGTCAGGAGCATCTTTTTAAAGCAGATGCGGCAATTGGCCAATTTATGCAAAGTAAAAGAATAGCATCCTGTATTTTGTGGGGTCCGCCAGGCTCGGGCAAAACAACTATAGCAAGACTAATCGCAAGAGATAGCAATCTTCAAATGGTATCTTTAAGCGCAGTTTTTTCGGGGGTTACAGAACTCAGAAAGACTTTTCTGGAGGCTAGAGATAGGTACTCATTAGGACATCGTACCCTACTCTTTGTAGATGAGATTCATAGATTCAATAGGGCCCAACAGGATGCTTTTTTATCGGTTGTTGAAGAGGGTGTAATCACTCTAATAGGGGCTACCACTGAAAACCCTTCTTTTGAGCTTAATGACGCCTTGCTTTCTCGTTGTCAAATAGTTGTTTTAAATAGGCTCGATGAAGAGGCGTTAAAAAAAATAATCAATCGTGCAGAGAAACATGAGGGAAGATCTCTGCCTATAACTCCTGAGGCGCGAAAATTTTTGTGTCAAATGGCAGATGGTGATGGTAGGTTTTTGTTAAATCTCATTGAGAGTATTTTCTCATTAGAATCTAAAAAAACTCTATATGAACCTGAGCATCTTGCTGAAATCTTTCAAAGTCGTTTCCCTTTGTATGATAAGTCTCAAGAGAGTCATTATAACCTTATAAGTGCTTTACATAAATCTCTTAGAGGCTCTGATGTTGATGCAAGTTTATATTGGTTTTCTAGGATGATTTCTGGTGGAGAAGATCCAAATTATATAGCTCGTAGACTAACTAGATTTGCTGTTGAAGATATTGGCTTAGCCGATCCAAATGCGCTTACTCAAGTTATTGCAGCGTGGCATGCGTATGAAAGATTAGGAAGTCCAGAAGGAGAGCTTGCTTTGGCGCAGGCAGTTACTTATTTGGGTTCTGCTCCTAAATCAAACTCTGTGTATAAAGCTTATAATGAAGCAATGGATTTTGCGCGGGATAATGGATCCTATGCGCCGCCAAAACATATCCTTAATGCGCCTACTTCACTTATGAAAGATCAGGGTTATGGTGATGGTTATGAGTATGACCATGATAACGATGAAGGTTTTTCAGGTCAGAACTACTTTCCCGATAATATTAAACGTAGAAGTTTCTATCGGCCAGTTGATCGAGGTTTTGAGTCAGAGGTTAAAGAAAGATTAAATCACTGGAGTAGATTGCGTGCTGAAAAATTAGATAAGATGAAAAATCAACTTGAAATCTCATCAGAGCAAAAGAAAAATGTCGAAAAAGGCTAATGCAACATTACGACCGGAAGAAATTAAGGTTGATAGTATTGATTCCGGTATTCGCGTTGATAGATGGTTTACTAGACATTATCAAAACCTTACCCACAATCATTTGCAAAAACTAATACGTAAAGGCCAGGTGCGCTTGAATGGTAAAAGGACCAAGCCCGGAGACAGGGTTTTTGAAGGTTATACAATCAGGGTGCCACAAAATGTCAGTAATTATTGTAATAACGGTTCTGATGATAGGCAGAAAATAATATCAAAATCTCAGATAGAACTTATAGAACAGCTTAGAGCAAGAATTCTTTACCAAGATTCATATCTTTTGGCCATTAATAAGCCTAGAGGGCTAGCTGTTCAGGGTGGTAGGGGAGTTTCTATAAGTATAGATGATATCTTGTGGTCTCTATCTAAGGACAGTAGTGAAAAACCAAGACTTGTCCATAGATTAGATAAGGATACAAGCGGCGTATTATTAGTTGCTAAAAGACCAGATGTTGCTGCTCTTTTAACTTCAGCTTTTCAAAAGCGAATGATTAGAAAAATTTACTCTGCATTAGTAGTTGGAGTTCCTCGCCCTTCCGAAGGACGTATGGAGGCGCGTCTTGAGAAACTTTATGGAAAAAATGGTGAGCGAGTTAGAATTAGTGACTCTGGAAAAAAAGCATCCACAATGTTCCGAACTTTAGAATCTACAGGTAAATATATATCCTTTATAGTGCTTCAACCTGAGACTGGAAGAACTCACCAATTACGTGTTCATTGCGCAGAAGGTTTGGGGTGCCCAATTCTTGGTGATGGAAAGTATGGTGGTCATAAAGCTCATCCAGATGTAGAGGGGCTTGAGCCATTTTTGCATCTTCATGCAAGAAGCATTGTAATTCCAAGATTATCGGACTTTGGGTATAAAAAAGATCTTTATATATCCGCACCTGAGCCCGAACACTTTCAGGTCGCTAGAAGTATTTTTGGAATCTCATGCAATCCAACAGATGACCCATTCGTTGATGTCCGTGAACGATGAAACTTGCTCTTAATTATCTAAGGTTTTTTCATGAAACGTTTCTATAAAACAGTAGGCTTTAGTTCTCTTATCGAAGATGGTGGATTTGTAGTATATCTTGATGGGAAGCCTCTAAAAACACCAGGAAAAAAAGTTTTGGTTTTACCTTCTGCGGCTCTTGCTAGAGAGATTTCTAATGAGTGGGAAATTCAAATAGAAAATATTCATCCAGAAGAGATGAATATAACACGGCTGGCATGCACTATAGTCGATCATATCTATATAGACAGAAATATTTATGAAGAGGAGGCTTTGCAGTATGCAAAAACAGATACAGTTTGTTACCGCGTTTCAGGGCCTCAAGAACTATTGCTTTTACAAAAGCAAACCTGGAATCCCCTTATCAGATGGATGAAGTCAAATTATGGTATTGAATTGATTACAACTGATGAACCTCTTGCTATTGATCAACATAAATCTAGTCTTGTTTCATTACGAAAGATTCTCTCTAATTTAGACGAATGGAGCCTTGGTGCTCTTTTATCTACTGTTAGAGCAAGTGGATCTCTCATAATAGGATTGGCATTATATGAGGGTTTTCTGGATAATGAGCAAGCTTTTGAGGCTGCGGAGCTAGAAACAACATGGCAGATACAGAGATGGGGGGAGGATACTGAGCTTATTAATCGACGCAACCAGCTAAAAGTAGATTTTCTTAATGCAAAAATTTTTCTTGATCTAATTGTGTCATAAATTCCAGCTGTTAGAATATTCTAAATAAGTGCTTTTATACGTTGGCTTTTATTATTTTAATTCAACTTAAACTTATTGTAGAAAGTATGCATAATGAATAATAACCTGTCCTCAAATATTAGGAGGAGACATGAAGGAAGTTATTAATCAACTCGAAAAAAGACGTTCTTCTGCACGCTTGGGTGGTGGTGAAGAGCGTATTGATGCGCAGCACCAGAAAGGAAAATTGACTGCCCGTGAGCGTATAGCTCTTTTGTTAGATAAAAACTCATTTGAAGAGTTGGATATGTTCGTTGAGCATAGATGCTCTGATTTTGGAATGGCCAAGAAAAAAATACCTGGAGATGGTGTGGTTACTGGTCACGGTAAGATTAATGGTAGATTGGTTTTCGTTTATAGTCAGGATTTTACAGTATTTGGAGGCTCACTATCTGAGGCTCATGCAGAAAAAATTTGTAAGGTAATGGACTTAGCTTTAAAAGTTGGCGCTCCGATTATTGGTCTGAATGATAGTGGTGGAGCAAGAATTCATGAAGGTGTTGCGTCACTTGGTGGCTATGCTGAGGTTTTTCAAAGAAATGTATTAGCCTCAGGCGTAATTCCACAAATTTCGGTCATAATGGGTCCATGTGCCGGAGGGGCTGTATATTCGCCAGCGATGACTGATTTTATATTTATGGTTGAAGATACTGCTTATATGTTCGTAACGGGTCCAGAAGTAGTTAAAACCGTTACTCATGAGGTGGTAACTCGTGAAGAACTGGGCGGTGCATCAACTCATACAGATAAAACTGGTATTGCAGATGTGGCTTTATCAAATGATGTAGATACTATTTCAGAAATAAGAAGATTTTTTAGTTTCTTACCTTTATCTAATAAAGAAAAGCCACCAAGCATTGAGTGTTTAGATCCAGTGACTAGGATAGAGAAATCTCTGGACAATTTAGCCCCTACTGATCCTCATAAGCCTTATGATATGAAAGAATTAATTCTCAAAATTGCAGATAATGAAGATTTTTTTGAGACTAAACCTACATTTGCAAAAAATATCATTACTGGGTTTATTAGAGTTAACGGTGAGACAATTGGAGTTGTCGCAAATCAGCCTGCAGTTCTTGCTGGGTGTTTAGATATTCATTCATCCCGAAAAGCAGCGCGGTTCGTTAGGTTTTGTGATTGTTTTGATATTCCCATACTAACATTAGTTGATGTCCCTGGGTTTCTACCAGGCACTGACCAAGAGCATAATGGTATTATAAGTCATGGGGCTAAACTTCTGTATGCCTATGCAGAAGCCACAGTTCCTAAAGTTACAGTCATCACTCGAAAAGCTTATGGCGGAGCCTATGATGTAATGGCTTCTAAGCATCTAAGAGGAGATATTAATTATGCATGGCCGACAGCAGAAATTGCTGTAATGGGTCCTAAGGGAGCCGTAGAGATTATTTTTAGGGATTCTCTAGATGACCCTGATTCTATTAACTCTCATACAGAAGATTACCGTAAAACGTTCGCGAACCCTTTTGTAGCCGCTCGACGGGGATTTATTGATGATATAATTAATCCAAGTGATACCAGATTAAAGGTAGCTAGCGCATTCGATGTCTTGAAAAATAAAAAACTTGAAAATCCATGGAAAAAACATGGCAATATTCCTCTTTAATTAT
>DBHM01000003.1:37141-40563 GCA_002296185.1 Alphaproteobacteria bacterium UBA828
TGGCAATATTCCTCTTTAATTATAAAGAAATATAAAAATAATGTTCAAAAGAATTTTAATCGCTAACCGAGGAGAAATAGCCTGCCGTGTAATTAAGACGGCCCAAAGACTTGGAATAGAGACTGTGGCTATCTATTCTGAAGTTGATGAAGGTGCCCTTCATGTATTGGCTGCAGACAAGGCTATTAGTGTGGGATCTTCAGTGGCAAGCGAGAGTTACCTCTCAATAAATAAGATTGTAGATATTGCCCTTGAAACAGGTTCAGAAGCCGTGCATCCAGGCTATGGATTTTTATCTGAGAATTATATGTTTGCAGAGGCGCTCCAAGATAAGGGTATTAAATTTATTGGACCGTCTGCTAAAGCTATTTCTTCAATGGGAGATAAAATAGAATCTAAGAAGATAGCAAAATTATCAGGAGTCAATACTATACCAGGTGCCCCAGATGCTTTGAGTGATGTGGATGAGGCTTTTTCTATAGCTGAAAAAATAGGTTACCCAGTCATGATTAAGGCTGCAGCTGGTGGTGGCGGTAAGGGTATGAGGCTGGCTTATTCAAAGGAAGAGATCTCAGATAGTGTTCAGTCAGCAATAAATGAAGCAACTACATCTTTTGGAGATGGTCGGGTATTTGTTGAAAAATTTATTGAGCAACCAAGGCATATAGAAATACAAATCCTTGCTGATAGCTTCGGAAATGTCATACACCTTGGAGAACGTGAATGTTCAATACAACGCCGACATCAAAAAGTCATTGAGGAGGCTCCTAGTTCATTTCTGGATCAATCTACAAGGAATGCGATGGGTTCACAGGCTTGTCGTCTAGCATCTGCTGTCGACTATACTTCTGCAGGAACTGTTGAGTTTGTTGTAGATAAAGACAAAAATTTTTATTTTCTAGAAATGAATACTCGCTTACAAGTTGAGCATCCTGTAACTGAGTTTATAACAGGATACGATCTTGTTGAGGAGCAAATAAAAATAGCAAATGGACAGGCTTTAAGTATCAAACAATCAGATGTAAAGATTAATGGTTGGTCAATAGAAGCCCGTATCTATGCTGAAGACCCGACAAGGGGCTTTACCCCCTCAATTGGTCGATTAGTTCGTCATAAACCACCCGAAGAAACTAATAATGTTAGAGTTGATTCTGGTGTAATTGAGGGTTCTGAAATATCTATTTTTTATGACCCCATGATTTCAAAACTTATTACGTTTGGTAAAGATAGAGATTCTGCGATAAGTAGTATGTTGAATGCCCTCGATTCTTATATAATCTCTGGAATTACTCATAATATTTCTTTGCTTTCGGCAATAGTTAATAACGATAGATTTAGAAGTGGAGATTTAACCACCAATTTTATGGATGAAGAATTTAGCGAAGGTTTTTCTGATAAAGTTTTTTCTGAAAAAGACTTAGAAAAAATTATACCAGTCTCAGGATTCATAGCAAATATTCTAATGGATAAAGATGGTATAATAGATAATAAATCTAATGATTCTATCCGGGATCTAGTTCTATTTATTGGAGAACTAAGTTTTAAAATTACAGTTAGAACTATCAGTTTAGAATCTATTGAGGTCAGTTGGGGCAATCAAAGTAAGCCTGTCAATGTTAAGGCAAAATGGATTCCTCATAAAAGGTTAATAGAAGCATCTATAAATGGAGATAATCATTTATTTCAGATCTATACACAAGGAAGTACAGGTTTTGTTTTATCTTGGAGAAGTTTTAGATCAAATATAATTTATAGAACAGACTATGCTGCCCAACTTATGAAGAAGATGCCAAAGAAAGAGCCTCCTGATCTTTCTCAATACCTATTATCACCTATGCCTGGTTTAGTGGTTTCTATACCTGTTAAGGAAGGTGAAACTATAGATACTGGACAGCCCCTTATAGTGGTTGATGCAATGAAGATGGAAAATATATTACGTGCTGAACGGGAATGCGTAGTTAAGAAAATCTTGGTAAGCGTTGGTGATAGTCTTTCAGTTGACGAAATTATCATGGAATTTAAGTAGACCAAAAGTTTAGGCCTTATTATTTAGGTGTGCGATGGAAAGTGATAGTCAAATTCTCTCTGAAGAGCTTTGTCTACATCCTGCAATGTAGCTTTGATGCCTAATTCACTTAATGAAGTAACATTAGATCCACGAATGCCACAAGGTATAATTCCTTCAAAATTATCTAAGTCTGGATCAACATTAATTGATACTCCATGAAAAGTTACCCAGTGCCTAACCCTTATACCTATTGCGGCAATTTTAGCATCTTGACCTGATTTATTTTTTACCCAAATACCAATACTGCCGTTTCTTTTTTCTCCAGATATTCCAAAATGTGATAGTGTGGCAATCAACCAATTTTCAATATTGGTAATAAACTCATGTAGATCAGGAGATTTACCTTTTTTGCGGGAGGCGAGATCTAACATTACATAGGCAATTCTTTGGCCTGGTCCATGGTATGTATATTTGCCCCCACGGCTAGTTTTAAATACAGGAAATTTATCTGGTTGAATTAAGTCTTCTGAGCGCGCACTTGTGCCAGCTGTATATAAATGCGGGTGTTCTAAAAGCCAAACCATCTCACGAGTCTGCTTAGACGAAATACTCTTAACTTTTGATTCCATGAAATCTATAGCATTATTATATTCTATAGGTTGATCTGAAATCTTCCAATCTAGAGTCTGGGTATTGGTATAATTATTTTTAAGATTTTCCATAATTAATTATCAATCTAAATATATGAATATTTTGATTATATGTTAATTATAGAGTAAATCACTTGATTTCTATATCCTAAAGTTTCTAAATCAACAATAATCCATTTAATACTCTGAACAAATATTGGTTATTTAAAAATATTCTTTTATAATTATATAAATTTCTGGAGTTTACTTTATTTGAGGTAGCCAAAATTAGACTACGATATTGGTTTTAGTGCTAAGCGAGCGTATAATAGCATATTAAATTTTATCTGATACTTTCGCCTGGTGGAGAATATCATGTCCAATAATTTGAAAGATGCTTCTTTAAAATTTCATCGTGAACCTTATCCTGGAAAGCTAGCGATTCAACCTACAAAACCTCTTGTTACTCAAAGAGATCTGTCATTGGCATATTCCCCCGGTGTTGCACATGCATGCTTAGAGATAGATAAAAACCCTGCTACAGTTTTTGACTATACTAGTAAGGGGAATCTGGTTGCTGTTGTTAGTAATGGTTCAGCTGTACTTGGTTTGGGACCTATTGGTGCTTTGGCATCAAAGCCGGTCATGGAGGGGAAAGCTGTATTGTTTAAAAAATTTGCTAACATTGATGTCTTCGATATAGAGGTAGATGAGGATGATGTGGATAATTTTGTTGATACAGTTGCGAGACTTGCTCCAACTTTTGGTGGAATAAATCTTGAAGA
>DBHM01000026.1 GCA_002296185.1 Alphaproteobacteria bacterium UBA828
TCATGATCGTCGTGATCGTCATGTTCATCTGCATGTTCGCCGTGATAAGGGATTCCATACATACTTTCATGATTATCGATAGAGATGCCAAAATAACCCCACTCTCCAGTTCTAGATACACCAAACTTTGTAGACTCGATTTCTAAATCAGAGTTTTCTAGGTAAGACAGCATTTCTTCTTCAGCATGTCCAGCATGATCATCATGGTCGTCTTCATGAATTACTGCCCCATCAGGAATATCAAAATTACCGAATTCTGTTTTTTTGTATCCCACATTTACATTAAAACCTCCAAGATTGTCCTTGAAGTTAAAGTACTGAGAGTCTCCGTCATTAACCGATTGTTTTTCTAGTCCTGCAATGAATTCTTGGGTAGTAAAATCTTCTGGGGCTATGCAGTTATCTACTACATTAATAATTCCACCGCTTGTGCCATTTGCATAAAGCAAAGATGATGGACCCTTTATAATTTCTACTTGCTCAAGATCATTCAAGTCAATATCGTTAAGATGATCAGCTCCCAGTCCAGATACGTCTCGATTTACCATTCCATTTTTGAGTATCTTTACCCTAGGACCAGACATACCTCTGATGATAGGTTGTCCTACAGCTGCTCCATAGTCAGCTATAGAAACTCCCAAATAACTATCCACAGCCTCTCCTAAAGAGGTCGTTGCATTGTCTTCAATCTCGTCACCATCAATTACGTACAAAGGATTAATAATCCTCGACGGATTCAATATTGACGACGTAACCACAACTTCATCTGCATCATTTGAGGCCGAATCAGAGGGTTCGTCAGCATGTATTTGCGTGCTAATTAAGCTCATCGCCATGAGCGCATAAAAGTAAACTTTCATGTTTTCTCCTAAAATTTAGTCTTTTAAAAAAATAATTTGTAACTAAAATTTAGGATTGTGGCGGGGCCCTCGCATTGAAATTTGCAGAAAAAATATCAAGTAACAAATCTTCTGCAACAAAGGAATTAATTGTGAATAAAACATTTCCCTCTGAAATATTGAGGCTATATGTTTTGAATGATTCATTCTCACAAACTTGGCAATCAACTGAACTATGCTGATGTATTTCATGATGTTCATCTTCGAAAGAGTGAACTATAGGGTCAGCAGACAGCCCTAAGACAAAGAAGAATCCTAGTAATAGAGCAAGTTTTTGCCTTGTGATCATCATTGGAACGGGAATATAAAGTTAATTCAAGATAGAAGCAAGGGCTTTGGTAATTTTTGATGTATCGTGTGGTGCCCTAAAAAACCCAGCATATTTGGCATCAGGATCTATTATTACAAGGCTCCCAGAATGATCTACGGTGTAGTTTGGTTCCGGGTTATTTACAACTGGAAAAAAGGGAGCATTTACTTGAGTCGAAAATTTGTATATCTGATCTATTTCTCCGGTTAAGCCCCTGAAATTATTACTAAAATTATCTAAGTACACTCTTAAGTTTTCTGGTTTATCTCTGTCGGGGTCTACTGAAACAAGAAAAACCCTTATCTTTTGAGCATCCTCACCCAACATTTCTTTTACATCAGACATTTGCTTCATCGTAAGAGGGCATATATCAGGACAATAAGTAAAACCAAAAAATAAAATATTCCACTTGTTATTGAATTGCTCAGGTAGAAAAATTTCTCCTTTATCATCAACCAAATTAAATTCTGCCAGTTGTCTTGGCGGGTCAATTAAATAAGCACCAAGCGCTTTATATTCATCAACAGTGAGCTCTCTTGGGGTATAAAATCTAGACAAGAATAATGCGAGTATCAAGGCCATGAAGCCTAAACATGCTGTTACTGTTATGTAGATGCCTCGATTCATAAATAGATAAAGTGATCTATTAACATCGCTGCGAATAAGGCAGCTAAGTAAATTATTGAATAAGCAAATGTTGGCATTGCTGATTCATTAGTTTCGTCTTTGTATAACCTGAATGAGTAAAATAGAAATATTGATCCCAATATAATTGCAGAGAAGAGATAAACAACACCAAACATTTGCACCGCATAAGGCAGCATCGTGCAGGCCAACAAAAGGAATGTATAAAGTAGAATATGTTGCTTGGTGAAAGGAACACCCTTTTGCACTGGCAACATTGGAACATCAGCATCTGTGTAATCCTCTACTCTGTAAACTGCAAGAGCCCAAAAATGAGGAGGGGTCCAGACCATGATAATTAAGACAAGCAACAACGCGTTCGGGTCAATACTATTAGTTATTGCGGTCCATCCTAAAAGAGGAGGCATTGCACCTGCGAGACCTCCAATAACGATATTTTGACTTGTCATGAATTTTAAATATCTCGTATATATAAAGCCGTAAAATATAAATGTTAGAGTCGTTAAAATCCAAGTTAAAACATTAGTAAACAGTAAAAGCATTAATGCGCCGCTTAGATACAACATTATGGAAAATGTTATAGCCGCTCGATCGCTTATATCACCCATAACTAACGGTCTATTAGAAGTACGTGCCATTTTTGCGTCAATTTGTTTATCGAAGAAATGATTGATTACGGCTGATGAAGCTGCTAAAAAACTAATCCCAATTAACCCAAAAAAAAACGCTTCTATAGGAGGAGTAAAGTCAGAACCTATAAGCATACCGCTTGCACATGAAACAAACAGGAGCGCCTGAACTCCTGGCTTCGTAAGTTCAAGATATCCTCTCCAATTAGATAAAACTGCGGTCATTTATTATTGTTCTCTTAGTCTTAGTACGCTCAGATAGGTTATTAATAATAACCCACCTAAGTTGTGACCAACAGCTATTAATAAAGGTAAGGCGAATATAACATTTGAAATACCAAGTAAAACTTGAATAGATAAAAATCCGATTAACCCTACAGCCAGTAAGGCAAATTTTCTTACGTACAAGTGATAACTTAGAAATAAGAGGAATGCTGTGACAATAACTGCACCAAACCTATGGGTAATGTGAATGGCTACACGGGACTCGTGATCAAGTTGTCCACCTAAATAATTGGGGCCAATACTTTGAAAGAAATCAAACCCTTCTTTGAAGTTTGTCTCAGGTAAAATTTGACCCTGACAAAGAGGAAAGTCTACACACGAATAGGAAGCATAATTTGTACTTGTCCATGCACCTAAAAATATCTGAATAGCGACTAAAAAGATTGAAATGTTAAATAGTTTCTTGGTTGTTACTCCAAAATTCCAGTTTACTCTTTCTTTAAGATGATCCTTAGTTTTGAAATACAATAACCAAAGTAGTCCAGTAGTTAAAAAGCCTGACATTAGGTGCGTTGTTACAACCTGGGGCCATAATTTTAGACTTACTGTCCAGTAACCGAATGTGCCTTGAAGAATCACCCAAGCGATCAAAAAGAAACTTAGTTTTCTAACATCAGAAGGCAAGTCTTTGTAGCGAAAGGCCAAAAAAGATATACAAAGAATCATGAATCCTAATGCTGCAGCGAAATACCTATGCACCACCTCCGGAATTGCTTTAGCAACCTCATAAGGAGTATCTGGGTATTTGGCATTTGCTATATCAATTTCTTCTGGGCTCACGGGTATAGTCGCAAAACCATAACAACCGGGCCAATCTGGACATCCTAATCCAGCATCAGCAAGTCTTGTCCAAGCGCCGAGAGCTACAACAACAAATCCTAGAATACCTGACCAAAGAGAAAGTGTTCTTATTCGTTCCATAATTATCCTATTTTTGAGTTCTGAAGAACTTTCTTTAGGTCTTTCAAAAGTTCTCCACTTGGTAAGGTTGAATCATAGATCAGTATCCCATTTCCCAAAGGATCAAATAATATATATGGTGACTCTTGAAGCTTCTCGGTTATAACAGAAGGCAATGATGCAGAGTCTATTTTACCGATATTTAAAAGGGGATATTCATTTTTGATCATCTCAAGAGAGGTATTGGATAGATTACTTTCATCTACATTTATAAGATATCTGACTACTCTATCGCTGTCCTTGGCCAGTCTAATATTTATTTGCCTAGAAGAATATAAAGTATCCCAACACTTGTCTTGACAATCTCCTGAAACAAATTGAACTATTGACCACTTGCCTGGAAATTCGTCTTTAAGAGGCCCTGAATTAATGTCCATTCTTAATTCACTCAGTTGAATTGGTTCGGACATCAGTGTCCCTTTATTAACTGTCCCTTCTGGGGTGTACCCGCTGTAAAACATTGCAGAACTAGACAACAAAACAATAATTGGGGTTAAAAAAATCAAGGAAGCAATTATTCTTCCCGAGTTTTGTTTACTCATTATCATAACTATCCCCTTTGTAGCCGTAGTAAAGATAAGAACAAAATAAAACCAGGGCTAAGCCAAACCACTGGAGGGCATAGCCGTAATGCCTTGAGGGCTGAAGTTCAACAGGTTTCCATATAGGTTCTAATGCGCCAACAGAAGCTGCAGATAACTGTATTACAGAAATATTTACATTGGAGCCTAAATCTTGTCTGGCAGATTCGTGATCTAGTTGCTGTACTAACTTAGGCCACCCGGCCTTAGATACTTCATTAGATAGGTTCAAACCAAATCTCTTAAAAGGTGACAAGATGCCTTGTATTGAGATCATCTCATCTTTCAAGGCGACATCGTCATTGTTAAATTTTTCTTTGGAAATCCAACCTCTATTTACAAGAAAAAGATTTTTTTCACTAGTTTTGAAAGTTGTAAATACTTCATAACCGGCCTCTTGCCTGTAAAGTCTATTATCTAAAAAGTAAGACTCTGATCCATATTGTCCCGTTAGATTAACAGTTCTATAAGTAAGATTTTTTAGACTTACACTATTCATATCTTTTTCTTCAATGACTGGTTGAGATTTATTTTCATAATGTTGATTCACTATATTCTCTTTTTCTAAACCTCTGCTTACTTGCCAAGACCCTAAGTAAAGTAAAATAGGAAAGAAGAAAACAAAAAATGCCGTCATTAGCTTTCCTGGACTGAATTTACTCATGTTTTTTTTACTAGCCTAAGTGTATACTGCCCATCCTTTTTATATGATCAAATACTTTATAATTTTCCTAATAGTGGCAATGTTTATCAGCCTTTTCAGAGGTGCCTTCTTTTTAATTAAAGACGGCGGTTCTACCAAAAGGACCGTTCATAGCTTGGGCGTCAGAGTTTCTATTGCGGTCGTTCTTTTCTTTACCTTAGTGTATGGTTTTATAACCGGCCAAATTGGTCCGGGTGTCTAAATTTTACATCACGTATACAAAAGCAACTAAGCAGACCCAAACAACGTCTACAAAGTGCCAGTACCATGATCCGGCTTCAAAACCGAAGTGATCATCGGCTGTGAAATGACCTTTAAGACTCCTGAATAGCATAATTGTTAATATGATTGCTCCTAAGCAAACATGAAAACCATGAAAACCTGTTAGCATGAAAAAAGTAGTGCCATAAATGCCGGTGTTTAGGGTCAAGCCGTAGTGAGCATATGCTTCGTAATATTCTAAGCCCTGTACGAATACAAAAAGATAACCGAGTATTAGAGTCATCCCTAGCCATATATTAAATTTTCTTCTATTACCTTCTTTGAGTGCTAAGTGAGCTATATGAACAGTCAAACTTGAAGTAAGTAAAAAGACGGTATTCCATAAAGGCAACCAGCCTAGGACGCCACCTAAACCTCCAGAGTTGTAAGCGGTTGCAAGGGACATATCTTTCTCAGGACCTGCAAATACTGCCTGATCTGGGGTAATCATCAAAGGCCAACTAGCTTCAAAACCAGGCCATAGCATATTAGCTAAACCCTTTTCTCCTTCGCCACCAAGCCACGGCACGGCAAAATTTCTTATGTAAGCCAATGCAAAGAAAAAAGCAAAGAAGAACATAACTTCTGAAAATATAAACCAAGCCATTCCATAGACATAAGAGTCCTTAAGCATTGGATTGTTAAGACCTGCATGATTCTCTTGTATGGTTTGCTTAAACCAGAAATACATTGTTACCCAAATCATTGCGAAAGACAGGAGTAAAATTAAATAGGAGTTCGATTCAGTACCAGCATCTATAACTGTATTAGATGCACCAATAATAAATAACAGCAAACTAACGGCCATTGCGAAAGGCAATTTACTGGATTCGGGCACGTAATAAGGTTGTTGTGACATATTCTCCCCTTTATAAAGTAGCTAATTCTTTGTCTGATTTCACTCTGTCAGTTATGTCAAAAAGAGTATAGCCAAGACTCAAAGATCCTATTTCTTTGGGCAAAGCAGGATCAATTATGAATCTTACAGGCAACTCAATTCTTTCCCCAGCTGCTAGAACTTGCCTTTCAAAACAAAAACATTCTGTCTTATGAAAATACTCTGCTCCTCTCCCAGGAGAAACGCTTGGTATGACTTGACCTACCATTTCCTTTGCGGTCGTATTATGAAAGACAAAAGTTGCTTCATACTGATTACCAGTGATTACTCTCATCTGAGATTTCTCAGAATCAAAAAACCAAGGCATAGACTCGTTATTATGAGTCATGAACTGAACAAGCAGCTCTCTTTGCTCTGTTATAGCGAGGGACTCCTCACTGAGAGCACTGGGACCTGTTACTTTCCCATTTAAACCGGTAATTTCACAGAACACGTCATACATAGGAACAAGTAGCCATCCAAAGGCGAACATCCCTACAACGATGCCTATCAGATTTCTTAGTGTTCTTCTTGCTTCCAAACTACTTTACTTGTGGTTGTACTGTGAAAGAGTGGTAAGGAGGAGGAGAACTTAGAGTCCATTCTAGACCTAAATCACCTGCGCCTTCCCAGACTTCTGGTGTTGCTTGCTTACCTGACCTTATTGTCTTTATTACAATGAAGAGGAACAGAAGTTGTGTTAATCCAAACATAAAGGCACCTACACTAATTAGTGCATTAAAGTCTGCAAACTGTAGCGCATAGTCGGGATATCTTCTTGGCATACCTGCCAAGCCAACAAAGTGCATGGGAAAGAAAGTTACATTTACTGATATGAAAGTTAACCAGAAATGAAGTTTTCCTAAAGTTTCGTCATACATATTGCCTGTCCATTTTGGAAGCCAATAGTAGGCACCTGCTATTATCCCAAAGAGAGCTCCAGGAACTAAGACGTAATGGAAATGAGCAACAACAAAATAAGTATCGTGATACTGGAAGTCTGCCGGAACAATAGCTAGCATTAACCCAGAAAAACCACCTATGGTAAATAGCGCTACGAACGCTATAGAAAACAACATAGGTGTCTCGAAAGTTATCGAGCCCCTAAACATTGTTGCCACCCAGTTGAATACTTTTACACCAGTAGGTATAGCGATCAACATTGTTGAATACATGAAGAATAGCTCACCTGCAAGTGGCATACCTACAGTAAACATATGATGAGCCCAAACTACAAATGATAAAATAGCGATAGAAGCCATTGCATAGACCATAGAGGAATATCCAAAAATAGGCTTTCTAGAGAATGTCTCAATAATGTGAGAAACAATCCCGAAGGCTGGTAGTATCATAATGTAAACCTCTGGATGACCGAAGAACCAGAAGACGTGTTGAAATAAAACAGGATCTCCTCCGCCGGCGGCATTAAAGAAGCTGGTTCCGAAATTAATATCCATCAACATCATTGTCACTACACCAGCGAGTACAGGCATAACAGCAATTAATAAATAAGCAGTAATTAACCAACTCCACACGAAGAGGGGCATTTTCATTAAGGTCATGCCAGGCGCTCTCATGTTGAATATGGTTGTAATTATATTGATTGAACCCAATATGGAAGAAACACCCATTACGTGAACAGAGAATATGAAGAAATTAACCGTAGAAGGTGCGTAAGTGGTAGATAAAGGTGCATAGAATGTCCAACCAAAGTTAGGTCCTCCTTCGGGCATAAACAATGTGGAAATTAAAATCCCAAAGGCCATTGGCAATAGCCAAAAACTAAGGTTGTTCAATCTAGGCAATGCCATGTCAGGGGCTCCGATCTGAATTGGCAACATCCAATTAGCCAGACCAACAAAAGCAGGCATTATTACACCGAAAACCATAATCAAGCCATGATTGGTGGTCATTTGGTTAAAGAATTCTGGTTGAACTATCTGCAAACCTGGTTGAAAAAGTTCGGCCCTTATAACCATGGCCATAGAACCACCTATGAAGAGCATGATAAAACTGAACCATAAGTATAAAGTCCCGATATCTTTGTGGTTAGTAGTGAAAAGCCATCTGGAAAGTCCTTTTGCTGGACCGTGATGTCCGTGATCGTGTGTTTCTACAACTGTACTCATTTTATATTTCCTTTATAAATCTATTCTATTTTTGTAAGCAACGATATCTTGAGGTGTGACAATTACTCCATCGCCTTTTTCTCCATTGTCCCAGGCTTGCCTTGTATAAGTTATTACTGAAGCAATATCTATCTCACTATATGATTCTCCGAAGGCTGCCATAGCTGAACCCTGGACTCCTTCCATTAAAATTTGTATGTGCTTTGCACTGTCAGAAAGAGCAACCTGACTTCCAGCCAGGGCGGGGAAAACAGGCGGTATGCCCTGCCCTCCAGCTTGATGACAAGCAGCACAGTTAGTTTGATAGAACTGCTCTCCTCTTTCCATTAATTCTTCTTTTGTCCAATTTTTCGAGGTGAGTAACCTCTCAGCCTCAGCTAATGTAACTTTCTCAGCTATAAAAGCATCGAACTCTTCTCTTTCTACTGCTCTTACAACTACCGGCATAAATGCGTGTTTTATACCACAAAGTTCTGTGCAAGCACCTCTGAATATTCCTGGTTCGGGTACGTTTGTCCAGGCAGTGTTAATGAAACCTGGAATGGCGTCTTGCTTGACGGCAAAATCTGGAACCCACCATGAATGAATGACGTCATTACCAGTAATTAGAAATCTCACTCTTGTGTTGGTTGGAATAACGAGTGGCTCATCTACCTCTTTCAAGTAAAATTCACCTTTAGGAACTTCGCCATCAATCTGTTCTTGGCTAGTCGAAAGGTTGCTGAAAAACCCTACTTCATCCTCTAAGTATTCATAGTGCCACTTCCACTGATGACCTGTTATTAGAATATTGATCTCTCCTTCGGCGTCGTCGTAAGCCTCTACCATTACCTGTGTGGCAGGAACCGCCATCCATACTAAAACTAACGTTGCAGCAACAGTCCAACCAATTTCAAGCCACAGGTTGTCATCAAAGTCAGCAGCTACAGCACCTTTAGATTTTCTATATTTCCACAAAGACCAAAACATTATTGAAAATACAATGACGCCGATAGCTACACATATCCAAAAAATAACCATGTGTAACTCAAAAATACTTTCACTAACTTCTGTTACGCCAATAGGCATGTTGTAGTCTGAACTTTCAGAAAAAACTAGGGACGAAAAAAAGAGAGGCATCACAAAGATAAACTTTGCTAAAACTTTTTTAATATAAGCCATTAAATTTTATTTATTTACTTTTTTAGGTAGGCGTACCGAACAGCGGGCGTATTTTAAACCAATCACAAACCTCAAACAATAGGTAAAAAGCAAAGAAATGCAACGAATTCTAGTCAGTAATTAACTACAAAATATCATCTTTAGCTATGTCAGTTTCGGGAACTAGCTTGGTCCAAATGGCAAAACTTAAAGCGGCCTGATTGACCAGCATTCCTAAGCCATCATATGATCTCTTGACTCCAAATTTCTTTGCCATTTGCAAGAAAGGAGTCTCTATTCTTGAATAGGAGAGATCATATACGCAAGTATCTGTAGTAAATAAGTTATTAGGTATTTCCAAACCCTGATTTAAAACACCGGCCGATGTAGTATTTATAACCAAGTCTGGCCTGAGATCTGGTTCAGAAGTCATAGCAATAATCTCGATAGGTATTTTTAAAGAAACATATTCCTTAGCTAACATCTCTGCTTTAGAAAGAGTTCTATTACAGATCGTTATTCGCTTCGGGCTTGCCTTTAGGATACTTGGAATAATTGCTTTAGCCGATCCACCGGCACCCAAAATTACTATTTCTTTATCCAGGACATCGACTCTCTTATCATCTAAATCCTTTAAGAGACCCCTTCCATCAGTGCTATCAGCCATGATTGAGGAGCCTTCTTTCCAAAGAGTATTCACTGACTTACACATCTCTGATTCTTGAGTTTGCTTATCGGCATATCTATAGGCAAGTTCTTTTAATGGCAATGTAACATTTAAACCATCGTATCCTTCATCAAATAACTTTTCGACAGATGCCTCAAACTCCTCTGGCTCAATTGGTAAAGCTTGATAGCTTATTTCAATACCTAACTTTGAAGCGAATATCTGATGTATTTTAGGAGAAAGAGAGTGCTTTATTGGACTACCTATAACGGCAAATTTCTTAGAGTCTTTCATAGCTACCTAATAATTAAATCTGTGATTACGTCTTGTATTGTGGAAGGTTTATCTTGTCCTCCTAGACTGCCTTCGAGGCATTTAACATGAGGAAAATTGGCCAGAATTTCTTTACTATTTTCAAGTGTGGGCAGCCCTTCTTTGTTGGCAGAGGTTGAAACTATTGGCCCTCCGAAAGAATTACAAATACTGCAGACAAGAGCATGATCAGTTAGCCTCAATGCAACTTTATCGTGATTCCCTATTATATATTCACTGATATCTTTCTTTGGTGGCACCAACCAAGTATGTGGGCCAGGCCATTTAGTCATAAGTTTATTTTTGTATTCTTCTACATGAGCAAAATCAATAAAATGCTCGATCTTGGAACCTATTAAGATTAGACCTTTATCTTTAGAGCGTCCTTTAAGTTCGAGTAGCTCTTTTATTGCTTCATTGTTGGTGGGGTCACAACCAAGTCCCCAAACTCCCTCAGTTGGGTAAGCTATTGTTTCTCCAGATTTCAAGCACTCAAGAATTGAGTCTAGAGAGGTCATCTGTCTATGAATCAGCTAACTTCTTATTGGACTCTTTGATTGCCTCTACACCATCTTCTCTTACTTTTAGTAAAGCATTTCTGGTTGATTCAGATTCAATTCCTAACATTTGTGCTGCTAGGTAAGCAGAATTTATAGCGCCAGCAGATCCTATAGCTACTGTTGCAACTGGTATGCCTTTTGGCATTTGTACGGTAGACAAAAGAGCATCCATTCCACTGAGAGGACCTCCATCGCCTGGCACGCCTATTACCGGCAAAACAGTTTTAGAGGCGACAGCTCCAGCTAAATGCGCAGCCAACCCTGCCATTGCAATAAATACTTTGGTTCCACCTGCTTCGGACTCTCTTATATGAGTCTCCAGCAAAGCAGGTGTTCTGTGAGCTGATAACACTTGAATAGAGTTAGTTATTGATAATGAATCCAAAGTATCTGAGCATTTATTCGCTAGATCTAGATCAGATTCGGATCCTATAAGTATTGATACTGTTACTGACACAATTTTCTCCAAAACAAAAATTGTATACTAATATAGAGGAAAATAAATCATGGCATTACTAAAAATCCTTACATTTCCTGATCCTAGATTAAGAACAGTGGCAGAGCCGATCCAATCTGTTGATGAGTCTATTAAAAAGCTTGCAGATGATATGTTGGAAACAATGTATGAAGGTTCTGGAATTGGCCTGGCTGCAACTCAGGTCAATGAGCATAAAAGAATATTTGTTATCGATATAAGCGAAGACAAAACTAACCCCATGGTATTTATTAATCCTCACATAGTGGAGATCATAGATCCAACAAAGAAGTCTTACTCGGAAGGTTGTCTATCTATACCCGGATTTTATGAAGAAGTTGAAAGGCCAAGTAAAGTAAAAGCTTCATTTATTAATTTGGATGGGCAAAAAGAATATATTGAATTAGAGGATTTGATGGCAGTTGTTGTACAACATGAAATTGATCATCTTGATGGTAAGCTGATGGTTGATTTTATTTCTAGTGTAAAAAGGGAAATGATAAGAAAGAAACTTTCTAAAAAAAGGTCTTGAAATGAAAATTGTGTTTGCTGGAACTCCTTTTTTTGCATCTCGGCATCTTGAAGTAATAATGAAATCAGATTTTCATATTTCTTGCGTGTTGACTCAACCAGACAGAGTATCGGGAAGGGGAAAACAAATTGAACCTTCACCAGTCAAACAATTAGCCATTAATGAAGGTTTAGATATTTTTCAGCCTGCATCTCTCAAAAATAAGGATGTCCTTGAAAAGATACAAAATCTTGAACCCGATTTAATACTTGTTGTGGCCTATGGTCTATTAATACCTAAAGAAATATTAGCAATACCAAGAATTGGTTGCATTAACGTCCATGGATCTCTTCTACCCAGATGGAGAGGTGCGTCACCAATGGAGTATTCAATTTTGCATGGCGATAAAAAAACGGGTTTGAGTTATATGAAAATGACTGAAGGGCTAGATGAGGGACCGGTCTACGAAATGCACGAATGTAACATTATGCCAAGCGATAAATTGGCAGATATCGAAAAAAAATTCATAGGAATTAGTGAAAATAATTTAATAAATTTTCTAAAAAAATTACAAAATGATGAAATCAACTGTATAGAGCAAGATCATGAAAGAGCAACTTTCGCTC
>DBHM01000010.1:0-34165 GCA_002296185.1 Alphaproteobacteria bacterium UBA828
GTTATGAATACTGACAATATGACTATATCAGGTGAAACAATCGATTATGGACCCTGCGCTTTTATGGATGATTACAACCCTAAAATAGCCTTTAGCTCTATAGACCATAATAACCGTTACTCTTTTGAGAACCAACCCTCTATAGCAAATTGGAATCTTGCTCGATTTGCAGAATCGCTTATACCTATTATCCATCCGGATAAGGATGAAGCTATTAAACTAGCAACAAAAAAACTTTCAACATTCAAAGATATATTTCATAACCTTTGGCTAAGTATGATGAAAAGAAAAATTGGACTTACTGGAAAAAATGATGAAGATTCAAAACTGATCTGGGGGTTGTTAGACTGGATGTCAGTAAATAAAGTAGATTATACAAACCTTTTTGTACATCTGACATATGGAATTAATTTTAATGATGAAACTTATAATCAAAAAGAATTTATTTCATGGAAAAAAAATTGGAAATCTAGAATAAAAAATAATTCAAGTTCTCAGGAAGATTATTTAGAAGTTATGAAAAAAAATAATCCCATTTATATTCCAAGGAATCACCTTGTTGAATTGGCGATTGATGCTGCACAAAAAAATAATGATATTACAACATTTAATAAACTTTTGACTGTTGTTACTGACCCCTATAATGAGACCACTTTTAAATATGACTATATGGAACCATCACCGGACGGTCTTGTTGGATATAAGACATATTGCGGCACTTAGGGTAGTATAAAAATAGAGATATACTATACTATAATATTATATTTTACTTTTATTTACCGGTAAACTTTGGTCTTCTTTTCTCTTTGAATGCTGCTATTCCCTCCAAATGATCAGATGAATAATTTGTAAGAGCCTCATAACTGATAGAAGCATCCATCATACTATGAGCTAATTGTTTAAGACCAACGTTTACTGAAACTTTGGTCAATCGAATAGCCTGTGTAGGACCATTTTTAAGTTTTAATACTAAACCTTTGACAGTATCATCTAGTTTCTCAGCTTCAACAGCATAGTTTATAAGTCCCATTTCTGCCGCTTCAGAACCTCTTATTATTCTACCAGTCATAAGAAATTCTTTTGCCCTTGGATATCCAATAGACTGAGGCCAGATTATCGCACCACCATCACCAGCCGATAAACCAACATTAACGTGTAAGTCTCCTATGCGGGCATTTTCATCAGCTATAATTATATCACAAAATAATGCTAGTGTTGCACCTAGACCAACAGCGTCACCATTAAGCCGACAAACTATTGGTTTTTCTAAATCAAGAATTCCAAAAATAATTTGTTTTGCCTCTACAGCTATCCGTGAAAAAAGATTAGGATCTTTAGCAGCATTTTCTAGCCAATTAATATCACCACCCGCACAAAATGAGTTTCCAGTTCCTGTAAGTATTATTATGTCTGTATCATTATCATAAGCTAGATCATAAAATAATCTTGATAATTCATAGTGCATATCACCATCAACAATAGCCATATCTGAATTAGCACCAAGAGTAATTGTGAGTATATTTTCTTCCCTTGAGAAGCTTAAAGTTTTATAATTATCATATAATTCCATGTTAACCTCCGTGACCTTATTTTTTTAGGGTTTTTGTGAGATAATTAAGAATGAACTAAATATATTAATATCAATAGTATCTATAATTACCCTGGGGTATTTTTATATGAATAAAATTAATATCCAGTTCAGCCGTTTCTCTGCCTTTTACTCGCCTCTTATTTTAACAATTTCAGAAAAATATTTACAATCTGAGGGCTTATCACCTTATTGGTCAATCGCTAATAATCCGGGAGAAGCTATAAAGGCTCTTCAACTAGGAAAAGTTCATGTAATTCAATCTGCTATTAGTCAATCCTTTAGCGCCTTAGAAAAGAACGAATCTATTGACGTAGAACATTTTGCTCAAATAAACGAAAGAGATGGATTTTTTATTACAGGAAGAGATCAAAATAGTAATTTTACGTGGGATAAACTTGAAGGTACAGAAGTTCTATTACAACCAGGAGGACAACCGCTATCTATGTTTAAGTATGCTTGCCATAAAGCTGGTATAAATTATAAAAACATTAAACCTATAATTCCAGAAAATGGAAAAAGTATGGACCAGTATTTTCGTGAAGGAAACGGCCAGTATATACACCAGCAAGGACCTGAGCCGCAACAGATTGAATCTGATGGGCTTGGTTTTGTGTTGACTAAAGTTGGCGAAACAGTAGGTAAGTGTGCATTTTCTAGTTTAGCATCTAAGAAAGATTGGCCAACCACCGATATGGGAGAAGCATTCTGTAGAGCATATAAAAAAGCATGTACTTTTATTAAAACCCAATCTCCAATTAGAATTACACGATCAATAGAACCTTATTTTAAAAATATAGACATAAATTCGTTAGAAGAATGTATAAGGTCTTATCAGAGTCTTGGATGTTGGACTGGGAGACCGTCTATATCTCGAGAGTCATTTGATAAAACTCTTGATATATTCGATTATAATAGTTCTATTTCGAGAAGATATAGATACGAGGAAATTTGCACCCTATTTCCAGGAGATAAATAATATAATTTCTAAAAGCTACCTAATTAATTTTTCTATTCTCCATTGTAAATCCAGAAACCTATCTTGACCATAAAATGGTTCCCCCTCTACAACCATAAGCGGTACACCCCAATGACCACATTCTCTTTGGTTTTGCTGGTTTTTATTAATAATAGAATCTAAAAGTAATTTGTCTTTTTCAACAATCCTGTTTAATTCTTCCCAATTTAAACCGGCATTAATGACTGCATCTTGCATGTTAATCTCTTCATGCCAGTTATCAGTACTCCCATTCCACATCATGTTCATTACTGAGTAAGTAAAATCAAAACTTGCGTTAAGAATACTAGCCGCAACAGCCATTCTAGTTACAGGTTGAATAAATGGTTGTTCATTAGCAATAGTATCAGTTTTTAAGTCTGAAACTACTGGGTCAGGGACTGGTCTTCTGTAGGGGAGGCCAAGAAAATTAGCTACCCGTTCTGCATCTCTAATATGATATGCACGACGTAAGGGGTCGGAGCGTTCAAAGAATTTAGGGTCCCGTATAGCTAAAGGATATACTGGTTTGATATTTATGGTAATATCCATATTTTGCTCTAGTTTCTTTAGCCTTTCATTCAGTAAATAACAATAAGGACTACGGAATGAATAGAATATATCAAGAACTAGTAACACGATGCTGATACTTTCATTGCAAATTATATCCTAAAAAAGTCTATTTTATGAACTATTAATGCTTATACTTTGATATCTCGAGCATTAAAATAGGGTAGAGTGTCTCTGTTCGAGCACCCTAAGACAGCTAGTCTCTCTGCAACTCTAATAGCTTTTTGGTATTTTCTTTCTCTTTCCGCATCAGTAGCTTCTTCAAATGCTAAACCGCAAAGAGAAATCCCATAATGAGTTTGTAATGGCCGAACTATCCTACCCGTTATCATGCCATCGGCTATTATTGATAAATCAAAACTTTCTTGTTTTTTTATAGTAAAGTCATTTTTAACTAAGTAGGTTCTAATATGTATCTCAGCAGCCAAAGCCGCATCCCAATACTCAGTCTCTGAATTCGTTTCATCTCCAGTAACTTCAGAAAATGCGATACAGAAGGAAAGGAAAACCTTTTCTTTATCAGTTGCAGTTTTCCATGTTGTGTCTCCAATTGTTCTCCAGGTAGAAAGGTCCATCCTTTCAAAGGCTTTTGGAACTCTCTCAAAGAAAAGTCTATGCAATCCTTTTTCGTTTAATGTATTTTCTAGTTTCTGTTCTTTATAGATATCTACAGCAGCATATGTACCACAAGCCGGACATGTATCATTTTCATATTCTCCCTTCTTATAAATAAGGGAACATCTAAGACCACTTGCTAATTCATTTTTGCATAAAAGATATGTTTTATCATCATTTTCTCCATCTTGCTGCAAACCTATCCAATTAAAACGGTTCATATATTGCAAATGTGAGCCTCTATTACTCCATAAGTTCCATTTAAGTTTCTCAACAGGACCAAAAGTACTCCAATTTGAACTTACATCAATGACGACACATTTATCTTTATCAGGAGCCGCACGTAATCCACGGCCTACTGACTGTCCCCATAGAACCTTTGATAGGGTCGGTCTTAAATGTACAATAATATTACAGTGAGGATTATCCCAACCTTCAGTCAGCACACCAACAGAAACCATAGCTTCCAACTCACCGCTTTCATGCTGCTTTAAAAGTTTCATTCGTTCTTTAATTGGAGTTCCAGCTGTAACTATTTCTCCCTTGATATCTTTTTCCCTTATTCTTTCTAGTGTAAATTCCGCTACACTAATATCTGGACAAAACCAAGCAGAAATAGATTTTGGACGAGCCTTTTCCCTTTCTTCCATGTAAGACCAAATAGCACAATCAATCATTGATGAATTAATTATAGAGGTAGATAATTTACTTACAGGGAAATCTCCAGAGGCAATATCTAATTTGCTTAGATCTAAATCATGGACAAAATGAGGACGATAAACAGGCTTTACAAGAACGCCTTCCTCAATAAGTTCTTCAATATTTGCACAGTCAATAATAGCATCAAACGCTAAATTAAGCTGGTCTCTCTGATCGGCTGTCCTACGCTCAGGTGAAGCCGTTAGTCCTATAAATTGGGCATCAGTTTTTCCGTGCTCTACAAACAAATCGATTATTTGTTTATAGCTATTTCCGTTTGGAGATACACGATGGGCTTCATCTACAATTATTAAGTCAGCCTGTGGTACGGCCTCATCCAAAATTGCCCTTGCTCTAAGGTTAGTAGAAAGAAGGATATTATAGTCTTCAAAAGCAGCACTTTTATCAGATAAAGTTAATTTATGAACCCTATGACGCTTAGAAAGAGCACTTTCTAATTGCTCAAGTAAAACTAATCGGTGGCAAAGTACAACTACTTTCTTTTTCTTATAAAATCTTTCTATTAATTCACTGGCCAGAACAGTCTTTCCTGCACCTGTTGGAGCCTTAAGAATAAATCGACGATATTTTTCTATAGTTGCAGGAAAACTATCAATAACCTCTTGTTGCCAATTTCGTAATTCCATAGTGTTCCCAGTTGATTATCAATTGATAACTTATAAGATTATTTATAAAGGTATTAAGTAAATATCTTAGTGGCTATTTGCATATAAAACTAACTAAGATCAACATGATAATATAACTAATTTTTATATACTTACCAACCCCTTGCGTTGATTTTCAAGTATATATATTTATGAAATTCTAAAATTGAAAGTTTAATTATTATTAGAAAGTATCCAATCAATCATCTCAAGGCGATCCTGCCCGTAAAATATCTCTTGATCAACAACATATGATGGGACACTCCAAAGTCCACGAGATAAGGCCTCTTGAGTGTTTCTTTCCATCTCTTCTGTGACTTCATTTGAATTAGAGTGCTCTAAGATATGCTGTGCATCCACACCAATACCTGAGATAATGGATTTTAGATCATCTGGATTACTGATATCTTTATCCTCAACCCAGCAACCACTCATAATAGCTCTAGTAATTTCATAACCATCTATATCGGATTGAAGGGCAGCTATGATAGCTCTAGATGATGGATTAAAGGGAACAGGAAAATGTTTGGGGTTAATATTAATACTCTTTTTTCTCCATTCTGCCCAACGACGCAATTCAATCAAACGGTAATCTTTCAATACCGCAGGCCTGTCTTTGAGTGGCTTACCTGCCCCTGCTTCTTTCCATAAACTGATTAAATCAATAGGTTTAAAGTTTATAGAACGGCCATAACTTCTTGATAATTCATTTAATTTATCAATACCAATAAAAGCCCAAGGAGATACGCAAACAAAATAAAAATCTATAGGCACAAAACTTCTCCAAAAATAATTATAATTGATGATTACGTTGGAAGTCTCTGTATCGTAGGTTATTACGGTTAAGCTGATTAATAGAAGTACATCCCATAAGTTTCATTCCACGCTCTATCTCACCTTTGAACTGAAGAAGGGCACGCTCTACACCAGCTTGACCAGCACCGGCTAAAGCATAGAGGTATAAACGACCGCCGGAGCAGGCCTTGGCGCCAACGGATAAGGCCTTAAGAACATGCGTACCACGCTGAATTCCGCCTTCGCAAATAACATCAATTTTATCACCAACAGCATCAACAATTTCTTCAAGTTGGTCAAATGGCGCTCTAGCACCATCTAGTTGACGCCCACCATGATTAGAAACAATAAGTCCTGTACATCCTATATCAACAGCTCGTTTTGCATCAGCAACACTCATCACTCCTTTGAGTGCAAAATGCCCACCCCAGCTAGCACATAAATCCTCCGCATCAGACCAACTCATTGATTGATCTAACATTGTTTCAAAATATTGGCCAACGGATACTGTAATATCTGTACCCGCACCCACATAATCTTGAAGATGGGGTAATTCAAATTTAGGTTTTGTTAGATAATTGATCCCCCATTGCGGCTTACATACAAAACTCATTAAGCTTGATGGGGTAAGACGGGGGGGTGAAGTAAATCCAGTTCTCAGATCCCTTTCTCTGTTTCCGCCAGTAATTGTATCAACGGTTAGTGCAAGTACATCAAAATTAGCTTCTCTAGCGCGATCAAGGAGACTCTTATTTAAACCTCTATCTTTATGGAAATAGAATTGAAACATTTTAGGAGAGTCTATCATTCCACCAATTTCTTCGACACTTACTGTACCTAGCGAAGAAACACCAAACATTGTTCCATATTTTTGTGCAGCAAGGGCAACAGCACGCTCACCATCATAATGAAATAGCCTCTGTAGCGCTGTAGGGGCACAATAGAAAGGAAGATCTAATTTTTTCCCAAAAATATTAGTAGATAAGTCAACATCTGTAACATCATTTAAAATATTAGGTACTAAATCAACCTCATCATATGCTTGAGTATTCCTACGATAAGTTACTTCATCATCTGACCCACCATCTATATAATGAAAAATAGGAGAAGGGAGCCGTTTCCTAGCAAGTTTTCTAAAATCTTTAAAATTATGACAATTCGAAAGTCTCACATTAAATTCCTAAGTTAAATTACTACCTCGATATAACTAATACTAATCTGTGACTGTATAATCCGCAGCAATACGTATGTCACGTAAAGGTTTTACTATCTTTATTGTGTCTTTGTATACAGGACTTTCTTTGAATTTATTAAGGGCAGCTAAGTCTTTAAATTCACCATAAACGATAACATCTATTTCATCAGACCAGGAGTCTTTACGCTCATTAAGTTTTACTTCTAGAACATTAGCATCTTTTATAGCAATCAACCTTTCTAAACCATCGTACATCGCCTGAATATCTTCAGACTTACGGGCGCGAAATAAAACAATATGTCTAATCATCTTCTCTTATTCCTAGTTATATCTAATAATTTTGCTTTTAATAAACATTCTTCATATTCTGCCTTAGAAATGGAGTCAGATACAATTCCACTACCAACATTAAAAAACGCCTCACCATCTTCAAATAAACTGGCAGTTCTTATAGCAACATTAAAACAAGAGGAGCCCCCAGGATCAATATAGCCTATAGCACCACAGTAGACACCTCGTGGCACAAATTCTAATTCACTAATAAGTTCCATAGCTCTAATTTTTGGTGCACCAGTTACTGAACCGCACGGAAATAGACTTATAAAAAGATCAGTTATATTAATATCTGTATTTAATTGTGATTTAATTGAAGAAGTCATTTGATGCAGAGAAGGAAAGGTCTCAATCTTAAATAAATCCGTTACTTTAACCGATCCAGTTTCACTTATTTTGCTCAAGTCATTTCTAAGCAAGTCAACAATCATTAAGTTTTCAGCACGTGATTTTTCATCAGATGACATTAACTCTATAAGCTCCCTATCTTCCTTTTTTGTATTACCCCTTCTAATTGTTCCCTTCATAGGACTTGTTTTAATTTCTTTTCCCTTACATGAGAAAAATAATTCGGGAGATAAGCTTAATACCACAGGATTTCCTAACGCTACAATCCCACCATACTTTACTGGCTGTTGCCTAATAAGAATATCATATAGGTTAATGGGATCTCCTGAATATTCACCTTTCATTGGAAAAGTAAGGTTCAACTGATATACTTCACCTGAATTTATGTAGTGCATAACTTTTTTAAAAGTTTTTGTGTATTGTTCCTCTGTACAGGTTGGAAAGACCTCAATAAAACACTTTTCTTCATGATAATTTTGAGGTTTATAGTCGTATCTCACGCGTTGAAATGCCGCGAAGTTTACTAAAGGAAAACTACGCAAGTTTGGTAATTTCTTTTGAAGTTTTTTTTCTAAAACATAGCCCAGTTCATAAGAGACATACCCAGCAACGTATAAACCATCAGATAAGGCCTGTATAATTTTATTAAAGGCACCCGCAACCTCATTTGGCTGACTTGCAACGATAGAAAAAAGAGGATCGTCATAAAAACGCCTGGATTGAGTAGTACTATCCTCTAAAAAAACATATGAGTCCGACACAATTACCCGCTATTCTTATTTTTAAAAAATATTAGATAAAAGAACTCTAAATAAAGCGATTTTAGGCACATAATAATCCTATAATGACCAATAAAAATAACTAATTATATATTAGGCTAATTATAATAGAAGGGAATGCCAAAATTCTTGGTATAAAGTAATAACAAAATACTATATTATTTGAACTCTCAGACCCGATTTTTATAAATTTTCTTCATATTTTTCGCTTTTTCATAGCGTCTTTGAAATGATTAGTTTATTAGGGTTTATATAACAGGTTCTTAAATCTCAGGAATCTAATGCCGAATGATCTATACTAGAAGCGACGACGATAGAATGCGAGAAGAATGCGGCGTTTTTGGCATTTTCGGTCACCCTGATGCAGCTGCTATAACCGCACTTGGGCTTCATGCTTTACAACATAGGGGGCAAGAGGCAGCAGGTATTGTCACTTGTGATAGCCGTAGATTCTTTGCCGAGCGTCGCCTAGGCCTTGTAGGAGATAACTTCACAAAACCTGAAGTTCTAAAGCAACTTTCAGGAACCTCTGCAATTGGTCATGTTAGATACTCTACTACTGGTGATACAGTACTACGTAATGTTCAGCCTCTTTTTGCAGATCTAGCTGGTGGCGGATTCGCGGTATCACATAATGGTAATTTAACTAATGCTAGAACACTTAGAGATCAATTAGTCCAAGAAGGCTCAATATTTCAATCTACATCAGACACAGAAGTCATAATGCAACTCGTAGCACTATCGAAACGGGAGAGAACCTTATCTCGACTTATCGATGCTTTATTCCAAATCGAAGGCGCTTTTGCATTAACTATTTTAACAAATAAGAAACTTATCGGCGTTAGGGACCCATTAGGAATTAGGCCTTTAGTATTAGGCGAACTTAATGGTCACTACATTCTTTGTTCGGAAACATGTGCTCTTGATATTATAGGTGCTAATTTTATTAGAGAAATTGAAAATGGCGAAATAGTGGTTATAACAGAAGACGGGTTACAAAGTATAAAACCATTCCCTCACCGCCCTCCTCGGCCATGTATATTTGAATACATTTACTTCGCGAGACCAGATAGTAATGTCGGAGGCATAAATGTTTATGAGTGCAGAAAAAAATTTGGCAAAGAATTAGCAAAAGAATCTTTTGTAGAGGCGGATATTGTTGTTCCAGTGCCTGATAGCGGTGTCCCATCTGCAGTAGGTTTTGCTGAGATATCGCAGATACCCTTCGAACTCGGGATTATAAGGAACCATTATGTGGGACGTACATTTATAGAACCACAACAAGAAATTCGCGCTCTATCAGTAAAACTTAAACATAATGCCAACCGTTCTTTGGTGGAAAATAAAAGAGTAATACTTGTTGATGATTCTATCGTAAGGGGAACTACTGCTATAAAAATAGTACAAATGATTAGAGATGCAGGGGCCTCTGAAGTTCATATGCGTATTGGTGCACCCCCCATTACACATCCTGATTTTTATGGGATAGATACACCAAGCCATCAACAACTTCTCGCTGCCAACCATTCGCTTGAGGACATGCAAAAACATATAGGAGCTGATAGCCTTGAGTTCCTTAGTATAGATGGACTTTATAGAGCAATGGGTCATAAACAAGGACGGGATAATAATTCCCCCTCATATACAGATCATTGTTTTACCGGTGATTACCCCACCCTCTTGAAAGACCAAAGAAATGATAAAAATATCCGACAATTGTCATTATTATCTGAGAAAAGCAGGAAAAATAACTAGACTTTGTTTGTATTTCAAAAATATTAGGGTTTAAGTACTATGATAAATAATAAAATAAATCATTCTTATATGTATTTTTATAGCTTTTTGTTTATCACGTTAATTACTGGAATACTTTCCATAAATAACCATGCACGAGCTCAGACTACTACTGAATCAATAGGAGTAGTTTCACTTATAAATAATATTGTTAGTGCTGAGGATGATAGTCGTGAGTCAATACTTACTGGTGGTATGAAAGTCTATCCAGGGCAGAAAATAAAGACTCTAATGAATAGTAAGGTTGAAATTCTCTTTGCCGATCAAACAATTATTAACTTAGGACCTGATAGTGAGATAGAGTTAAGCTCTTATGAAGGCAAAAAAAATGAATCAAAATTTTCTGTTAAAGTAAATAGCGGAATTGTAAGATTCCAATCTGGTACCCTTCCATCAGATTCCTATGAAATTTTATCCCCCGATGCCATAGTTAAAGTTAAAGGGACAAAACTAGATTTACTTGTTTCCAGATCTGGAGGAACTGAAGTTGTTCTTCGAGAAGGATTGGCTAGCGTTACCCGACAATCTCTCAGCACAAATACAATTACAAATAATCCTGCACAAATTACAACCATTCTAAACAACAGTGATACTTACCTACAGGTATCACAAGGTATTCAGATATCTGAAGAACCATCGACTATATCAGAAGAACAGGCAGAATTATATGAAATTGAACTACCAATATTTTTAAATAACATTCCTGATATAACTGACTTAAACCCACAAAGAATTCGTGCTGAGGGTAATATTAGAAGAAATACAGCTGGAGCACTAGCTAACCGGCCAGCCCTCCGATCAACTAAATTAGCAGCTAACATTAACCAAACAATAGCCCTTACTAAGATTATTAATAAGCAGCTACGATCATGTACTGGTTCTGCCTGTAGAATTCTTGTGAATCAAAAAAACCTGCTTGATCAAGTTAGAAGACGACTTAAAAAAGAAGCACGTCAATATCTAAAAAATAAGCCAAGTAATGTTACTGCAAATAATAGTGAAACAAATATATCGTCTGCTGCTATAGCTGCACTAGAGAAAGCCCTACTCAACGAAGCTAATTTTGCAAGACAAGCTGAAGAGGCACTGAATAAAGCAAATCAATTAAAGATAGAAGCAGAGAATAAAAATTCTGCTTTAATTTCGGCAAACACTATCCAAGATTCTGCTGAATCTAAGTTAACTGATCTTATTAACGAAAAAGATCAACTTTCATCATCAATTATTTTAGCAAATGATGAGAAGACAGCATCTGAATTATCTTTAAAAGAAGCTGATGAAAAATATCAAAGTAGTCAGGAAAACCTAAATTCAATACAGGAGACTTTTGATCAATTAAAACAGGATCAAGAAAAATCTCAAAAAAACTATAACAAAAAAGTAGAAGCATGGGGTCAAGAAACAGCTGATGCTATACTCGTATATGGTGCTGCTAATAAAGAAAAGAAAGAAGCAGATAAGGCACTTAGTTCAGCAAAAAATGAAAAGAGCTCAGCGAGTAAAGACTTTGGTAAAAAACAAAAAACATATAATAAAGCAAAAGGCGCTGTTGATGATTTAAATACTAAAATAGAAAATACTAAAAACAATATCGAAAATATCGAAAAAAAAATAAAAGATAGGCAAGATCAAGGTAAAGATACAACTAAATTAGAAAAGAACCTAAACAAACAAAAAAATAATCTAGTTTCTCAACAAACATCATTAGAAAACAAAAGTGTAAATCTTAATGATGCTACCACAAAATATAATGCAGCAAATACTAGAAAAAATAACGCAGAAACAGCGTTTGATGCAGCTCAAAGTCGTGTAACTGATGCAACCAAAATTTTTGAACAAGCTCAAGGTAATTTTACAGGATTAGATGAAAAAGCTAAAAAACAAATTAACAAAGCTAATTTAAATCTCATTAAAGCAAATAATAATCTTGCAAGTGCTACTGATGAATTAGAATCTGCAAAACTAGAAAATGATTTAGCAAATAAAGTTTTTGATAATGCCACTACTCAATCCGAGGTAGCAAATCAGAATTGGCAATCCATAAGCAATGATATTACAAATATTAATACTAATATCCAGGACGCAGAACAGAATCTAGAAGCCGCTAAAAATGGAGTAGAAATAGCAAATTCAGAATTTGTAAATGCCCAAGAGGCAGCAAATCAAGCAATCTCTGCTGCTGATGACTTGCAGAAAAAAGCAGAAAATGCCTCTGCAGCAGTTGAACAAGCTAAAAATGAGATTGAAAGCGTTACTAACACAAAAACTAGCGCACGTGTTGCAATTGCAACAGCGCAAACAACTGCCATAGTTAATTTAATAGCCGATGAAGACAATCCCTTACGTATTAGGTCTATAAATGACCAACAAGAAACCAAGAAGAAAAGTAATAAAAGTATATCTAAATCTTCAAAGAAAAATAAAAAAGCGAAAAAAAATAAAAAAACTAAGAACAAACTTAAGGTCTCAAAAGATAGTCCAAAAGGTAAAAAATCCAAGGCCCTTAAATCTAATAATAAAAAAACTTTAGCCGCAACCAAGAAAGCAAAGAAAAAAGCTAAAGCAGCTGAAAAAAAGGCTAAATCAGCTGCAAAATCCGCATCAAAAAAGGCTAAATCAGCTTCTAAGAAAGCTAAAGCTGCAGCTAAAAAAGCTAAAGCACAGGCAAAAAAGTCTAGTAAACTCGCAAAGAAAAAAGCTAAAACTGCAGCTAAACAAGCTAAAGCTGCAGCTAAAAAAGCTAAGGCCGCCAAACGTGCAGCTAAGAAAGCACGTAAAGCAGCTAGAAGAAAAGCTGCGCGTGAATCCTCTGGCAGCTAGTATCTATCAGACATATGTGTAATTTTTTTATAACTAGATTATATCAACCCTTGCTTATAGTAATAGGCATATATTGTTCATTACTTTTGAGCACAAGTTATGCCTCTGAAATAAAAAATACCAATACACTTGAGTCATTATGGGAAGAGGTTCTACAAAACCCAACTAATGTTGAAGCGAACATTGATTATGCTCTTGAAGCGGAGGCCTTAGGTTTTCATGATCGCGCCATCGCAGCATTCAGGCGCGCTTTAAGTATTGATCCGAAAAATGCACTTGCTAGAAGAAAAACTGATCACTTAATTGACCTCAATAGACCAGGTGTTATTTCTGGAACCCTAATATTAGGAACCTCATATAATACAAATGCCTCCCAAGCAAGTACGAATGAAAAAGGAGACAAAGCCCTATCTAATACAATTGTTGTATCCGGCGATAGAAACTTATTTGGTATGAGATGGAAGTCTTCGTTTATTAATTTTGCAGACGCTCATACTGAATTAAGAGGATCAGATATAAATTATACCAGCATCAAGACGGGACCGTCTTTGAACATTAGCAATGGAAATAAAATTAACATTTCCGCAAATATAGAAACAACCACAATTAATTCTGATTTAGATAGTTATTCATTTGGTATTATGGGTGATACTTCTTTCATGGACGGACTTATAAAAAATCTCGATTATGGTTTTAAATTTGTTGAAGGGCATTCAGAAGGTAGCATTAGTTATTTTAACGGATTTCTTGCATCCTCATTACACATTGGATCAGGTATTATTCAAGAAAATGATGCAATACAATTACAGCCTTCCTTTTCTTTTAATATAAACAAAAAAGGATTTGATAGTTCAGGATCTAGAGATAGGCTAATCAACTTATCTTCAAGCCTAGATTACACCCTTCAAATTTCAGATATTCGCTCAGTTAATTTATTTACAAGTCCTTCATATAGTTATTACCTAAAACATAGAACTACAGACTCTAAAGATAGAATGGATCTAAGCGCAGAAATTGGTGGTTCATTTAACTATAGTATCTCAAGCTCAGTTACTTTTACAATATCATTAGGGAGAGAACAAAATTTTTCTAATTTTAATGAGTTTGAATATACAAATTACCACGCTGAAAGTAGTCTGGTATATACATTCTAATAAATTTTATATTCTTAATAATCTACCCTTTGAAAAATATCTTGGAGAATATTTATTAATGATAAAGAATAAAATATGTGTGATTGGAGCCAGTGGTTTAGTAGGCTCACATATTACTTGTGAGGCACTAAAGAGAGGATATATAGTAAATGGTACAATGCGAGATAACAGCAATAAGTCGAAAACACGTTATCTTAAATTACTTCAAAACTCAGAAAATCTAAATTTATTTACATCTGACATGCGAAATATGGATTCACTTCAGGCGCCATTAGAAGGCGCTGACTGCGTTTTTATAGCATCCCTCATACCAACATATACGGGACTTAATGGGAAAAATGCTAAAGAAATGGAGATTGATCAAGGTTATATAGAAATAATTATGCCCACTGTAACTGGATGTATGAATATACTTGAAACAGCAAAAAAATGTGGGATTAAAAAAGCTGTTATTTGCTCATCAACATCTAGTGCAAACCCATTTCCAGCTGTTCCTATAAAAAATGAAGATCATTGGTCTGATGTAGAGCATCAGTGTAAAGAGAAAAAATATACTTCTGCAGCAAAAACTATAATGGAAAAAATTGCCCTAGAATTTTGTGAAAAAGAAGGTATCCGCCTTTCAATTTTTTTACCTACCGGGCTTTATGGCACTGCAATACTTCCAGATCACATGCGTCATAATCCCTTCTCATGGATAAAAAGCTTAATAGAAGGTGGACCACCAAGACACACACAAACTCCAAATGATTCAGCATCAATGATACACCTCCATGACTTAAGGAAGTTAATGTTAGCTGCATATGAAGACGAAAATGCATTCGGTAGGTATTTTGGTGTTTATGGAAGTATACACTGGAAAGATATATACGCCGAATGTAAAAAATATATTCCTAATATGCAAACACCTCTCCCAATTAGAGAAAATCCAGTAGAAGAGACAAAGTTTGACTTTTTACGCAGGGATAGTCTTAAAGTTAACGTTCGTGACTTTCCAACACTTTTGCGTGAGACAGTTGAATGGGTTCAATCTAACCCATTTGATGAATAATGTTTGGTATTTAAGTATTATTAATATATTTCATTAAAAGAAATAGAAAAATGACTATCACTAATATTGAGAATGAAAAAAATAAAAATATTTTTGGAATACCTCGATTTCCACTAATACTTGGTGCTATGGGTTTAATACCTTTTTGGGGATGCACTATATACAGTTTATTAGGACCGCTTGAAACATCTAATCTAACACAGACTTTTGTATTATTTTATGGCGCTATCATTCTATCTTTTCTCGGAGGAGTGCATTGGGGGTGCGCTATATCTAGAAGTAAACAGAGTACACACTATAAAAAGCATTTAATATTTAGTGTTATACCTTCATTATTAGGGTGGCCAGCCTTAATGTTACCTCAAGATATTGGAATAGCTATTTTGATGATAGGTTTTGTATTAACATTATTAATTGATATTTTTTTTTCAGAAATATCAAGTATTCCCAAATGGTACCCTAAATTACGTAAGCCACTAAGTGTATCTGTAATAGTTTGCTTAATAATAGCAACGCTAACATAAAAAAATTTAATAATGAAAAAGTCTGAAAAAGTAGATTATATAATGAAGGAACTTAATAGTATTTATCCTTCAATTCAAATACCCCTAAATCATGAGAATATTTTTGAGCTACTTATAGCAGTTTTATTAAGTGCGCAATGCACAGATGATAGAGTTAATTCTGTAACTCCTATATTATTTTCTAAAGCCAATAAACCATCAGATATGCAGAGATTATCTATAGAGACAATATATGAAATTATTAAACCCTGTGGACTAGGTCCAAAAAAATCCAAAGCTATTAACAGTCTATCAAAAATACTAGTTAGAGATTTTAATAGTAAAGTACCATGTAACCTAAAGGATCTAGAAAGTTTACCTGGAGTTGGACATAAAACAGCCAGCGTAGTCATTTCCCAAGGTTTTGGGAAATCTGCATTCCCTGTTGATACCCATATTCATAGGCTTGCACAACGGTGGGGACTAACAAGTGGTATAAATGTTACAAAAACAGAAACTGATTTAAAAAAAATATTCCCGGAAACATCTTGGAAAAAATTACATTTACAGATGATATATTACGGTCGAGATTTCTGTACCGCACGATCTTGTTATGGATTGGAATGTAAGATTTGCAAAAATTGCTACCCAAATCGTAAAAAACCTATCAAAACTAAAAAAGCCTAGAAAGAAAGAAAGAAAGTAACTAATTATTAATTACAGTGACTGTCATTAATGGAGGGCCTGGCCAAGTAGGATCGACGTCATCAGCTGCCTCTATACTAATATCAGTACGCTTGAGCCAACTAATATAATCTGCACTCTCTACATTACTATTTAATACAAATATAGAGCAGACAGATGCAATCAAAGAAAGTATAAGTATTTTAATATAACAAAAGACATTTATAATTTTCTTTAAAAATTGTAAATTTAAGAATTTTTTAAGAGATATCTCACTTAAATTAAGGTACTTTTCTAGTAATATAATATGGAAACTTATAAGAAAAATTCTTTTAGCCCATTAATCGCGTGTATAATATTACAACTGTGCATGGGAATGCTTTATGGTTGGAGTGTTTTACTAGAGCCACTTGAAGAAAATCTTAATGCTGCCCGTTCCGAAGTTAGCACAGCCTACTCTCTTGCATTTATTTTTGTAACTGTTGGTTGTTTTGTTACCCACAGACTTCTTCAGTGGATGTCACTACATTGGCTGACGCTTCTTGTTATGTGCTTAGGTTCAACTGGTATTTTCATTGCTGGTATTGGAGAATCTCTTCCTACTCTAATTCTTGGCTATGGTATAATTTTCGGATTTACATCAGGTGTTACTTACTTTCTTGCTGTTTCAGCATGCGGAATTAGATCCCCCATCCCACATAGCGTTGCTTTGAGTATAACAGTCGCTTCTTTTGCCCTTGGTGGAGTCATCTGGCCACCTATTTATACAAGCCTCATTGAATCACTTGGTGTTTATGAAGCCTTGTTACTTTCTTCTGCCATAATACTTGTTGGAGGATTTTTATCATTTTTCCTATTTTATTACAGTAAAGCAAAAGCACCTAGTGCAGATAATAATATAGGATTCTTTCAGGATCTATTAACAAACAATCCACGAGTTATGATACGCTTATGGGTTGGATTTCTTTTATTATCTTTCGCAGCGCTTATGATTATGGGACACGCTGCTGGAATGGTTAAGGAATGGGGAGGTAATGATTTATCTATTGGCCCCATGCTTCCTAGCCTTGGTTATATTACCGGGGCTCTAATAGCAGGACAAATTTGCAGGTTCTTACCTGGTCGAATCGTAACCGTAGGAATGTGTACTTTAGCAACAATAGCATTAACATTAACATGCTTAGCTCCATACCTAGAGATTGGATTATTAATGTTGGCTCTAGTGGGGCTATCATTTGGTATGGCATCTACTGCCTACCCTACTACAATAGGCAGTTACTATGGAGTGAATGAAATACCAAGAATTTATGGAAGACAGTCAATTTCTTATGGTGTTGGAGGTTTATTCGGGCCACTAGCAGCCGCAGCTATATTCGATAGTTCGGCAACATATTTTATTTCTATTATAGTCGCATCTATATTGGCATTTATCTCCATATTTGTACACCTAACATTACCGCGTAATAATTCTTAGTTTTCTAGAATGCATGAAAAAACTACTATTTTACTTCATAAATTCAAATACAACTGATCCTGACACAGGGTCAGTTACCCCCAATTCTGGACTAATCTCATCTAAAAAAATACGAGCAGCATCGAGTAAAGCGATCATACTAGGCCTTGCAGAAACCATAGACTCTTCGCTCTCCCAAAGGCCATAAGATACATATGAACGCTCACCAGTCTTTGCTAAAACGTGCAAAACAAGACCCGGCCATTGTTCAGCACCAGAAAAAACTTCTTCTAAATCTTGTTCACAACCTTCTTTTGCAAGGAATCGAACTACATTTGTATATTTAGTCATAAATATTTATCCTCTAATCTAATCTCTATTCAAGAATTCTTATTCCATATTGCAACTATTTCATAATAAATGGATTTCCAACACTTGGTTCCGTAGCAATCCAAATAGCTTTTTGCTGCAAATAGGCCATTATAGCTTGCTGACCATTCTCACGCCCTAACCCACTTCGCTTATAACCTCCAAAGGGAGTCATATAACTAATTACTCTATAGGTATTTACCCAAACAGTTCCAGCCCTTAGCTTTTCAGACATACGAATTGCACAACCAATATCAGAAGTCCAAACTCCTGCAGCTAAACCAAAATTAATATCATTACCTATTGAAATAGCCTCTTCCTCGTCATCAAATGGAATAATTGATAGAACAGGACCAAATACTTCTTCTTGTGCAATTCGCATATTATTAGTTACACCGGTAAAAATCGTAGGTTCAACAAACTGCTTACCTTTTGCCCCCTCTCCTGTATAAGCACCACCACCTAAAATACACTTGGCTCCTTCATTTTTTGCAATATCAAGATAATCCATTACTTTCTGAAATTGAGGAGGTGTAGTTACAGGCCCAACATGTGTATCTAGAGACATAGGGTCACCAATTTTTGCAGTCTTAGCAACCTCAAGAAGACGACTAACAAATTCATCGTGAATTGATCTCTGTACTAGTAATCGGGATCCAGCAATACAAGTCTGGCCAGTGGCTGCAAAAATACCTGAAATTGCCCCCATCACAGCTGCTTCCTGATTCGCATCAGCAAAAACTATATTTGGTGACTTTCCACCTAATTCTAGTGTTACTGGTATAAGTTTACTTGCGCCCTTTTCATATATTTTTTGACCCGTTGCATCAGAACCCGTGAACGCTACCTTAGAAACATCAGGATGATCTACGAGTGGTGTTCCAACATCAGGACCAAACCCCGTGACAACATTTACAGTACCGTCAGGGAACCCAGCTTCAGAAATTAATTCCGCCAGCTCAAGAGTTGATGCTGAAGTAAACTCTGATGGTTTAATGACAGCAGTATTGCCAGCAGCCAAGGCAGGTGCAAGTTTATACGCAACTAGCAAAAGGGGTGAATTCCAAGGTGTAATCATACCAACAACACCATATGGTTCATAACGTGTAAAATTAAACATATTAGGCTTATCAACAGGTATAACGGTTCCTTCTATCTTGTCTGCAAGGCCACCAAAATATCTATACCATTCACCAATATACCGTGTTTGATTACCCATTTCAGCTATGAGTTTTCCATTATCTGTAACTTCAACTTTCCCCAAGCGATCAGCTTCTCGATCTAAGATTTCTGCTAATTTGAAAAGGAGCTTTCCTCGATCTGTTGGTCTGCTATTTCCCCATCTATTTTCAAATGTCTTCTTCGCAGAACTAACAGCCTTATCTACATCACGACTATTTCCCTTTGCGACTTGTGACCATACCTCTCCTGTATAAGGATTCTCAGAATCAAACCACTCTCCGTTATCAGGATCTACCCAACTACCATCAATGTAGTGTTTATATTTTTTTATCATTATATTTCCCTATATGTAGAGTATCCGAAGAATTAGAAAAAGCTCCATAGATTTTATATTATATAATATTATAGCAAAGCATCAATATTTTGGTAAATCATGAAAATTTATATTTTAATTATTTATATAGCGACATGTTAAATATCTAATATAAATAATCATTATTATATAATTTCCGAATGCCCAGCATATAAATTTTTATATTTATCTCTCTCTGCCCTTGCACGCGGATTCATAATCGCAAACCATAAAGGGGGAAAAAGAGCAATAAGAAGCATTGTTGCATAACCAGCTGGTAAGTGCGGAGCATTTGAGACTAGCTTAAGTGATTCATAACGCACTCCAGGACGCATATGATGATCTGCATGTCGTTGTAAATTTGCTAAAAACCAGCTCGAGACACGACATCCATCATCCCATGAATGATAAGGTTTAACTGACTCAAAACGACCAGGTGAAATTTCTCGCCTACTTAAACCATAATGTTCAAAGTAATTTACAACCTCTAGCTGAAAAATTGCAATAAAACTTATAGCAGCAAAGCCGACTACACTTTCCCACCCAAGTCCAAAAAAAATTCCCAGGTATATACCAGATTCAATTATTAAGCCAATTAAGACCCTATTTTTTATACCAAAAATTGTTTTTTTTCGTCTTCTTAATCTTGTGACTTCTATATTTATGGCTGATATAAAACCACCAATAACTGTACGGGGGAAAAAAGCATAAAAACTTTCACCCAACCTAGCCGTAGCAGGGTCTTGAGGAGTGGCAACTGTTCGATGATGGCCATAAACATGCTCAATCGACCAATGGTGATACGTCACCATTACTAATAGAGCCTCACCAAGTAGACGTTCCCAGGTTTTTTTTCTATGTATTAATTCATGTGAAAATGTAATCCCAATTGCCCCTGCCATAACGCCTATAGATAATATTAAACCACACGATTCAATAAATGTTAGGTTGGCATGAGCTAACGATATGACCCCAAGTCCAATAAAACAGAACTGAGTTAAAGGCCATAAAATTGGGGCAAAAGAATAAAATGTAAGTGCACTTTCTTTTTTTATTAATAATTTCTCATCCCTAATCGTAAGTTTGGGATTATCAGGCACAATATAATCAGCAATATTTATTATTCCATAAACAAAAATAGGAGTTATAAATGTCCACCAATCTCCAAGATACCAACCTAAAAAAGTTATCCCAACCAACAAGTAAGGTAAAAAATACAGAACCCTACTAAGAGTAGATTTAATTATCTTAATGATATCAATCAAACTATTATTTCCCATTTATGGAAATATCTACAATACAAACACTCAACACTATCTTTATATAGATCAAATGACTAACGTAAATTATAAAAAATTAAAAATCGGGCCTTTTGGAACTATCCCATTAGGGTTTATCGTGTTGTGGCTAAGATAATAGTGTTTCTTTATATGATCAATATTTATAGTAGAAGATATACCAGGCATATTATAAAGATTACTTAAATACTTTGATAAATTTGGATAGTCAGAAATATTTTTTAAATTACATTTAAAATGACCCACATAAACATGATCAAACCTTATAAGGGTTGTAAATAAACGCCAATCAGCTTCTGTTAAATCTTCACCAACCAAATAAGTAGAAGAACCCAACCTATCTTCAATCCAATCTAAGGTATTGAATAGTGGTATTAGCGCTTCTTCGTAAGCCTCCTGCGAAGTAGCAAAACCACATTTATAAACACCATTATTAACATCCGTATAAATTCTCTCATTTATACTATCAATACTTTTTCTTAATCTCTTAGGATAGTAATCACCTGGTAAAGCCCCTAAGTCATCAAACTCAGAATTAAACATACGTATTATTTCAGATGATTCATTTGATACTATAGTATTCTCTTTAATGTCCCATAAAACTGGCACTGTAACGCGACCAGAGTAATTCGAATTAGACTTTGTATAAACTTGATAAAGGTATCTAGCTTCATTAATATTATCAGGCACAACATAATCTCCTGCATCAAAAGTCCACCCGTTAATTCCCATATGCCAATGCACAACAGACAAAGAAATAAATGAAGAAAGCCCTTTGATTTCACGAAAAATTAAAGTGCGATGCGCCCATGGGCATGCAAGTGACACATACAGATGATATCTATTTAATTCCGCTTTAAAGCCGGAATGGCCATCTCTTGTAATCCAATTCCGGAATACTGTTTCTTTACGCTTAAAAGCACCATCTTTTGATTTATCACTCTCTAAACCCTCAACCCAGATACCATCTTTTAAGTAGCCCATGAATTACCTCTTTATTGTAATGCCGCTTTAGCAAAGTCTAAATAACTTGTTGGTTTGCGTCCCAAAATAGAACTTAATACCTTATTATTACCGGCCAGACCATGAGCAGCATAATAACTCCACATCTGTCGACTAGCTTCTAAACCATAATTACCAACAAAAGGGACCCCCAACTCATTAATTGCAATATCAACATCAATAGTCTTAGCAGATATTGATAGTCCTAAAACCTCCGAGATAACTTTTGCTTGTTGAAATAAAGAAATAGATTCACCACAAAGCTCAAAAATACCATGATTAAAAGTTTTATCATTGATAGCTTTTACCGCAACCTCAGCAATATCATTAAGGTCTACGACTGTTAATTTCTGATCTACAGGCACAGGAAGTTTTAATTCCTTATTCTCAGAAATTATTGGTAATTGTGGTAAAATATTTTGCATATACGTCGTCGGCTGAAGTATGACCCAATCAAGGTCAGATTCTATTAATTGGCTTTCTACTTTGAGGCGACTCCAATGATGAGGCATTCTATGGATTTGAGGATGGATAACTGAATGAAGGACGACACGTACTCTTGATTTTGAACAGATATCTAAAAGGTTACTTGTTATTATTTCTTCATCTGGTGAAAAGTTAGGGGTTATGAAATAAACAGATTTAATATCTATACATGCTTTTTTAATATCATCATAATTTCTCAAATCACCAACTACAATATCACTAACACCAATTTCTGAAAGGGTTCTAGAGGAATTCTCAGAAGCCGTTAGGGCTCTTATAGGGATATCTAATTTTAATAATTCCCTGATTATAGCATGACCAGTTTTTCCGTTTGCACAAGTTACGAGTACCATAATCGACAGCCTAAAGATTTAAGATAAAATTATACTGGGCGAAAAAACTTACTCAGCAGCACTAATTACTTCTATAGAATTTTTTTGTAGATATTCAGCAGCTGCTATAGCAGCTTTGGACCCCTCACCCATAGCTATCACTATTTGCTTGTAAGGGACTGTTGTGACATCACCGCAAGCAAAAACACCTGATGCTGAGGTGTTACAATAATCATCTACAATTATCTCACCGTATTGATTTAAGTCTATCACCCCTTTTAAAAAATTACTATTTGGAACCAAGCCTATCTGGACAAATACTCCTGATAAATCCTCTATCTGAACTTCATTTGTGTCTCTATGTCGGTATTGAACTCCCGTAACCTTACCGTTTGAAGACAATATTTCCTGAACATCTACATTAGTGATAATATTAATATTATCCCGCTTTTTAACCTGATCTATAAGAACTTGGTCCGCCTTCAATTCGGCGAGAAACTCAAAGACAGTAACAGATTTCACAATACCAGAAAGATCAATAGAGGCTTCTATCCCAGAGTTACCTCCACCAACAACAGCAACATCTTTACCCTTAAAAAAGGGACCATCGCAGTGTGGACAATAGGCTACACCATTTCCCATATTTTCTTTTTCTCCTGGAACACCTAGCTCTCTCCAATTTGCCCCTGTAGCAATAATTATTGATCTACTTTTAATGATTTCTCCAGAAGATAATTCTATCTTTTTAACTAGATCGTCTTTTAGTGATACAACTGACAAATGCTCTTTTACAGTTACATTATAGTCATTCATATGCGACTTCATTGCCTGAGTAAGGTCCGGGCCTGTAGTGCTAGAAACTGAAATCAAGTTTTCTATTCCTAAAGTATCTTTAACCTGACCACCGATCTTTTCTGCAATTAGGGAAACCTTAAAACCTTTTCTAGCGGCGTATATTGCTGAACTTATTCCGGCTGGCCCCCCGCCAATAATCACAACATCCTGCAAAGGAATATTGTCGTCGGAGGAAATTCTATTATTACTGTATTGATTTAATTTCTCAATAAGAGAAGATAATTCAACTCTTCCATTAGCAAACAAGTCACCATTTAGATAAACACTTGGGACGCCTTGGATTTTTCTCTCATTAATAATATTCTGAAATAAGCCGCCATCAACCATCTCACTTGTTATTTTACTATTTAATAAGGCAAATTGGTTAATTGCCTGAACAACTTCAGGACAATTATGGCAACTTAGGCTAACAAAAATTTCAAATGATAATTTTTCTTCTATATTTTCAATTACTTTCTTAATGCCATCATCCAATTTAATTGGCACTCCACCGCTTTGTAATAATGCGAGAATAAAAGAATTAAATTCATGGCCACTAGGTATCCCTGAAAAATAAATGCCTGTTGAATCACCTTCTACCTCTAATACAAATGTTAGTGGACTTCTAGCATCGCCCTTAAGATCCCTCTCTTCAAAAATTATCTTATCTGAAGATGCTGAGACAGACCTCAGAAATTCAAATAACTCTGTGCGTTTTTCGTGTTCTCCAGTATTAAGGACAATTGACACAATCTGTTTCATACCATCAGTATAACCTTTGATAGTATTTAATATATCTTCAGAGAGCACGAATTCACTCATTGTTTTGCTTATCAAATATATTTCAACTGAAAAAACTTATAAAATTATATTTTTCCAACAAGATCTAAAGAAGGAGCAAGTGTAGCTTCACCCTCTTTCCATTTCGCTGGACACACTTCATCAGGGTGCTCCCTTACATACTGCGCAGCTCTTACTTTCTGCAAAAGACTGGATGCTTCTCTGCCTACACCTTCACAGGTTATTTCCATACCCTTAATTATTCCGTCAGGATCTACAATGAATGTACCCCTTTCAGATCGGCCTTCATTCTCCCGTAGAACTTCAAAATTGCGAGAAATCTGAAAAGTGTTATCACTTATCATAGTGTATTGAATTTTTCGTATAGTTTCTGAGGAATCATACCAGGCCTTATGACAAAAATGGCTATCTGTAGAGACAGCGAAAATTTCTATTCCAGCATCCTGGAATTCCCCGTAATGATCAGCAAGATCCTCTAACTCAGTTGGGCAAACAAATGTAAAATCGGCAGGGTAAAAGAAAAAAACACACCATTTCCCTTTTAAATCCGCACTATCAATATTTATAAAATCCTTGTTGCCCGGCTTAAATGCCGCTGCACTAAAAGGCTTTATTTCTGTGTCTATTAAGAGCATTTCTGCCTCCATATAACTGTAAATCGTAATTTTCGAGAATTTTACATCCCCTTTGTATATTCTAATTTATAACAGTTTTTTAGCTAGAATATCAAAAATTTATTATCTTTTAAGTTTAGCCTGTGCTAATTCATTTAGTATATAGTAAAAATTTGTCTTTAGGTAAATATTTGCTATTATTCTTTGACATTTAAATTTTATCTGGACCCATAATGATAACAAAATTAATGCAAACATTTATCAGTCGCAGAAACTTCCTTGGTACTACGCTGACCCTCCCCGTCGCCTCAACAGCTTTGGGAGTCTCTGCAATAGCAGCAGAGAAAACAAAGGATCATTCAGAAAATACTCACTCTAAGCATAGTCAAATTGATAAAGAGTCACATGGAGGACATGACAGCAACACAACAGTAGGTAATGTAGATCATGAACGTAATGGGTTTGACCCTCATAAGATTTTGACAGACTGGGATTTGGGAAAGACCCACATTGATTCATCAGGACGACGCATTCGAGAATTTGAGATGATTGCTGTTGATACTGAGATTGAAATTGCACCAGGAATATTTTTTCCTGCTTGGACATACAATGGACGTGTTCCTGGCCCTACACTTAGAGCTCAAGAAGGGGAACATTTAATTGTCAACTTTATAAACGCAGGAACACATCCTCACTCAATCCATTTTCATGGAATACACGCCGCGCGATTTGATGGTGTATCTAAGGGTGACGGACTAGTATGGCCTGGAGAATCATTTACATATGAAATGCCAGCCGAACCTTTTGGATGTCATCTATATCATTGCCATGCAACGCCACTCAAACGTCATCTACATAAAGGTCTATATGGGGGTTTTATTATAGATCCCGACCCTGAAAAACACCCGGAAAATATTGAAGCTGCACGCTCCCGTGTTATAGGGACTCCTGAAAATAATCAATGGCAAGAATTTATTATGGTCATGAATGGCTTTGATACAAATTTTGATGATGAAAATGAAGTATATGCAGCAAATACTATTGCCCACGAATATATGAAAAAACCAATAAAAGTATCACGTAAACGACCTATTAGAATATATCTAATAAATCTTACCGAGTTTGACCCAATAAATTCATTTCATATTCATGCAAATTTTTTTGATTACTATGATCATGGAACAACTCTGACTCCCACTCTAAAGACAGTGGATACTATCGTTCAATGCCAAGGTCAGCGCGGGATAATTGAAATGTCATTTGCTAATCACGAACCTGGTAAATACATGTTTCATGCACACCAAAGTGAATTTGCAGAACTTGGATGGATGAGCCTTTTTGAGGTTGTAGATAATGCCTAAACTTTTACTTCAATTAGGAATTCCTGCCTGCTTAATCGTTCTTGTCGGACTTTTTGTAACTCTTTTTGATCCTCTAGAGTCTTTCGATACAGAATTACCCCCTGATGAAGGTCTCAAGATAGAAAGGGGAACAACAGAATCTGATGGAATTGATGTTTGGGTTCGCGGTAATGGAAAAGACCCAATAACTATTGCACAAGTGCAGGTTGACGGAGCCTATTGGTCATTCTCACAAACACCTAAAGGTGAACTAACAAGATTTGACAGCGCTTTAATAAAAATTCCGTATCCATGGGTCGATGGTGAAACACACCACTTAGCTTTCGTCAGTAGCACAGGTACTATCTTTGATCACTCTATTGAGGTAGCTCGTCCATCAACAGCATTAAGTCTTGGAGTCTTAGGTGATCTCGCTTTGCTTGGACTCTTTGTTGGCCTTGTTCCGGTGGCTCTTGGACTAGCAACTCTTCCATTACTCAGAAAAATGGGGAGCCGGGGTCTGGTCTTTTCCCTTGCTCTAACAGTTGGCCTCCTAGCTTATTTACTTGTCGATACCTTAGCAGAGGGGCTTGAACTAGCAGCTGATTCTGCTGGAATCTTTCAAACTGATGTACTAATTTGGGTAGTTGCTGCATTAACTTTTGCCGTACTTATGTCACTCAGTCGTCTTCAAAAAAAACCCACAAGTGGTATTGGACTAGCCACTTGGCTTGCACTAGGTATAGGGCTACATAACTTTGGAGAAGGATTATCTATTGGACACGCCCTGATACTTGGTAACGCGGCACTTGGGAGTCTTCTTATTGTAGGCTTTACAATTCATAATCTCACTGAGGGTATTGCTATCGCCGCTCCTCTTACAAAAATAAAACCATCAATTTTCATATTTGTAGCTCTCTCTGCCATTGCAGGGTTACCTGCGATAGCCGGAACATGGGTAGGAGCATTTGTATTTCTTCCACACTGGGGAGCAATATTTTTTGGAATAGCAGCAGGAGCAATTCTGCATGTAATCATTGAGGTAACTAGGTTTATCAAATCAATGAAGAAAAATGAATATAACCCATTTTCAAAAAGTACTTCTTACATTGGATTTGGTGCTGGTATACTAGCTATGTACGCAACAGCTTTACTAATTCAGGTATAATTATGAATGACAAAATAAGTTCAACGAAAAATCATTCAATCGATTCTGATGAACTGAGAGATGCTGATAAACAAGCAGCTCAATTTGAAAGAGTTCGAATCGCTCAGAAGTCTGAAAAATCTGAAGACTATGTTGAGATGATTGATTCTCTTATTAATGCAACAGGTGAAGCTAGAGTGACAGATTTAGCAAATCGGTTTGGAGTATCTAACGCAACAGTAAACAAAATGATTAAACGATTACAGAATGACGGGTTAGTCAAATCCCGCCCCTATAGATCAATTTTTTTAACCAAACAAGGCATTTCACTAGCTAATATTTCTCGTGAGAGACACAATATTGTTTTAAAGTTTTTATTATCAATTGGTGTTAGTGAACATAATGCGGAACTAGATGCCGAAGGTATTGAACACTACGTAAGTTCTGAAACGCTTTCTGCCTTCAAAAAATTCATTGGCAAAAAATAATGAACTATCTATGGTGCCTTCCTGAGCCGTAGAATAACTTTTCCCAGGCCTTTTGGGCTTTATAACCCTCTCGAATAAATGGTGTAAAAACTGAAAGCTTTAGAACTAATTTATTTGTAAGTTTAGCTGGAAACTGAGTTGGTTTTTCAAAGTCCACAAAAAGCACAACACGTGTTTGGTCAGTATAATTCCAAGCTTCATGCTCATATGCATCATCAAATATTAATGCCTTGCCCTCTTCCCAATGACAAATCTGCTGATCAACACGGATACCTACTTTTTCCGGTTGATCGGGGACAATCAAACCAAGATGAAATCTTAATACACCATTATATGGACCCCGATGGGGAGGTAGATGTTTACCAGGCTCAAATATTGAAAACATTGCTGATTTCATACCAGGAATTTTTTTTAGTATTCTCCATGTCTCAGGACATTGCTTTATAGCTTCTTCACTTCGTATCCCATAACCACACAGCCAGAATGTTTTCCAATCTTTATCATCTGAAATAGAACGGACTTCAGCAGCTATTTCATGAAACGCTGGTAAATCACCCTTACGAACTAATACCTGGTCTAATTCACTACGAATTAATTTCCATTCGGATTCAATTTCTTGGGCCCAAGGAAAAGTTTCCTTGTCAAACACAGGGGGATTACCGACAGCTGAATATCTAATATTTAGCTCTTCAGCCCCATCAACAAGTCGTTGAGCGAAACGTCCAGCAAGGCTTGAACGGCCCATTGTATCTTCAATACCTTCGCTCTTTTGCCTATGTATACCAGTATCTTGTGTTATATGGTCAGTCATAAACTATATCTTGTATTATAATATATTTTAAAAATTTCTCTATTTTTTATCGTTACAAATAAATCTGTCAAGAGATTAACTGATTGAAAAATGCCTACCTGGAATTGGGTTTTTCTTCTTATAATTAACTTAAGATCATGATTTTACCGAACACCGCTAGATAATTACGAATTAAGAATTAGATCCTTTACCTATTTAGCGTATATTTAGTGTCTTTAAAGTAGAAATGCCTTGATAAGGGCATAAGAAATAGAATTATCATTATTTTATATAAATACATATTATTTGCCGAGATTTATAATTACCAAATAACCAAGCCAAGCAATCACCAAGAAAAAACTGTAACTTATATTTTTTACGTAATAGTGAATATGCTAAATCTATTCTCTCAGATTCATATACTAAATCAGCTTTAGCTGTTACCCACTCACCCCTCACTTTTCCAGAAAAACTACACACGGCAACCTTTATATCTTTATAGTTTTTAATTCTTTTGACTTTTCCCGATGTGTTTTTCGTATAAACATAGTATTTCTGGGAACAATTATCCTTAGCAAACCAAACTGGAGTATTGACATAACTTCCATCATGTTTGCGTGTAGATAAATTAATATATTGGTTATTGTCAGAAATCATATGAAATATATTAAATTTTTCTATATCGAATAATTATTGATGATAAACTAGGGTATAGTATTATCTATGAAAGGTTTAAAGAGAGTAAAATGGAAAAAATTGGAAAATTAGGAGTTTGGTACACACCAGATAGTCTAACTCCTTTAGAGATTACTGAACTTATTCAAGGAGTTGAAAAACTCAAATATGATACCTTTTGGTATCCAGAAGGCTTGGGCTTCGAATCAATGAGCTTTGGAACATTTATTCTAAGTGTAAGTAACAAAATGAATGTTGCAAGTGGTATTGCTAATATCTATGCCCGTGATGCAATTTCTGCGATTGCAGCTCATGACTCATTAAACAACCTTTTTAATGACCGCTTTATTCTTGGTTTAGGTGTATCTCATATTCCTTTGGTAGAGACATTTCGTGGCCATAATTATCAAAAGCCTCTCTCAGCTATGCGCTCCTACCTTGATCAAATGGAAAATGCTGAGTTGAGCATTAAAAAAACTGAACGAAATATTGTATTAGCCGCTTTAGGTCCCAAAATGACCGAACTTGCTGGTGAACGCACAAAAGGAGCGCACCCGTATTTAGTCACACCGGAACATACTTCAAGAGCGAGAGGTATTCTTGGTCCTAAAAAATGGCTTTGTGTAGAGCAGAAAATCTGCTTAACCAATCAAGCTGATAAAGCAAGAAAGGCAGCAGCAGAAATGCTAGCTACGTATATAAATTGGCCAAATTATCGAAATAATTGGTTTAGTTTAGGCTTCACTGAAGATGACCTTTCAGGTCAAGGGAGTGATCGATTCCTTGATGCTATGGTTGCGTGGGGAAACCCAGAATCTATTTCGGAACGCATAAGTGCACATTTTGATGCTGGTGCAAATCATGTATGTATACAGCCCATGCATCCTGACGGTAGCAAACAAGTAGATTGGGATGCCTTACAACTGATTAGTGAAAATTTTAATTAGTTTGCAAGAAGGTAAAGATGAAGGCCCTCCTGGTTCTAGGGTGGAAGGTAAATGCTATATGGCCTATTCTAGAGATTTGGACGGAAACAAAATATCTTTACTTAATAAAATTTATTAAATAACTTTAAATCTTTTTTATGTGAATACTGGCGTTCCATATTCGCCAGATCTTCTAAGATCCCAGTACATATCATCAAGTTTTTTTGTCACTTCTCCTGGGGAGCCATTGCCTATTATCCTACCAGATACCTCTCTGACTGCTAATGCTCCGCCAGCAGTACTAGTTGTAAAAACTTCATCTGCACTATAAAGATCAAAACTAGAAATTTGACATTCCCGTCTTTGAATTTTAGCACGATCTGCAAGCTCTAAAAAGGTTTCTCGAGTAATACCCTTTAGCACTCCATCAGATGGTGTGAACAAAACTTGATTTTTAACTAAGAAAATATTTGAAGCGGGTCCTTCAGCAATATATCCATTCTGATCCAACCAGATAACATCATCATAGCCAGCATCAAGTGCCTCCATTTTTGCAAGCTGAAAATGCATTCTATCTACACACTTATAACGTGGATCTAGTGTATCTGGAGAGAATCCGCGCAAGGCACTGATCATAAGTCGAACACCATTATTTCTTTTTTCCTGATCTGCAAGAAAGATATAGGGTGCTGCCCAAACTATTTCTGTGGGTTTATTATTTCTAGGGTCAGCAATAATCTCTTGGGATAAACCACGAGTCGCTATAAATCTTATGCTAGAGTCTCTTAAGTTATTTTGACGAACAGTATCTATAATAACCTGGCGCCAACCATCTCTATTGAGTGAACAATTTAAACGAACCGCACGAAGAGAGTCTTCAAAACGTGCGATATGTTGATCAAGTTTAAATATAACTCCTTGCCAAGAAGAGACTACATCGAAGACTGCATCTCCAAGGAGAAACCCTTGATCTAAAATAGATATATTGGCTTCATTAGAAGCCTTAAACTCTCCATTAATATAAATAAATGATTCCTTAACCATAGAGTCCTCATTTTATTTAAATGATACTAATAACCAATCAGTAGTATATGATAACACTATTTGGATACACCAATATCAGCACAATGACCACCACTTGAAATATTTCCCGACCCCCAAGCTAGAACAGGCGGAGCCGTATAAGGATTGGGAGTCTTACTAGCATAAAAATCTATAGTTATACCAACAGCAATAAGTAACAATAGAACTAAGACTAATGGATATTTTTTCATTAGAATCCCGCCTCTTGAAAACCTAGCTTTTTTCTAAGATACAGGCCAACTCGACAACCGAGTAATGCCAATGGAAACCAAACCCAACCATGCAGGCTGCCCGTTGAGATTCCACTAAAAAATGCCCCAACATTACAACCAAAAGCTAATCTTGCAGAATATCCCATTAAAAACCCAGAAACTATGACAACTAGACATAACTTAAGGGGTAAATTTGGAGAACGTGTAGATAGTCCTCTACGCCAAAAAGCGATTAAGAAAGCTCCGAGTATTATTCCAATATTTGTTAAAGATGTAGTATCTGTAAGTACAGATTTTCTTAAAAGCTCAGATTGTTGTGTTGCAGACCAGAATGTAGATTCTGCTCCAATGAGACCAAAACCATGAAAAATTTTCGCACCCCAAAGACCTAATCCATAGACAACACCCCAAGGTTGCCCTGCAACAAACAAATTTGCTATTGCTAAAATTGCAACAATAATAGCAGCTATTAATAGACGATGAGGGATTCTTCTGCCTTCTCTGGGTGCCCTTCTTAAAATAACTATGCTCATTATTGCTAGAAGTGACAAAGTGATAATTATTGCCCCTATTGGTCCAAGTAAATTACTAAATGTTACTATCGGAAGTGCACCTATCTCAATCCACCACATTAAATTATATGATCCGGCAAAGCTTCCTAAAATAAAAAATGGCAAGGCTAACAAGGCGATTAGATTTCCTGAACCAGCGTTAACAAGAGTTCCAGAGCCACAACCTAGTACTATTTGAATAGAGGCACCAAAAACAAAGGCGCCAAGAACCATTGAGAGACTAATTGGTGCATGGGCTCCCGCAATTTCCCCGTTACCCATATAAATAATTGGTATCGCTACAATTGAGGTGAGAGCTATAGCTAGAAATTGAGCAAGAACACCACCCGCCTCTCGCCGTTCAATTAATGCTCTCCAGGGGCCCGCAAAACCAAAACGCAATCCCTCTAACGTCGCCCCGAAACCTATTCCAATAAGCAAGAGTGCACCATATCTCGCACCGATAAAAGTGGTGACTGCTAGTATCCCTAGAGCTATCAAGCCTAATAATAAAGATCTGAGTGAGTGCCTTGCAAATAAAGTAAGGACTGAGTCTGTCATAGAGTTAAAATGCGTCTTTCACCTTATCCCAAAACCCGGGTTCATTCATCATCTCAAGCCCTGCATGAGACCAGCCCACCATTGATTCGGGATAAAGCTTTACTCCATCAATATTTATTAGCTCACTAAAAACAAACCAATTAGTAGCTGCCCAATGTCCGGTATTACAAAAAGAGACTAAATTAGTATTATTTAAATTTATTCCACTGTCATTATATAATCGAGTGGCCTCATCTGGATTCACAATTTTATTAGAACCAGAGATAAACCAAGAGTCATGGGGATATATCACTGCATCAGGTAAAGTCCCAGGACCAGCAGCGGCTGGATGCTGCTTCTCCCCCTCGTAGAACGCTTTAGGACGAGCATCTAATAAAACTGCTTCCTCGGAACCTGAGACAATAGCTTTAATATCCTCTCTTTGACTTAACCAGGTATTTTTAAATGAGACTTCAATATTACTTGTAACAATATTTTCTAAATCTGTAGTGACATCCAACCCAGATTCTAACCAGGAATTTATACCCCCATTAAGAATTGCCAAATTATTGATACCAGCTGACTTTAAAGTCCAATAAACTCTAGCTGCAGCGCCAAAATCTGTAGCATTCTTTCCCTGGTAAATAATCACTACATAACTATCGCTAACTATACCCAGTTCACTTAATAAATGATTTAAATTTGAAACACTTATTAATTTACCTGGATTATCAGATGGCCCACGCCATAGTGGGTAAGGCGCAGATAATGATCCCGGAATATGACCCTTTATATATGCGTCACCCCTAATATCGATTAGGGTTAATTTTTGATTAGAAGAAATATTTTCTAACTCTACAGCTGAAATTAATGGTTTAAACTCAACTAGTTTTGCCTCAGATGAATGAGGAGTTAAGTACGTCATGAAGACAGCCATACAAAAAATCAATGCTATTTTATACATATTTATCCCAATATAAACGTAGTTTCTTTACCCACTATAAACATAGTTCTTTTAATATATAATATTTTATAATATTTTCAAGTAAAATAGTAATAACTACATATTTTATTTGTTATATAATAATTGAACTACTTTA
>DBHM01000010.1:34480-44112 GCA_002296185.1 Alphaproteobacteria bacterium UBA828
TAATTGAACTACTTTATAGGTGAAAGATTACTGAAATATAGAGCTAAAGAGGCAATTTGTTCATCATTTAGCTTGCCAGCAACTAGTTGCATAACTTTACTATCCAAATCTTTATTTTTATATGCATTAAGCATTAGGATTAATGAGTTAAAATCTTTACCTACTATCGAAGGGATACCTGTGACGGATTTACTTTGATGACATGTGAGACACTCACCTGCAAGATATGCTCCGTATTCCTCATCCGCAATATTAATAAGGCTTTCTGAATAAACTACTTTTGAACAAAAAATAATTGTACATAAAAAAATTATTAAAGTATTAAAACGCAAATTAGCTATTAATAAATAAATGTCCATAATTACAAATACTCTTAATTAAGGATCACATAATCTGTAGTTTATATGATAGTATAAGTTTATCTATAAATAATATTTTTATAAAAAGATAATCACAAATGAAAGCGTCTATGAGCATTATAAATAGAAGACAGGCTGTTTTTTGTATTTTGTCAACCAGCCTAGCTTTTCACATACCTAAAGTAACTAAGGCAAGTCAAGAAAAAGTATTTTCATATATTGAAGATATCACTTCAGGACAAAAACCTATTGATAAAAAAATATCATTAAAACTGCCAAAGGTTGCCGAAGACGGAAATCAAGTTAAAATCTCTTTTGAAGTAGAGAGTCCAATGCTAGACGATAATTTTGTAGAATCTGTTTATATTTTCGCTGATGGCCAGCGCACGCCAAAGGTAGCAAGATTTATTTTTACTCCTTCTATGGGAATTTGCTCAATCACAACTAAAATGCGCCTTTCCAGATCTCAAAATGTATATCTTTTGGCAGTATTTAATGATGGACGACATGCAATTTCCAGTTCACTAGTTGAAGTAACAAATGGTGGTTGCGAGGGTTAGTAAGGGGATAAAAATATGACAGATATAAAAGCTAGAGGAAAAGTGCCCAAAACAGCAACTGTCGGTGAAATAATAGAAATTAAAACTCTATTAAAACATCCCATGCATACTGGTCGTGTTAAAGATGCAGAAGGTAAAATAATACCACGTAAAGTTATAACTGATTTTAGAGTATATTTTAATGGGAATTTAATATTTAGTATCGAAATTGAACCTTCTTTATCAAGCAACCCCTATATAGTTTTTCCCTTTAAAGCAAAAGTATCAGGTAATTTTGAATTTTTGTGGTTAGAAGATACAGGTAAAGAATATAAAATGCTAAAGTCAATAACTGTCATTTAATATATTAAGAACTTAATACAGCATACTGCAATCAAACTACACTCTATTTAAAAATAACTATTTCTTAAAATATATAAACAAGCTTAAAAGAAGCCTTGAAAGGCACAGATAAGTAACATTCGACCTAAGTATTTCTACGAAAACATATCATCTGCTATTCCAGAATACCAACCTAAAGACTCCTCAAATGTAGACTTCCTTACACCTGAGTCTTCATCATTTGTAGAAATAAACTTATCTACCACCTCTATTTTTTCTTCACCAGCCCTATAATTAGCACCTACTTTTACCCCATCATTTGTTGCAACTAATGACCAACAGGTATTAGAAAAACGAGGCTCATAAACTTTGCTTCCCGTTAAAGAACCACGAATATGATTAGCAGCCACTTTAGCTTGACTATTTGCCGAGAAGCCTGATTTAGGCATTGATGAAGCAACAGAAGAATCACCTAAAACATATATATTTTCATCTGCTTTTGATTGCATTGATGATGGAATAATTGGGCACCAATCTCCATCAGTTAATCCAGCCCTAGAAGCTATAGATCCAGCCCTCTGAGCAGGAATAACACACGCCGCATCAGCTTTAAAGGTTTCTAAATCAGTTACAATTTCCATTGTCTCCGGATTAACATTTAGTATTCCACCATGAGTTTCTGAATCAATCCACTCTACCATTCCAGGATAATATTTGTCCCAGCCTGCCGTAAATAGTCCTTGTTTTGAAAATTTTGTTTTTGTATCAAGGATTATAATATTTGCCGTTGGATTAACATTTTTTAATATATGAGCAACCATTGAAACTCTCTCATATGGTCCAGGTGGACATCTATATGGATTTGGCGGAGGAACCATAATAAACGTACCTCCCTTTCTCATATTTAATACTTGATCTCTTAAAACCTGAACTTGGGTTCCTGACTTCCATGCATGTGGCATTTTGGTCTGCGCTTCTGCAGAATATCCATTAATGCTGTCATACTTCAGATCTATACCTGGCGATAACACAAGCTTGTCGTAATCAATGGTAGTTCCGGATCCTAGTGTTAATTTACGGGCTGATGGGTCAACAGAGCTAGCCCATTCATGCACCACGTTCACTCCGTGGTTAGATGATAATCGTTCATAGCCGTGACCAATAGATTGATAATCTCTAAAACCGCCTAAATATAGATTAGAGAAGAAACAGGTATAGTATTTTTTAGAAGCCTCTATCAAAGTTACATCAATTTCACCTTTGGAGTCTTTTGCAATATAACGAGCAGCTGTAGCTCCGCCCGCTCCCCCTCCAACAACAACCACCTTTGGTCTTGATCCACCAACAGCTAAACGTGGAGTTGCCACTAAAGCTGTAGATGTAGCCATAGCAGCAAGAAATGATCTCCTAGATATTAAAGACATGGCCCCCCCCTGATTTAAACAAAAATTATACTAATAATATTTATAGAATATATAATTTTATATATAAAACAAGTAAAATATAATTTTTAACAAAATTAATGTGTATATATAGAATAAACTGTTAAATTTTAATAGAATAATAGATTAAATGATGCAAAAAAATTAGTTGATTTACCAAGGTATTTCTTTACCACTCCAATCAAAAAAACCACCGTTATGAGAAACTTTGAGAGTTTTGATAACATTTAAAATATTATTGGATGCCTCTTCTGGGCTTACAGTAGGCCAATTTTTATTAGTAAAAGGCTCTGATAAACTTGTTGAGACCGTGCCAGGGTGTATAGCAACACATATACCATTAGGGTGAGTTCGAGCTAATTCTAAGGCAGCAGTTTTTACTAGCTGGTTCAAGGCTGCTTTTGATGACCTATAAGCGTACCAGCCACCAGAATGATTATCACCTATAGAACCAACACGGGCAGATAGTGTTACAAAAACACACTTGCCTGACCTTGGTAAAATAGGGAATAAATGTTTCATAATAAGGGAAGGACCAATTGCATTAACAATAAATGAATATATGAGATTTTTTGAACTTAAGTTTTTTAAGTTTTTCTCAGGAAGCTGATATTTGCTATGTAAAAAGCCTGTAGCATCTATGGCTAACCTTATATCATTTTGCTTTTCAATAGATGAAATAGATTTTTGTATACTTTCTTCTCTTTCTAAATCAAATCCTACTCCCCTACTAAAACCTATAACATCATTGAAGTGATTACTCTTTTTTAACTCACTAACTAAAGCTTGACCAATACCTCCAGAAGAACCAAATATAATTGCATTACCAGACTCATCAAAAGATTCTAAATTCAAGACTCTTCCTTTCTAAAATTTAATTTAGTCGACAACTTAGGATAATCAAAATATGTTTATGAAAATCTTAATTAATCGATAAAATGATTATGAGTATTAATATTTTACCTTTTGAAAAAACATATATAGAAAGTGTATTTCAGTTTGCAACAGAAATTTTTGTAGAAGATAGCACTTTACATAAAGCTATAAATATTAATCTTAAAGATTATCAAAACTGTCTCCGTTCATCTTTTATAGATATACTAGATGAAGGTCTCTCTTTCATTGCTATTGATACTAATTCAAAAAGTCTAATTGGCTGTATTCTTCTAACAAATTTTGAAAAACATATATACCAAACAAAAATATCCAATGGTTTATTAGCACCGATTTCAGCAATTAGCTCTGAATTAATCAAGCAGTATAAAAAAGGTAATAATTTAATTCCAAATACAGGTGTTCTTGTTGATATGGCAGCCGTAGCTCCACAATATAGGGGCGAAGGTATCTATGAAAATATGCGGAATTCAGCAAATAATTTAGCTGGAAAGATGGGTTTTACAGAAATTTTTGGTGAACTTTCATCCGAAGCATCGCAAAATTTAATACTTACTAAACTAAAACATGTAAAGGTTGCAGAAGTAGAGTTCAATACATTTAAATTCAGAGGATCAAAGCCATTTATAAGTATCGTAAATCCTAAAAGCATTATTCTTGCAAAGGGCAAAATTTAATAAAAATTTATAATTTATACAATTTATTACTTAAATCCCTTACGCATAAATACTAAGAACATAACAATTATAGATATAAAACTCCAACCGATTCCACCTAAAGCAATCTCATTCATACTAATACCTGAGTCAATTAACCATCCAAATACTGCTGGAGATATAGATGATGCGGCAATAATTAATGCTGTCACGAGAGACCTTATCGCACCAAGATTTTTCTCTCCATATATTTCAGGCCAAAGAGCAGATCCTGATGTAAAAACCATCCCAATGCAAAAACCTGAAGCAGCCATTAATATTAATGCTGATACTTCATTTGAAAAAAAAGCTATCATAGACATAGCTAAGGCCAGCGGAAAAGGAATTATCATAAGAGTTTTTGCAGCACTAATTCTATCAATTAGAATTCCAGAACCGATCATTGTAACTACAGATGTTAAAGCAAATACAGTAAAGCTAGTCGCCAACCATGGCATAGACCAACCCTTATAATCAGCCAAATGAACTTGATGAAAAAAAACTCCAGTTAGCAAAAATGCAGGCGCTAAAATAGCAGTCATAATAGCATAAAAACGCGGATCATGAGCTAATTCAATTACAGTCCAATCATGTTTTTTCTTATCATTAATAGTCTCTACTGATGCAATATGATTTTGATGACGTTCAACATGCCCCCCAAGCAACCAAAGGACAAAAGGTAACAAGAATATTAAACCTATAACCCCAAAAGCGATCCAAGTTTCACGCCAACCAATGAAAACTATAAGCATAACTACTATAGATGGGAAAACAGCCTCACCTAACGGATGACCAAGTGTTGAAATAGAGAGAGCTTTGCCACGATCTTTATTAAAATAACGCCCTATAGCAGTTGTATAAGTATGGGTCATTAACCCTTGACCTGAAAATCGTAACATAAAGAGTGCAAACGCTAAAATTATAATATTTGGTGAAAATGCAATTAGAAAAGAGGCTAATATTAACATTACACAAGTCAAGATAGTAAAGATACGCAAATCAATTTTATCAATCAGTCTACCAAACCATATTAAAATTACAGCACTAATTGCGGTAGATATCGTATATATAGTACCGAAACTTCCATGCGTCAGATCAAACTCCCCTCGAATATTTGCACTAAATAAACCGATGAAGTATGTTTGCCCAAAGCTACTAAAGAAGGCTAACGTAATCCCGTATCCTAAAAATTTTTTATTTTGTCTAATGAATGAAAGATATTTTGACTTCATATTAAGGCCTAAGAAAATCCTTATATTATTAACACCTTAATGTCGTTAGTATAGAATAAGTTTCTATATAAGTAGATAAGTCAACATGCTATATTGCTGACTATCCTCTGATATATATTTTATAACTTATTATTTATAAGAGCTTAAATATATTTAAACGTTAATATAAATATATATATTAATTTTATTTATATCGATTAAATTCTCATTGGATTAATTTAAAAGGGAGCTAACTCTATGACCTATACAGTTATTGCAAGTAATCCTAAAACAAATGAAATTGGAATAGCATCAACTACTATTACTATAAATTTTGGACGCACATTCCCAGTCACACGACATCTTGCTCCTGAATTATCTTCAAAGGGAATAATTGTAGCTCCTATGGCAACCGTACACCCCCAAAACGGATATAGATTATGTGATCTTCGTGACTCGGGGGTATCATGGGATGATATGGAAAATCAATTGAGTAAACATGATGAGCATTGGAGCTGGCGACAAATTGGAGCAGTAACAGCTACTGGGGAAACGTGGGTAAGAACTGGATCAAATGCTTGGGACCATGCAAGCCATATTGTTGCAGAGGGCTCAATAGCTATGGGGAATTATATGGATGGTCCCGAACCAGTCAAAGCTATGGCTAACGCCCTTGAAGAAGCGCGTAATGAGCCAATGGACGAGAGATTGCTAAAAGCTCTAGAAGCTGGAAAAGAAGCAGGAGGACAAGGTACTCCTGAAATTGGTCCTGTTCCAGAGGCGTGGGCAATGATTCAAACTTTTAATGGAAAACAACCCTGGCCAGCCGTGGATGTCAGAGTAGATTTTGATGTTGACCCACTACCCAAACTTAGAAGGTTAGTCACGCAGTTAAAAAATATGGATAAAGTATTACATACAATGTCATTTGATCCATCAAAGACCTTTGATGTCTACGGTGTTGTATTTGATATGTATAATGCTCAAGTATAGAGGTTTAGAAAAAAACTTATTAATTAAAAAAGTTACGCCTCTCTTCTTAAGTTAGAGAGGCGTAAATTTTAAAAGCTACTTCCACTCTACCAGAACCTCTCTATATGGCGTTGAACCAGCATTAACCGCTTTATGCTTGGCTGGGATACGAGCGCCTTTTCCGATCTCTGACATTACTTCAATTTCATCATCTTCCACCTTTAAATGGAAAACAGCCCCGGTTGGCACCTCAAATGCACCAAGATCTTTTCCGTGCTCGTCATAAACCTGTAAAGTTGAGCCCGAAATAGCATACCAAATATAGCTTAATTCGTGTTTATGTATTGCAGTTTCTTCTCCGGGAGCTAATTCAAAATTCCAAACAATAACTTTATCGTTTTCAAAAACTTTTTCTGTTCCTACTCCAGACATAACATGACCCCCTATATTTTTAAAATTAAACAGATAAGAAAACCCAGATTTAACATCTACATTCATATAATATACATTCAATCTAATTCCTGTCGAGTTTAGATTCATTAGCTAATATTATTTGATATAAAATCTAGTTATAAATATACATAGATCTCATATAAGGAATTTTTATTAACTAATGAAAAAAATAATAGATATATCAATTGAAGAAGATCAATCTGACGCAGACAACCGACGTAAAAACGGAGAGTTCGTACGTTCGATCAGCGGTTTTCGTAACAAAATTGGTGACAATGACTTTCCTGCAGAACCTGATCGTTATCATCTATTTGTAGCTCTAAACTGCCCTTGGTGTCATCGTACTATAATAGCACGTTCTATATTAGGATTAAAAAATACTATATCAATAGATGTAGTCTTCCCAAATCGCACAGAAAAGGGGGATACAAAAGGTGCTAATAAATGGCATTTTTCTCCAGAAAAAAAATCCACTTTAACCAACTCAACTCTCAAGGAATGCACCCGAGAAACGGGAACAGGTAAAGATCTTAAATACGTATCAGACATTTATTCATTAGAAGGCTCTAATGAACAGTCCCTACCTATTCTATATGATAAATATTCAAAGCGTATTGTCTCAAATGAAAGTTCAGATATTGTAAAAATGTTTAACTTTAATGCTAAACAACTTGGTAGTTATTACATACAAAAAGAAAGACCCAACCTTTATCCTAATGATAAATCTAAAGAAATTAATTCATTGAATAAAAAAATTTACACTCAAATAAATAATGGCGCGTATAAAGCGGGCTTTTCCTCAAATCAAATTATTTATTCTGAAGCATTTGATAAATATTTCGAAGCACTATCCTTCCTAGAAACATCTTTAGAAAATAATAGAAGACCTTTTCTAACTGGGGATTTTTTTACTGCTTCAGATCTATGGCTCTTCCCAACATTATATAGACATGACCCTATTTATTTTCTCCGCATGAAGCTGAATAGAGCGCGAATAATTGATTATCCATACCTTTGGCAATGGCTTTGCCGGGTATATTCACTTCCTGAAGTAGCTGATAGCTGCTCTTTGCTGCACTGTCGACAAGGTTACTTTGGGAGATCAGGGAATTGTATTATCCCTATTGGCCCTGAACATCCCATGCCATACCCAAAAGCCTATAATCACCCAGAAATAGTTGTATTAAAAAATTAATGAGCAATCTTTTGTAATGTAGGCCTAAATTTCAGAAAAACTCGATACAAAATTTCTAAAAAAATTGTAAATGGCCATATTAGAGAAATTTTTCCAAATATTTTAAATGAATCTAACTCACCCCATAAGACAGCAAAAGCTCTTGCTCCGCTTTCAATAGCACCATCCTTATTTTTGATATGAAAACGAGAAATCGCATCCTCCTTAGAAAGTCCCTCTATAATTTCATGATCCGTAACTGATGAAATATCTACCCATTTAACACCATTAGAGCCCTTGCATTTCATATAAAAGTCTATTTCACGCCTACAAATTGGGCATGAACCGTCAAAAAACACTTCAACTCTATTTTCTTTTTTTACTGCCATATAAATAACCAGAAAACTCAACTACTTGCTTTAAATACTTATTTAACACAGTCATATGATTTACTATATGGGCAGAACTTAACCTTGTGTCGAGCTTTTTCTATATATTTATTTCCAATATAAACATTGGTCAGTAAACGAGATATAAAAAGAAAAAAATTTAAGGTTGAAGTTGAAAAATATGGCTTAATTTCATAATCTATTCGCAGAATCCGATAAAATTATACTAATAATCATAGGGTAATAAATTGAGAGCCGCAAAATTTTCCATTGGTCAAGTTGTAAAACATCGCATCTATCCATTTAGAGGCGTTATATACGACGTAGATCCAGAATTTAATAATACTGAGGAATGGTGGCTAGCTATACCTGAAGATATCAGGCCAATTAAAGATCAACCATATTATCATCTATTTGCTGAAAATTCAGAAATGTCATATGAGGCCTATGTATCAGAGCAAAATTTACTTATAGATAATTCGGGTCTTCCGGTTTCACACCCAGGAATTCAGTTAGTATTCGGTGAACTAAATGACGGTAAATATGAAGTCATGGATTACCAAGCACATTAGAATATTTTTTCTTTAAAATGCACGAAAGTGCATATTTTTAATCATACCATCATTATCTAATTTCAATATCCTGTGACCCTTGCCACAGAGTTGCATTACCTAGTGATTTTAAATTTTCTATTCCAGATGTAAATGTCATAAAATGATTTCCTGCTAATTGACCCATCTTAGAGGCAAAATTAACCGACCCGTAGGAAATCAGTATTTCTGTTTCGCTTATTCCTCCGGGATATAACAAAACCTGACCTAAAGAAGGATAAGTAGTGTGGTTTTCATAATCCACACCAAAGCTTTTATCACCGAGAGGTATCCATACAGCTTCGCCACTCCATCTTACATGGATTAATTTTCCTGAAAAAGGCATAACATCACGGAACGCAGACACTGTGTTCGGTGCATTATTTTCAAATTTAGCTTCAAAAATGAAACCGCCAGCCTTAATTATAATTTCTGACATTAATTAACCCATTATTAATTTTTAAGATAGATAATATAAATTTACTCGTAATTACTAATAATTGCAAAGTATGATAAAATCATTATAGATTATAGATTGTATATAGCACATACCCTATACCCTATACCCTATA
>DBHM01000010.1:44421-77762 GCA_002296185.1 Alphaproteobacteria bacterium UBA828
TACCCTATACCCTATACCCTATACGTTATCATTCTTTCAAATGTTATATAATATTAATATTAATCATCTAACTTAATGAGGAAAAATCCATGACTAAAAATATTCGCGAACTAGCTGACCGATTTTACGAGATAGTAAATGGTGAAGAAGGTGATTTTTCAGAAATATTCTCCGATGATTTTGTTTTCTCTATAATGCCCGGATTCCCTTATGGTGGAGATTATCATGGTCTAGACGAAACTAATGCTTTTTTTGATAAACTAGGTAATCATTTTGACTTCTGGGAAGTGCATACGGAACGGTTCATACCGGTTGATGAGAATAATCTTATAGTAACAGCAAAATACAAAACTAAATCTACAGAAGCAGGTAATGACGTACTTATGGAAACAGTACATCTTTGGACAGCCAATAATGGAAAGCTAACTAGTTACAAACATTATTGTGATACCGCTATTCTCGCAACTGCAATGGAAAATAAAGTGCCTGTGCGCACATAAAGAATCTTATAAGACTATAAAATATTAAAAAGCCAGGTAAACAAACGTATAGGCCTCAAACTAATAGAACATTACTAATTTCTTTACAGATAATATGGAGCTGCATTGTGTTTGATGGCTTAATGTCACTTCTTCATTGGATATTTTTTATAGCAGCAGTAATTATGCTTATTTTTGGTGGCCTCATCTTGCATAGGGGCGATAGTATTGGCTATGGATATATGGTAATTGGTATTGCAGCATTCTTAATTTTTAATGTTTTGCTATTAATAATAAGACGACGATGGCAAACCTTTCCCTGGAGTGATTATTAGATAATAAATATACAATAATATAAGAGTGTGAACCTAATTTTATCTTTTCTACTTATCGTATATATTATAATTCATGAATAATATTATAGTAGCAACATTTTATCATTTTACTAAATATGAAAGCCCGGAATCTTTGTGTCAGCCATTGGTGGAAAAGCTGTCTTCCTACAATATAAAAGGGACAGTGTTAATCGCACACGAAGGTATAAATGGAACCCTTGCTGGCTCACGTATAGGCATAGATAGTGCGTTAAAGGACCTTCGTTCCTTACCCAACACAAAAGGCCTTGAGCACAAAGAGTCTCATGCCAATAACATGCCGTTCTTTCGTTTAAAAGTACGCCTGAAATCAGAGATAGTTTCAATGAAAGTACCTGGAGTTAATCCTCTCTTGAATGTCGGTAAATATGTTGATCCCCATGACTGGAATAATCTGATCAATGATCCAGATACAATAATTATTGACGCACGCAATAACTTCGAAGTCGAAATTGGTACATTTGAAGGGTCAATAAACCCAAATACGCACAGCTTTAGCGAGTTACCAAAATGGTTAGACGAAAATCAACCAAAAATGTCTGGGAAGAAAATCGCCATGTTTTGTACAGGCGGCATTCGGTGCGAAAAAGCAACTTCATATCTCAAACAAAAAGGTATTAATGAAGTATTTCATTTGAAAGGTGGAATATTACAATATCTAAAGGATATACCTAAAGAAGAAAGCCACTGGAAAGGTGAGTGTTTTGTCTTTGACTATAGAGTATCTGTCAAACATGGACTTGAAATTGGAGAATATGAATTATGCTATGCTTGCCGATGGCCTCTTAGCTCGATTGATCGGCTATCAAAAGATTTTGTTGCAGGAATATCTTGTAGCCACTGTATAAATCAACATACAGAAAAACAACGTTCACGATATGCCGAGAGACAAACACAAATAAATCTTTCTAAAAAACGGGGGGAGCGGCATATAGGTGCAAATTTTAATGCTATAAAAAAAATAAATGGTTATAATTAACAATATGACCTGTAAAAACCACGATTTACCTATTCTTTATTCATTTCGACGATGTCCGTATGCAATGCGTGCACGTATGGCACTTTATTATAGCGGTCAATCATGCGTATTACGCGAAGTAATTTTGCGCAATAAACCACCTGAAATGATTGAAGCATCCCCCAAAGGTACAGTACCAGTCTTGATACTTAAAAATGGTTCTGTAATAGAACAAAGTTTAGAAATAATGTATTGGGCCCTCGAACAACATGATCCAGAAGATTGGCTTACTCCATTTAAGGATGATAACTCTGCTCAGAATTTAGTCTCTGAAAACGATGGCCCGTTTAAAAATAGTTTAGATAGATATAAATACCCTAACCGATACCAAAATTGTGATCCTCTTTACTATCGGTCGACAGGAGAAGAGTTTTTAGTGAAAATTAATGAAAGGCTCATGAATACAAAATATCTATTTGGGGATAGCTTTTCATTTGTTGATGCTGCAATTTCTCCGTTTATTCGTCAATTTGCGAATAAAGACCCAGAATGGTTCTATGGAAATGAACTATCAGCAACACACCGGTGGTTAACTAGTATACTAGAATCAGATATATTCCTTAATATCATGAAAAAGTATGCCGTATGGGAAAACGGTAAGGAAGAAACGTTATTCTCATTTCAATCAAAATCCTGAATTCAAACATAATATTTATAGAGATATATTGATAAAAGTTTAGATATTTTAATAGGAGCCAATAGTGAGAACAGCACAAGAGATATTTGATCATCATTTAGAGGTATTCGGTGCAGGAAACTTAGAAGCCATATTAACAGATTACGATAAAAATTCAGTAATGATTTATGGAAACCAAAGCTGGCATGGCCTTGAAGGCGCAAGGGAATTCTTCAAAATGTGGCTTGATAATTTAATACCTTTAGGCAGTGAATTCGAATTGATGACCCAGTTATCATTTGAGCATACTTTATATATTACTTGGAGGGCAGAGTCTGAAAAATATAAGTTTGATTTTGGTACGAATACATTTATTTTTGAAAACGATAAGGTGCGTTGGCAAACTGTTGGAGCTCATGTAACCAAAAAATGATTTTCTCAGAAACCAAAATACTTATTCTTCAATCTCTCCAGGCCTTTTAGCAAAGACACCTTGAGACCTTAACTCTAACCAATGTCCATATTGATGTGGCCATATTTGAAAATCAATATCTGCATTTAAGGCTTGAGCCGCATGTAATGGCCAGAATGGATTATATAAAGCCTCCCTTGCTAGAGCGACTAGATCAGCCTGACCTGAACGTAGAATAGTTTCAGCTTGTGATGGATCAGTAATTAAACCTACCGCCTGTGTAAGAATTTGAGCTTTATTACGAATCTCGGAAGAAAAACTAACTTGATAACCTGGAGTTGGAGTAGGAAGTGTATTCTTTCCGGCTGCTGCAATTGCACCTGAAGAACAATCTATTACATCAACACCTATATCACTCAATATCCTTGTAAGTGCTATAGAATCATCTATATCCCAACCACCCTCTTTACCATCGACAGTTGAAAGTCTAATAAATAAAGGTTTACCTTCTGGCCAAACCGCTCTTACTGCTTCAGCTAAATCTAAGGTAAATCTCATTCTATTTTCCCTCGATCCACCGTAAATATCTGTTCTTTTATTTGATATCGGGGATAAAAAACTATGACTTAGATATCCATGTGCACTATGAATTTCTAATGCATCAAACCCTGCTAACTCAGCCCTTTTTGCAGCTAACACCCATGAATCAATAATTTCTTTAATTTCTGATACTGTAAGCTCATGAGGAATCAACCACCCCTCCTCAAAAGGTATTGGGCTTGGACCAACTATATCCCATGCTAATTCACCTTTTGAAAACTCAGCCTCGGTGAGTGCGGCATCACCCTCCCAAGGCCTTTGACATGAAGCTTTACGACCAGCATGGGCAAGCTGAAGACATGTTGCTGCACCAGAATCCTTGACACTTTTAACAATTGGAATCATTGAATTCAGCTGCTCATCATTCCAAAGACCAGTACATCCATGAGTTATCCGTCCTATGGACTCTACAGCTGTTGCTTCAAATATTACTAGACCAAACCCACCTCTTCCAAAGGCTGTAAGATGACAATGATGCCAATTATTCATTACACCGTCGACTGCAGTGTATTGACACATTGGGGATACCACTGTGCGGTTACGTAACTTAAGGTTTCTTATATATAGGGGCTCAAACAATATTGACATTTATAGATACTTTCCTGGTTATAATTTTTCTAGTTATTAGTTAATAAAAAGATTTTTAATATGAAATGTCTCAAGATCTAAATTATCTAATATATTGAAAAACTAATACCAAATAACAGAAAAAACTATAGACATCTATTCATATTATTTTAGGTCTTGCGGTAAAAACTAAATTTGCATTAACTAATACTTATGGAAAAAAAATTAAAACCAAATAAATGGGTTACATTTGATTGCTACGATACCTTAGTTGACTACACAAACAGCAAACGTAAAGCTCTCTCCAGAATAATGAAACCAAAGGGTATTGTCGCAGAAAAATTTAAAAAATCCTTCGATGCGTTTGAAGCACACGAAAAAGAACTACAAAATGGTCCGTTTATACCTCTAAGTGAAGTAATATTAGAAAGTCTAAAATTTGCATCTAAATCTGTAGGGGTTAATATTACTATAGATGAAAAATTGACTATGATAAATTCAATAAAAGAGGCTCAAGCTTTTCCAGATGTATTCCCTGCATTAAATAAACTCAAAAAAGATTACAAACTAGCTATATTATCTAATTCTGAACCTAGTATTATTAAACATAACATTTCAACAATAGGAATAGAGTTTAATGCAGTTGTTCTAGCTACTGATGCTAATTGTTATAAGCCAAACCCCCGAATCTTCAAGAAACTGCTTGAACGCATTGATGAACCTGCAAATAATATTACCCATGTGGCCCAGAGTTTTTATCATGATGTTAAACAAGCAAAAAGTTTAAATTTTGGCAGAATAATTTGGGTTAACCGTTTTAATCAAAAAGAACATCATGACTCTAAATCTCTTACGCAGATTAAAGATTTATCTACGTTGGTTAATGTACTAAAATAACAATTTCTATCTTCAATAATTAACTGATAAAAAAGGTATATAATTATGAGTATTAAAAAGGCATACGTATCTACTTCTTCTGGTCAGATACACTATTCCTTCACAGAGGGAGAAGGTGTACCAATTATATGCTTCCACCAAACAGCGAGCTCAAGTCGCTCATTTCATAAACTTATGGAAGTTGGAGACATAAAAAACCCTTTCTTTGCATTTGATACACCCGGCTTTGGTAATTCTTTTGACCCCAAAGGGATGCCTAAATTTGAAGAATTTGCATCTTGGTTAATGGAGGCCATAAATTCACTCGGCATCAATCATTTTCATGCTTTAGGCCACCATACGGGAGCAGCAATATGTGTTGAAATTGCAAAGTCTTATACTGACAAAGTTCTATCTATGATACTTGTTGGCCCCTTTCCCTTAACACCTGAAGAGAGAGAAGAGTTTAGACCAATGTTTTCTAAACCTATTGAGCCAAATAAAGATGGTTCTTATTTAATAGAAACATGGGATTATTTACGTAAACTTGGAGCCGATAACGACCTTCAGACACATCATGAAGAACTTATAGATCACGTTAGAGCTTATTATAGTAGATATCAAACTTATTCAGCGGTTTGGGACTATGATTTTACGACACCTTACAAAAATGTGACCTGCCCAATACTAATTATGGCAGCTGATGATGATGTGCTATACCCTTATTTAGATCGCTCTAAGAAGCTTAACTCAAAAGCTGAATTTGTCGAAAGTTTTGGCGCTAATTACGAGCCAACATTAGACAGCGTTAATATGAGCTCTCAGATATCTAAATTTCTATCTTCTCATAGTCTTTGAGGATTACTTTTTAAGGAAAACTAGTGACTGGTTATTTGAAGGCATTGCAATTTTAATCGATAAGAAAAGATCATTTTTTTCCGCCTCTGCACAGACATCTTCTATATTACGCACCCCCCATTCCTTATCTTGCAAACGGAGAAAATGATCAAACTTTTCGTTGGAGGGAGCGGTATGCTTACCAGAAATTCGATAGGGTCCGTATAAATATAACACCCCACCTGGCTTTAATATTTTACCTACATTTCTCATCAAGCCCTCAGTGACAGCCCAGGGTGATATATGTAGAACATTTATGCAAATTACAGACGAAACAATATCAATTGATAAAGTGAAAGAAGATATATCAATTCTTAACGGTTGATATATATTTGTTTTTCCTCCCATTTCATTATGAATCCAAGCCTTTATACTCTCAATATTCTCGGGATCCAAGTCACTAGGCTGCCATTTAAGATGGGGGAAAAGGTTAGCAAAGTATATAATATGTTCCCCGGACCCACTCCCAATTTCCAGCACTAGTCCTGAGGCCGGCAAATAATCTTTAATAACTTCTACTATAGCATCCCGATTGCGAGATGTTGAAGGAAAATGGAGGGCTTTCTTATTATCATTTTTCATTTAGTAAAAATTATCCATAAAATAGATTAATACAGATAATAAGTTTCCATTATTTGCAGAGGTTACTATAAATATCTGAAATACCTAATATCCACTCACCCCTCTCAAAGAAATCCTTCCATCTACTTTGTCTTATTAATTCTTTTTGCTCCTCATTAATTTCCTCAATAGTTTGTACCAATTCTATGCAATATGTATTCAAAAAAACCCTTGCATCTCTTTTGGTTTCAATTTTAGCATGCGCATGACTAATACTCATTACAAATATAATGAAGACTAAAACTATAATTTTCTTCTTAATAAGCATAATTTAACCTCACATCTAAAAGGTGATTTATATTAACTTTTATATATTAATAATATTAACACTAAGTGAATTGATATACAGTATTACAATACATAAAAAAACTGATAAAGGTTATAATGGGTAAACTAGTAAAAGTAGTTTCTACCGGTGAAATAACTGAGGTCATACTAAACCGGCCAGAAAAATTGAACGCACTCTCAACGCTTCTCCTTTCAGAGTTAAAGGATACTATCACAAGTGTCTCAAAAAAAAGTAACTTGAGGTGCGTTATAATAAGTGGTTCCGGTAGGTCCTTTTCATCTGGTGCAGATATTACTGAATTAAAGAACTTTACAAATAAAACTGCTAAACAGTTCATTGAATTATTGCACATGACTCTCCAATCAGTACGTAATTGCCCAGTTCCAGTTATAGCCAAGGTTAGTGGACCTTGCATTGGAGGTGGTCTCGAGCTTGCAATAAGTTGTGATATTAGAGCCGCTTCTGAGAATTCAACATTTGCTATGCCTGAGGTTTTAGTTGGTATGCCTTCAGTTATCGAAGCTGCTCTATTACCTCGCTTAATAGGCTGGGGTCGAACTTCAGAAATACTTTACACCGGATGCACATTAACCGCTCAAGAGGCAAAATCTATAGGATTAATAGAAAAAATTGCCCCATTAAATGAAATTGATCACTTAACAAACAGATGGACTGAGGCCATTATTTCAGCAAACCCAAAAGCAGTTCGTTCTCAAAAGAGCCTAATGCGTAGATGGGAAAACCTAATGATAGATGAAGCAATTGAAGTAGGTCTAGAATATTTCAGTAAAGCATATTCTCAAACAAATACAGAGAATTCATAAAAGAAAATTATGTGATTACACCAAGATAACTTGCCTTAATTTGTAAAGAAAACCATAATTATAGAAATTTTAACAATCGAAAGGAGGTGGTCCAATGTCTAATTGTCTTAAGACAAAGTCATCGAATATAAGGATTTGGATCGTCACCTCTAACGAGGTACACTTCGACTAATATGACGGTTTGGTCCAAATCGAGACCAAGTCAGACAATGGAAGGGTCATATAAAAATATGACCCTTTTACCTTAAATGTTGGTGACTAAAAAATATTAAAATATGATATATAAAATTATAATTCTCATCTGCGCTTTACAATCATTTTTCTCTTTAGCATATGCCGAGTCAGGTTTAATAACATCAAAACGTTATTTTTTAAATCCACATAAAATTGGAGAAGCTAAATTTACATATCTCTTTTGGGATATTTATCATGCGGAACTATATGCACCGATAAGTGGATGGAACCCAGAGAAACCTTTCGCTTTATCGCTTAAATACTTCCGTGAATTTGAAGGTATAGATATAGCCGATAAATCAATTTCTGAAATTGAGGGTCAAGGTTTCTCAGATCGTAAATTACTGGATGAATGGAAATTACAGTTAAGGGAAATTCTTCCTGATGTTTCCGATGGTACAATACTAACAGGTATCCGTAATACTAATGGACATACTCTATTCTATCATGACGGTTCGAAGATCGGAGTAATTAAAGATACTAAGTTTACTAAAAGATTTTTTAATATTTGGCTTGGCAAAAAAACATCGGAACCTAGCCTTAGGCGTGCTTTACTTGGAGATTCTTAATATGATGCCCATAAGACTTTAGGTTGAAACATATGCACTATATTTTAATAGACCTTGTATACTCTTAATAAAGGTTAATTGTCGTCATCATAATGATATGTGGCTGAGACCATATTTTCAGAATGCTGGCCTGCTTTAATTTTTTTATATTTCCATGGATTATCCTTATCAACACATGTTTTTAACCCTTCAATTGACACATCGTAATCAACCCCAAAGAATTGGACTAAGGAATACCTCTCACGTCCACTTGTATTAATCACTCGATGTAATGTGGATTTAAAAATATCGTTGGTCCACATCTGCATCAAATCCCCCAAGTTAATAGCAAAGGTTCCTGGAATTGGAGGAACTAAACGCCATTGACCATCAGAACCTAACATTTGAAGTCCTTCAGAGTCCTGCCATACTGTTGTAAAGCACTCGTAGTCAGTATGAGCCCCTATACCTATATGAGCTATATCAATATTATCCTCCGACTGAGGTGGGTAATAACAAACTCTTGTACGAGATAAAGGTTTAGTATATTTAGAAGTAAAGAAACCCTCATCTGTATCTAACGCATATTCAAAGGCTCTTAAAATATTATATCCAAGTTCTAACTGGCATTCAAAATAGGTACCTAATGCCCAGCGTAAACTTTCAGGATTTTTTGGCCAATTATTTGGGCCATAAAAGCGATTTCCAGCTAAATGATCTGGATCGTCCTCTGGAAGGTCATGAGCCATTTCTATAGCCTCAGACATATCGCCACCCTTTAATGAGTGATCAGCATTAATTCCTTTTACAGGTACATACCCTCTATGATTCGGCCAATCTAGGTAATGACATTTCATTTTTTCAGAAAGTGGCAAACTAAAGAAGCCCTGCATTGCAGCATGAGCTCTATCAATTACTGTCTTTGGAAACTGATGATTCTTTAATATCAAATACCCAGGACCTGTGAAAGCATCTTTAAATGCTTTTCCTACGGCCATACGATCATTTAAGGATGGTGAATAAATTCCACCAAAATCAACTATATGTGTATTCTCCTCTGAAACACGAATAACATCTGGAGAGTGTATTCCATCTCTAACTTGAAATGCTGTGTCACTACGATGAGCCGCACTATTGCTCTTACTTTCTTTAACCATAAATGAGCCTCATAGATTTCTGATATATAGTTGATCATAAATTAAAAAAATTAAATTATAGTTATAAATTAAAATAAAAACTATGAACTTTGGTTTTTATAAAACATATAAGGATACTAATGCCAATATAAATCTATGAATAAAGTTTTTGCTAGATGTTTTTCAGCATAATATTGTCTTTCAAAAAAAATATTTAATATCCTTAGCTATAATTTGAATAGAGCTATAAGAAATCACCCGACTCTGGCAAGCATACCCCCGTCTATAGGCAGGTCGTGACCAGTTATAAAACTAGATTTCTCTGAGCAAAGCCAAACAACTGCATCAGCAACTTCCTTAGCCTCACCCAATCTACCCATTGGAACTGCAGCAGCGGCTTCATCAACTTTATCCTTCCAATCTTTAAGAAGAAGTGGTGTTCGAATAGGCCCAGGGGCTACAGAGTTTATACGAATGCCTTTTCTTGCGAACTCAAGTGCGGCTGTTTTAGTGATTCCACACACCGCATGTTTTGCTGCAATGTATGCTGAACGACCGGGGTATGCACGAAGACCCCACGTAGAGCTAGCATTTACAATAGCTCCCCCACCAGAATTTAAAATGGCCGGAATTTCATATTTCATTGAAAAATATACACCATAAAAATCAGCATTTATGGTATCTTCAAAAGTTTTTGTATCCTGCTCATTAATTTCCGCAATAGGAGCAACTAACCCAGCGCTATTAAAGGCAATTTGTAATTTACTAAATTTTTTAACTGTAGCCTCCACAAGATTTGCGACGGAATTTTCCTCGGTAACGTCTGCGATATAAAAATCCGCATGACCTCCAGAGTTTTTTATGTCCTCTACAGTACTTTCGACATTATTCTCGTTTATATCTGCAATCATTACCTTTGCACCCTCACCTGCCATAGCAAACGCTGTAGCCCGACCAATGCCTGACCCTCCACCGGTAATTAGAGCAACTTTTCCTGCCAAGATCATTGGCTATTCTCCTATATAAGTTAAACATAATTATTAGCGTGCCATAATTGTTAGCAATGACAGTGACCTTTGCGTTTATTAAAGGCTCACACTATACTAAACCAATCATTGAGTTTTGGCAGTGTAAATTTAGGGAGATGATTATGACCTTACCGGTCTTAGACCTTGGAGATGAACCAAGATTACGTGGTTTGAAGCATGGTGAGTCATTAAGAAGTGATATTGGACACAATATAGACATATACTTAAATAGATTTCAAAAACTTGGTTTTGAACCCAAACTAATACTTACTGAATCAGAGAAATGGTCACCGAAACTTAAGGCTTTTGATCCAGAGTTTTATGAAGAAATGGAAGGCGTTTCAGAAGGTTCTGGATTTAGTCTACAAGAAATTACCATGCTTAATGTCCGCTACGAGCTAATAATTTCTATGTTTAAAAAAGCAGAAATGAGTGAAACAATGGTTGGTGCTCACGATGGCTGCACATCTTTCGCCCTACTTCCCGAAAGAACAAAATCCGGTGATGTACTTTTAGGCCAGACATGGGATTGGATTCCCGGAGTCCGTACAATGATTTCCCGAGTTAAACGTAATGGAAAAACAAGTTTTATCTGTCATGGTGAAATTGGAACAATAGGCGGCATGCAAGGAATTAATGATTCTGGAATTGGTGTAGTTATTAATGCCATGATGTCTTCTGAAGATGGTATAAATTTGTATCAAAAACCTTTTCGAATGAGAGTTCGTGATATACTTAACTCTAAACATATGCATAGTGCCATTCTTGCAGTATCCGGCTCAAAAAGAACAGTCTCTATGAACTTTATTATAGGCCATGTTGACGGAGAGGCCCTTGATATTGAAGCAGCACCTCACAAAGAAGGTTACGTCTATCCTACTGATGGCGTGTTAACTCATTCCAATCATTTCTGTGGAATTGATGTTGAATCCGAGGTAGTTCGAATCTGGCCAAATACTGTGTATCGTAATGTTCGGCTAGATCGTCTATTCAGACACAATCAACAAATAGACGAAAATGCTATAAAATCAGCATTAAGTGATCACTTTGGTTACCCTCATTCAATATGCGCTCATCTAGACGCTGATGAACCAGAAACAATGCAGCTCGAGACACGTAATGCCATAATAATTTCGTTAAAACAGGCTAAGTTAAGTGTTACTAATGGGCAACCTTGTTGTAATAAATTTCAAGAAGTTTCGTTTGCGGCATAGAGTAAGGTAATTAATAATATTTTGAGATCTTAAACCTAGGAGTCTTATAATCAATGGTATCCATCAAAAAAGACATTCAGGTTTGTTTTAATCCACATTTTGACGCAGTCTCGCTTTGGATTGGCTCTTTTGGTGGAGAAAATTCGCCATGTGATATATCACGAGGAGTTTTTGCAGCAAAACGCGGAGTTCCTCGACTTCTAAATTTGTTTGAACGTTATGATATAAGAACCACATGGGGTGTTACAGGTCACTCTGTTGAAAGTTTTCCCCAGGCTTTTGAAAAAATCGTCGATCACGGTCATGAAATAGCTATACATGGTTATTCACATGAGAATCCATTAGCAATGACTCGCGAGCAAGAGTCAGCTGTTCTTGATAAGACTATCGAAGTTATATCTAAGTTTACTGGGCAGAAACCAGTTGGTCATATGGCTCCATGGTGGGAACTAAGCCCAAATACAATCGATTTACTGAAAGAACGTGGTATAAAATATGATAGTAGTTTAATGGAAGATGATTATCACCCTTACTGGCTTCGTGAAGGTGACAGTTGGACTAGTATTGATTATAGCCAGGAAGCAAAAACATGGATGAAGCCTTGGGTGGCAGGAAAGGAAGTTGAACTAATTGAACTCCCCGCAAGCTGGTGGCTGGACGATGCACCTCCTACTATGTTTGTAAAAGCATTCCCAAATAGTCATGGATGGGTCACCGGACAAGATCTAGGAAAAATATGGACAGACCAATTTGACTGGGTTTATAGAAATCATAACTATGCAATTTTCCTATGCACTATTCACCCTGATAGCGCAGGAAAACCACATGTTCTAATGATGTTAGAACGCCTAATCGACCATATGATGACACACACCGGTGTTCGCATGGTTACTATGGAGGAGATGGCAGAAGATTTTTCTAGACGTTGCCCATTTGGCTCTGGAAAGGACCCCAGTAATTGAAAACACTCTTGCGTCTAAAAGGGTCTATTATGATTTCTCAAAGTTTTCCATTCTAAAAATCAAGTTTTCATCTAATGGATCAGCTTTTATTTGGCGTAATTTTTCAATGGCGGGCCAAACATGTTGAAGACTATCAACAATTTCACTCCTACCACTTGAACTCTTAACGATAAGTTGGCTGCCTGCCCAATCTGAAACCTGACATCCTAAAAAAGAGGTGACCTGATTAAGTTTTTTTATTCTCAGATATCTCTCAAGTCTTTGTTCGCGATCATATTTTTTTGTAGGCATATTTCCAGAATCTGTACCAGAATCCGTCCAATGGATTTGACCACCTAGCATACTACAAAAACCACACATCTTAATACCTTGACCTGAATAATTTTACAATTTGTTAAAAGTAATTTTTAAATCATTAGTAATAATTAGTGAAAAAAATTTCACAAAATAATAGGAAAAATGCACATGATTATGAATTAACCGATCTCAGCACTCATACCGCCATCAATAGGGAGGATGTGGCCTGTTATAAAACTTGCTTCATCCGAGAAAAGCCAACATACAGCTTTTGCAACTTCTTCCGGTTTTCCGATTCTCTTCATAGGGACTCTTCCTGAGGCCTTTTCAGGGTCGTTATTCCATCCACGTAGTAAAAGTGGAGTTAGTATAGGGCCTGGGGCAACAGCGTTTATTCTAACACCCCTGCAGGCATATTCGAGAGCTGCTGCTTTCGTCATTCCTGATACAGCATGTTTTGCAGTCATATAAGGAGACCATTCTGGCCAGCAATTCAAACCCCAAATAGAACTAGCATTAACTATGGCTCCTCCTCCAGACTCAATTATAGCAGGGATTTGTGCTTGCATAGCCATATAAACACCATTTATCATTATATCAAAAGCTTGTTGAACTTCAGACATAATTTGTTCAGCAAGCAGAGATTGTTTACCCTCAATACCTGCATTGTTATAAGCAAAATCTAGTCTTCCAAACTCAGATAATGTCGTATCTATCATTTCGGAAATATGAATTGGGTTTGATACATCAGTATGTTTGAAAAGTGCGCTGCCACCACTATCCCTAATATTCTTAGCAATAGCCTCGCCATTCTTTTCATCAATATCTGCAATTAAAACCGATGCGCCTCGAGCAGCCATCTCAATAACAGTTGAACGACCAATACCTGAACTACCACCAGTAATAATTGCTACTCTCTCAGAAAATATCATCGACTTACTGCACCTAAATAAAGATAATGAATAAATAAACACCTAGATTAATATAATAACAGATCGAGCAATTATAGGGTTATAGAGTATATCTAATAAGCACAAATCCAAAGAAATTTAATTTCAAAAAAAACGAACCCTAGCTAAGTTGTTTTTCAAATATAGATAACAATGCGTCTTGAGATAAGACTCCAGATATTCTTAAATTTTCATTTATTATAAATGTTGGCACCGATGAAATCTGCAAAGATTCTCTTCCATATAATAGCTGGCGATCACATTCGCTACGGTAACGCCCTGAGCTTAGTTCTAATCCAAACTTATATGGGTCCAGTCCTATATCAGCTGCACATGACACTAATACATTTTTCTGACCTATATCTAATCCATCCTGAAAAAAAGCAGTAAATATCCTGTGATTATATTCTTTAGCTTTATTTTGGGCTGAAGCAGAAAAACTTCCTTCGAATGCAAGCTTTGTATATGGTTGAGGAGATACATTTGGTAAAATAATCGGTATACCCATAGATTCCGCCATGGGATATACAGAATGTTTCCAAGCTTCTTGCAAATACTGACCCTCTGGCTTTAACGTAGGAGTTGGATACGGCCGTAATTCAAATGGCATCCATTCTATATCAAATTGTGCGCTATCAAATGATTGAATGGCCTTTGTTAAAGGGTCTTCTGCCAAAAAACAAAATGGGCAAACATAGTCAGAATATATTTTCACGTTTATATGCATACAAAATGATAATCCTGTAATATTTTAAAGTTTATTAAGAATACCTAATCATTATTAAATTGGCATGCTTTTTTAGCCAAGCTTAAATTTAACTTTGACTGACTAAAAAATATTATCTTTAACAAGCGGAGGATAATGATGGGTCTTGAGCATATTGCATTATTGAAATGGGATATAGATGAGCTGGCTTATAATCTTAAATTGACCCGTGAGGAAACGCAAAAATATTTTACCGATGGTCGACGTGTATCCTTTATTATGGAGCGACGCATTTGCCGCGAGATTACCGGAGGGCAGTTAGCTGAAAGCGAAGGGGCTTCCTATGATTTGATTGATTCCTTTGGTCACAAATGGGAGGTACGTTCTATTACACGTAATGGTATTTATTTCTGCCCCAGCTATATGGTCGGATCTGGGCGGCAATTTGATAAAACTGGCTTTAAAAAGAAGTTGGCAGATATTGCTGGTTATATTATCAGCGATGTTACACTATTCCCTGAAATTCCAGTCTGGAAAGCTTCAACCGATATTATACTTTTATGGTATGAAAGAGGCAAGTTAGGTTCTAATACAAAGATTTCACGTGATAAAGCCCTTTATCTGGTTAAGGATAATCTATGACAATGCTTAAACTTGACTATGAACGGGATGATCGGACAGTGCTAAATATAGATGATTTCAAAAGTGAAATCATAGATTGGAATCGCTTTGGTACTGCTACTGTCTGTAGTAATTATGAAGATATTCCGGTTTTTATAAATGAGTTCTGGACATCTAAGCAACGCGCCGCCCATTCCTTACATGAGATTTCCTACAGAGCCTGTTTCAAACCGCAATTACCACGTTTCTTTATTACTCGTTTGACTAAAAAAAATGATAGTGTATTTGACCCCTTTATGGGCAGAGGCACAACCTTACTTGAGGCGGCTTTGCTTGGTAGACATGCCGTAGGAAATGATGTTAACCCTTTATCACGAATGTTGGTTGATGCCAGACTTTCCCCACCCACATTACTAGAAATACAAAAACGTCTAAACCAGATTGATCTTACGAAACGTTCTGAATATAGACGCGATCTAGAGGTATTTTTTCATCCCAATACCCTGGCTGAAATCTGTTCATTAAAGTCGTATTTCATCGACAAAAACTATAAAGGCCAGCTAGATAATATTGATCTCTGGATAAGAATGGTGGCTTTGAATCGCCTGACCGGTCACTCAAAAGGTTTTTTTTCTGTATATACACTTCCGCCCAATCAGGCAGCGAGCATTGAAAGCCAGAGAAAAATTAATATCAAACGCAAACAAAGCCCTGACTATAGGGATACCAAATTACTGATTTTAAAGAAAAGTCAGGCCTTACTAAAACAAGCATTACCTAACGAGATAGCACACACAAACCCGCAATTTTTGAATTGTGATTTAAACACAGATAGGCTGGAGGTAAACAAACCTGTTCAATTATCGGTTACCTCTCCACCGTTTTTAAATATTGTTAATTATAAGAAAGATAATTGGCTCCGCTGTTGGTTTGTCGGCATTGATCCAGAAGCAATACAGATTACTCAAACTACAAAATTAGATCGATGGAAGGAGTTGATGCACAGAACGCTTGTCTCTGTTTCGCATATTACCGTGCCGGGTGGTTATTTTGCCTTTGAGGTAGGAGAAATTCAGAAAGGGGCTCTCCGCCTTGAAGAAACTGTTGTAAAGGCAGCAGAGGATACCGGATGGAAACCTGAATTTATTTTAATTAATCAGCAGAGCTTTACCAAAACATCCAATACTTGGGGGGTTAACAATAATCATAAAGGCACAAATACTAACAGAATTGTTTTATTCAAAATGAAAGATTAAATTGGTTGCCTGGATTGTCTATACAACAGTGACCTATAACGAATAGTTCCAAGACATTTTTCTAATTTTTTCTTCACCTTAAAATCTAAATGCCTAGTATTTATTGACAACTATCTTAAAAAAAAACGACAGCCCTGTTGGACTGTCATTCTAGTTTAGAGGCAACCAACCTCTGAGGGTAATTCACTTAAAACACTTAAAGTCTGAATAAAACTCTTACCATCAGTATCATTTCATGTATCAGATCACCCTAATCGTTCAAAATGCGCTGATTTGAAGCTCAGCTTGTGGGCGCATCAGGATTGGAAGCCAGGCTGCGGCGATCTAATGTTCAGATTTTGCTTTGGCCAAAACAATCTGTGAATCGCTGGCCTCAATTGCGCGTGACTTGAGCTTGTCCTGGCAGTAGACACAAACCGTGTCGCGGATCATGCTGCAACAGCGAGTCCATTAGCGACAGTTCTTCCCAGATCAACAAAACAGGTCTCGCAGGCGCAGAGTCAGACTTGGCTTGGTTAAAATACATGTCTTGCGCGGCGTGCATCTTCTCTCTTTCGAAAGGCTTCCAAAGATAAATTCGCCATCCTATATAAATATGAAGGTTAAAAATTTTAAGCTTGAATTATTTTCGGATCTGTTCTATTTTAGATACTGAGCAGGCGAGCAAAGCCCTGCGGTTAAAATGGAGATCGCCATGCGCATTGTATGTTTAGGTGGTGGGCCTGCGGGTCTGTATTTTGCAATTTCAATGAAGCTTCGCGATCCGTCTGCCGACATTGTTGTGATTGAGCGCAACAAGTTCGATGACACATTTGGGTGGGGTGTCGTTCTTTCGGATGAAACACTTGAGAATCTTGCCGCCAATGACGCCGTCAGCGCTAAAGCCATTGGTGAAAACTTCGCCTATTGGGACGACATCGCGCTGCACTATCGGGGCGAGACTCATATATCTTCCGGCCACGGCTTTTGCGGTATAGGGCGCAAGAAGCTGTTGCTTTTATTGCATGATCGCGCAAAAGAACTCGGCGTTGAACTGCGCTTTGAAACCGAAGTGGGGAGCGCTGAGGATTACCGTCACAAGTTTGACATCGTTGTCGCGAGCGACGGGCTGAATTCACTCACGCGTACGCTGTATAGCGACTGTTTCAAGCCCGAAGTTGATCAGCGGCTTTGTCAGTTTATTTGGCTAGGCACCCATCAGAAGTTTTCGGACGCGTTCACGTTCATCTTTGAAGAGACCGAGCACGGCTGGGTTTGGGCTCACGCCTATCAGTTCGACGATAACACCGCGACGTTTATCGTGGAGTGCGCGCAGGACACATTCGACAAGTTCTCCTTTGCTGACATGACCCAGCAGGAAAGCATCGCAGCCTGCGAGAAGATTTTTGCTGAACACCTGAATGGTCATTCGTTGATGACAAATGCAAACCACATTCGTGGGTCGGCCTGGATTCGGTTCCCGCGCGTGCTGTGTGAAACCTGGCATCATGAGAATGTGGTCCTACTGGGCGATGCCTCGGCCACCGCGCATTTCTCGATTGGCTCAGGCACTAAGTTAGCCTTCGAAAGCGCCATTTCATTGGCGAAGCTTATTCACACCGAAAGCAAACTGGAAGATGCCTTCACCCGCTATCAAGAAGAACGCCGCCTTGAGGTGCTGCGCCTGCAGTCGGCGGCGCGCAACTCGCTGGAGTGGTTCGAGCAAGTGGATCGCTACCTTGTTCTTGATCCCGTGCAACTCAACTACTCGATGCTAACCCGCTCTCAGCGGATCAGCCATGAGAACCTGCGGGAACGCGATCCAAAATGGCTGGAAAGCGCGGAGCGTTGGTTCATGGATCAGGTCGGTGTGCCTGCGGATACGCCGGTGCGCCCACCGATGCTCGTACCCTTCAAGCTACGCAACATGGAATTTAAGAATCGTATTGTTGTCTCGCCAATGGCGCAATATCTCGCAACAGAAGGTTGTCCAAATGACTGGCATTTGTCGCACTACGGCGAACGGGCAAAGGGCGGCGCAGGGTTGGTTTACACCGAGATGACCTGCGTGTCGGAGGAAGGTCGGATCACGCCGGGTTGTCCAGGGCTTTACGCGCCCGAGCATGAAGTAGGGTGGAAGCGGCTGACAGATTTTGTGCATGTCTATACCGACGCCAAGATTTGTTGTCAGATCGGACACTCAGGCCGCAAGGGCTCGACCAATATCGGATGGGAAGGAATGGACGCGCCGCTTGCCGATGGCAATTGGGACATTGTCAGCGCTTCGGCGATCCCGTGGTCAGATCAGAACGCTACCCCACGCGAGATCACGCGCACCGAGATGGACGACATACGCGATCAATTCGTGTGTGCTGCTGAAATGGCCAACCGCGCTAACTTTGATATGATCGAATTGCACGCCGCACATGGCTATCTGATATCGTCTTTTATCTCGCCGGTGTCAAATGCGCGTAAAGATGAATATGGCGGCAGCTTGGAGAGCCGGATGCGCTATCCGTTGGAGGTGTTCGCAGCAATGCGCGCTGTTTGGCCAGACGAGAAGCCAATGTCTGTCCGTATCTCGGCCAATGATTGGGTAGGAGAAGCAGGGGTGACGCCTAAAGACGCCGTTGAGATTGCGCGAATGTTCACCAAAGCCGGGGCCGATTTGATCGACGTTTCTGCAGGACAAACCACAACTGACGCCAAGCCTGTCTACGGTCGCATGTTCCAGACCCCGTTTAGCGACCACATCCGCAACGAAGCCGGGATCAGGACGATGGCCGTAGGAAATATCTATGAGGCCGACCATGCGAACTCGATCCTGATGGCCGGTCGCGCTGATCTGGTGGCCGTTGGTCGCCCCCATCTAGCCGATCCGTATTGGACCCTGCGCGAAAGTTCAAAGATTGGCGACCGCCAAGCGATTTGGCCGCGGCCCTATGAGGCAGGGCGCGATCAGGCCTGGCGGTTGGCAGATCGCGAAGCGGAGATGATCCGGGTATGAACCTTGTGGGCAAACATATAGTTGTGACTGGCGGAGGTACCGGGGTCGGCGCAGAAACAGCGCAGACCTTGGCCGATGCCGGTGCCAGCGTCACAATCATGGGCCGCTCAGAAGCACCGCTTCAAGTGCAGAACCTGCCCTATCAACTGTGCGATGTCACCGACGCCCACGCTGTTGCTGAGGCCTTCGACGCAGCCCGCACCGACCATGGCCCGATCAACGTGGTTGTAGCGAACGCGGGTGCGGCAGACAGCGTTCCGTTTTCAAAAATGACCCCCGATCAGATGCAAAACATGCTGTCGGTCAATCTGATTGGCGTTTCGAACGTGTGGCAGGCCGCGCTGCACGATATGAAAGCCGCAGGTTCGGGCCGGTTGATCGCCATCGCCTCCACCGCGGGCCTCAAAGGCTACCCTTATGTCTCAGCCTACTGTGCCGCGAAGCACGGTGTAGTCGGGTTGACCCGTGCGTTATCACTGGAACTAGCCTCAAACGGCATCACAGTCAATGCCATCTGCCCAGGCTTCATTGAAACACCCATGTTGGACCGCTCGGTTGCCAATATCGTTGAGAAAACTGGTATGAGCGAAAAAAAAGCGCGCACCTCGCTATACGCCAGCAATCCGCAAAAACGTCTCATCCAGACAGACGAAGTTGCGGGCACAGCTCTTTGGCTCTGTTCGGACGCCGCACGTTCGGTCAACGGACATGCGCTCAGTCTGTCGGGCGGCGAGATATGAGCACGCCCTCCCGCAAGCCCGATGTTGATGATCTGCCCAAAGAACGACTGCGGCTGTGGCTAAAACTTTTGAAGGCTAGCCGTTCCATCGAAGATGAAGTGCGCCGTCGGTTGCGTAACAACTATGGATCGACCCTGCCGCGCTTTGACGTGTTGAGCGCTTTGGACCGCTCCACTGACGGACTGAAGATGGGTGAAATCTCGAAACTTTTGCGTGTCACCAACGGGAATATCACCGGAATTGTAGATAAGTTGACCGAAGAAGGCTTGGCTTTGCGCGTATCGATCCCAGACGATCGTCGCGCCCATCTGGTGCGGTTGACTCAAAAGGGTAAAGAGGTGTTCCGCAATCACGCGCACGCGCACGAGGCATGGATAAACGACATACTATCCGGGCTTGATGAGTTAGACGTCGACGGCATGAATCTTCGGCTTGATCAACTAAACGCTGCTTTGGAGGAGCTCCATAATGACTGAAACAAAACACTTCATCTGCTCCGTTACAAACGGAATCGCGACCGTGTCGCTGGATCGGCCCGAGCGGAAAAACCCATTGACCTTCGACAGCTATGCCCAGCTGCGCGACTGGTTTCGCGCCCTGCCCTACCACGACGGTGTGGATGTGGTGGTCTTTGGCCCGAACGGTGGTAATTTTTCATCCGGAGGCGACGTGCATGACATCATCGGCCCGCTGACCAAAATGAATATGAAAAAGCTTTTGGCTTTTACCCGCATGACCGGCGATCTGGTCAAGGCGATGGTTAATTGCAACAAGCCAATCATTGCCGCGGTAGACGGGGTTTGCGCCGGGGCCGGGGCAATCATTTCGATGGCGTCAGATTTGCGGATTGCGACGCCCGAGGCTGAGACCGCCTTCCTGTTCAACCGCGTCGGGCTTGCCGGTTGCGATATGGGAGCCTGCGCCATCCTTCCCCGCATCATCGGGCAAGGACGCGCAGCAGAGTTGCTCTATTTTGGTCGGTCGATGAGCGCTGAAGAAGGCGAGCAATGGGGTTATTTCAACCGCGTGGTCCCGGCTGATGACCTGATGGCCACCGCGCAGGATATGGCGCGGCGCATCGCGGAGGGACCAAACTTTGCAAACATGATGACCAAGACGATGCTGGCGCAGGAATGGTCAATGAGCATCGAACAGGCGATTGAAGCCGAGGCGCAAGCCCAGGCAATCTGCATGCAGGGCCAAGACTTCCACCGAGCCTATCATGCATTTGTGGCCAAGGAAAAACCAGTGTTTGAGGGCGATTGATGGCGGATAAAAGTTTCCTCACATGGCCGTTCTTCGAAAATCGACACCGAGAATTGTCGGAGGCCCTGGATGCCTGGTGCAAGGCCAATCTCAGCTCGGTTGATCACACGGATACAGATGCCGCCTGCCGACAATTGGTGACGTTGTTGGGCGAGGGAGGCTTTGCGGCGCATTCCGGAGCTGAAGATGGCAAGCTGGATGTGCGCGCCCTTTGCCTGATCCGCGAAACCTTGGCGCGTCACGATGGTCTTGCCGACTTCTCCTTCGCCATGCAGGGACTTGGGACCGGGGCAATCTCGCTCTTTGGGTCTGAGGAGCAAAAGGCCAAGTGGCTCCCACAAACCCGCTCGGGCAAAGCTATCTCGGCCTTTGCATTGACCGAGCCGAGGTCGGGTTCCGACGTGGCCGCCAACAAGATGACAGCCACGCTTGATGGCAACCATTATATCTTGAACGGGCAAAAAACCTGGATCTCGAACGGTGGGATAGCCGATGTCTACACGGTCTTCGCGCGCACCGGCGAGGCGCCTGGGACCAAGGGTATGTCGGCCTTTGTAATGCCTGCGGATGCGGATGGGTTGTCCGTCGCTGAGCGGCTCGAGACAATTGCGCCCCACCCACTCGCAACACTCAACTTCGACAATGTACGACTGCCCGCCACTGCGATGATAGGGACCTCGGGGCAGGGCTTCAAAATTGCTATGTCGGTTCTTGACATCTTCCGTTCAACCGTTGCCGCAGCCGCTTTGGGCTTTGCGCGGCGGGCTTTGGACGACTCCTTAGACCACGTGACGAAACGCCATGTACAAGGGGCTCCGCTGTTTGATCTGCAAATGGTACAAGGCCACATCGCGGATATGGCGCTTGACATAGACGCTGCCGCGCTGTTGGTTTATCGCGCGGCCTGGACCAAGGACAAAGGTGCACCGCGAGTCACCCGAGAAGCCGCGATGGCTAAATTATTCGGCACAGAGCAGGCTCAAGTTATCATCGACAAGGCAGTCCAACTGCACGGCGGAAACGGGGTGAAGTCGGGCGAAACCGTCGAGAAGCTTTACCGCGAAATCCGCGCCCTGCGCATTTACGAAGGAGCATCGGATGTGCAACGCGTGATTATCGCACGCCAAGCCCTTGCCGCTCATCAAGGAGATTAGATATGAATCCATCAGCACATACAGACACGTTCACACGGGATAATTTGCCCCCGGTCGATCAATGGCCTGACTTTTTGCTGGATGATTTTAACTATCCCGATAAATTGAATGCAGGATACGAACTAACTGACGCAATGGTGGCCAAAGGTTTCAGCGATAACACCGCGCTAATCGGCAACGGACGTAAACGCACCTATAAAGAACTGACCGACTGGACCAACCGTTTGGCAAATGCGCTGGTTGATGATCTGGGGCTGAAACCGGGCAACCGGGTCATGATTCGCTCAGCCAACAACCCGGCGATGGTGGCCTGCTGGCTAGCCGCAACAAAGGCGGGCGCGGTTGTCGTGAACACCATGCCAATGTTGCGCGCGGTTGAATTGGCAAAATATGTTGAGAAAGCCGAGATCACATATGCACTTTGTGACACGCGGTTGATGGACGAGATGACGGCCTGTGCAAAAAAAAGCCCTCATCTGCAAACTGTCGTCGGGTTTGACGGTACTGCGAACCACGATGCAGAGCTAGACCGGCTTGCACTGACCAAATCGGTGCAATTCGAAGCCGTGAATACTGCTCAAGACGACATGGCACTTATTGGCTTTACCTCAGGCTCAACCGGCAACCCAAAAGCAACAATGCACTTCCACAGAGATCTGCTGATCATTGCTGATGGATATGCCAAAGAAGTGCTGAACGTCCAGCCCGACGACGTGTTCATCGGCTCCCCCCCACTGGCCTTCACCTTTGGGCTTGGCGGGTTGGCGATCTTCCCTTTGCGCTTTGGGGCGGCTGCGACTCTCCTCGAGAACGCATCACCACCAAATATCATCGAAATTATCGAAACCTACAAAGCCACCGTCTGCTTCACCGCACCTACCGCCTATCGCGCAATGCTGCGTGCAATGGATGAAGGCGCGGACCTGTCTTCCCTTCGCGCAGCAGTCTCAGCAGGTGAAACCCTGCTCGCTCCCGTCTATGATGAATGGCAGGCCAAAACGGGTAAGCCCATGCTGGACGGGATCGGCGCCACCGAGATGCTGCACATCTTCATCACCAACCGGTTTGAAGATCACAAGCCTAACTGTACCGGCAAGCCGGTGAAGGGCTATGAAGCTAAAGTGATAGGCTCGGACGGTGCAGAACTGCCCCGCGGCGAGGTTGGTCGTTTGGCCATGCGCGGCCCAACGGGGTGCCGCTACATGTTTGGGGAACGCCAAACCGAATATGTGCAGAACGGCTGGAACATCTCGGGCGATGCCTTCAGCCAGGATGAAGACGGGTACTTCCATTTTGCTGCTCGATACGACGACATCATCGTCTCGTCTGGCTACAACATTGCTGGGCCCGAGGTAGAAGCCGCGCTTATTTCCCATGAGGCTGTCGCGGAGTGCGCGGTGATTGGCACACCAGACGAAGAGCGCGGCTCAATCGTCGAAGCGCATGTGGTCTTGGGTGCGGATCAAAAGGCATCAGGTGATATGGTCAAGCTTCTTCAGGACCACGTCAAAGCAGCCATTGCACCGTTCAAATATCCGCGTTCTGTGGTATTCACCGACGCGCTGCCCAAAACAGAAAGCGGAAAGATCCAGCGCTTCAAACTGCGGAAACTGAGAGGCAAACTATGAGCATCCTAAGTAAGGAGATGTTGGATCTGCACGAGAGCGTGATCGCCGCCGCCCAGATCATCGAAGATTTGACCACAAAAAATCTTTGGGACGACCCCAAATACAAAGCTAAACCAAAGGTGACCTGATGCACTTCGAGATCCCGCAAAAAGTGTTGTTCAAACACTGCGATCCAGCGGGGATCGTCTTTTATCCGCGGTTCTTCGAGATGATCAATGACGCGGTCGAGGCTTTTTTTAGTGACCTGTTGGATTGGCCATTTGAAACGATGCACCCCGACAGCGGCGTGCCAACAGCCGAGTTTAAAGTGCGCTTCAAGGCGCCTTGCCGGCATGGAGATCAATTGAAACTTGGGATTCAAGTAATCCAATTGGGCCGCGCGAGCCTCTCTCTAACGACCCGAGCCATAAGAGATGAAACAGTGTGCTTTGAAGCCGATCAGGTTCTAGTCTGTGTCGGCCCGGAAGGCCGCCCTGTATCGTGGCCAAAGTCCGTACGCCAAAAAATCAACACTTTGATGGAGACCGGAGCATGAAACCTCAAACCATCCACCCCGAAGGCTGGGCGCCTGCCCTTGGATACGCGAACGGCATTTTGATGGCCGATGGCACGCTTCATATTAGTGGGCAAATTGGCTGGAACAAGGACAAGAAATTCGTCAAAGGTGGTTTTATTGAACAGATGGAACAGGCCTTAACCAATATCGCCGAGATTGCCCGCGCCGCTGGTGGTGAGGTCGATGACATTGGCCGCCTCACATGGTTCGTGAAGGACAAGGCCGAATACCTCGCCAAACAGCGCGAGGTGGGCAAAGCCTATCAGCGCGTCTTCGGCAAACACTTCCCCGCCATGTCGATGATCATCGTTAACGATCTGATCGAAGACGAAGCCATGATCGAGATCGAAGCCACCGCCTATATAAACCAGAAAGCATAAATCAAGTCCAATACAGCCCAATAAAAAAGACCTCTAATTGAAACGCCATATTTTTGACAAAACTAGACCTTATGAAAATCATTAATGTCTACTTTGGGGGGGCGAGCGGTATGAGAGTTATTATTTTGTTGATAATATTTATGACTTCTGCAGTTTTAGTTTCTTTCTTATGTCATGAACCTAACGCTGTTGGTTTCTCCGACCCTGATAGGAATCAACTAAAAAAAGAACACCTCAAAATAAAATATACAGAAGACAGGAAGAGAGATACCCCTTCTACTCCTACGGATTTTATTCATAATAATCTGACCGAAGGAGAACAGAATAATTTGTTATCAAATCTAAAAGATAGGCCACAAATATCTAGTTTACCTATATGCCAAAATGTCAGACACAATTGCCAGGGGGCGAAATATTTTCCGAATGGTGAAAAATACATTGGAGAGTTTCAAAACAATCAATTTAATGGATTTGGTATATATGTTTTCTCATATGGAGAAACATATATTGGTGAGTGGAAAGATGGGCAAATTCACGGACAAGGGTCTGCAATTCATGAAAATGGAGCTAAATATATAGGTCAATCATTCCAGGGGCGCATGCATGGGTATGGCACTCTAACATTTGCTGATGGATCTGAGTATGTAGGCCAATTTGAGAAAGGGAAATTCCATGGATATGGAAAGTTTACCCAAGTAAATGGTTTTGAATATCAAGGCCAATGGAATGAGGGAAAATATCAGGATGCTGATACTATTACCAAATATTTCAGCGCTTTATATGATACTTTTAAAGATGCAGGTTATAAAATAATCGACCGTATTGATATTGATCATCGACCAACTATTTTAAAAGTAAAATCCAGGGAAACTATAATCAATGTTTTGGTTGAGAATGATTATATCCTTCAATTAAGAAAATATTTTTCTAAACCCAAGGATTTTAATGAATCAACTGCAAATAAATGGAATGAAAGATTTCGATGGGCAAAGGCCTATATTGATAAGGATAAAGATCTTGTCTTAGAGCTTGATATAATTATTAACCTTTCTGAAATAGACCAACAAACAACACAAAAACTGCTGAGTAGGTTCTTTACTGCAAGTGATATCTTTAGTGTATGGATCAGATCGGAATTAGAAAGGGAACCGATTGATAACAATAGTAACAATAAATCAAAACCTGAAGATCTAAATGTCTAGTATTTATTGACAACTATAATAAAAAAACAATGTCAAAAGTTAATTGTAAAGTCTGGTAAACTTCAACCAATATTATAAGTTCATAGTATGACACAGGAGATTTATCAGGTGGAAATGTGGTTTCGCCGGATGGTGTTTTACTATAGAACTCTGGTGATTGAGGGTCTCTTGTTAAGGGAACTTGTAAGGGAAAATATAATTTCAATTTATACATAAAATGATTGAGAGCAAAATTTGAAGTGTGGTTCAGGAAATTGAGTGAGTAGATGTGCAAAAAGGGCCAGCAAAAGGACGAAAATAAAAAATTAGGGAGAGGACAGTGATTAACAATAAAGCATTAATTCGACGATGGCTTAAAGCTTTGCAATCAGGAAACATAGAAAGTTTGATAGCACTTCAGTCAAAAGATTGTACTTGGAAATTTCCTGGTTCAAAAAAATTACCATGGGCCGGGAAATGGGTAGGAATAGAGAAGCATAAAAAATTCTTAGGCCGTGTAGGTGATTCAGTTGATTTTACTGGGGGAGGCATCGAATTTAATGAATTTATTGTGGATGGTACACGCGTAAGTGTTTTAGGTAATGAAATTGCTAGGTCAAAGTCTAAAAAGAAACGTTGGAATGTAACGTTTGTTTGGGTTTTTACAGTAAAACGTGGAAAAATTGTATCTCTTGAGGCTTACGAAGATACAGAAACTATAGCTGCTTGCTATTAAAGACACATTAAAATTTTCTACATACAAGAGAAACTATTTTAAGGGAGTTTGTAAGGGAGAAAAAACGGTAGTTTTCTGGCATTCCTCCCTTACAGTTCCTAAAAAACAGCGGATTTCTGGGATTCCTCCCTTACAGTTTTTGCCCCATTTTTCCCTTACAATACAGTTAAAAGTTGTAAATTAAAGTTGTCGTATCTGTCGACTTATATCTAATATTATCATTAGTAAACTAACAGGATCAGAGTTCGATAAATATGGCTGGCATAATCTATCTTCTTACAAACCCTGCAATGCCGGGATTGGTTAAAATCGGGAAAACCACTCGGGAAGATCCAAGCCTTCGAATTGGAGAACTGTACTCAACTGGAGTTCCAGTTCCCTTCAATTGCGTAAAAGCAGTTAAGGTGGAGGACGAAGCCGCGATAGAAAAGGCACTACACATAGCATTTGGACCTTATCGAATAAACAGCCAGCGTGAATTTTTTGAAATAGACGAGTTGCAAGCAAAGATCTTACTCGACCAATTTAGCACTGAAGATGTTACACCTCAAATACAGGCTGAGAGTGATACTATTGACGAGCAATCTAAAGCAGCTTCAGAACGCCTCTCATCACGTAGACAAAATATGAATTTTGAAGAAATGTCTATTCCCATTGGCGCGACACTTACAGCGGTGAGAGGTGATGACATTGCGGTTGTTGTTGGCCCCAAAAAAGTTACCTTCAGAGGTGAGGAAATGTCACTAACCCGCGCTACTCGAATAATCTTGGAGTTGGAATACTCCGTTCAACCTAGCCCCCACTGGCGATTTGATGGCGAGCTCTTAATAGATATTTACAACAGAACCTATATCCAGTTGGATTAATAAATTGAGTACCCTAAAGGAAATTATCCATTAACCAATCCAATGATTTTTTTTCTAGTTTTTGTTTGCAGTAATCCTCTATTATCTCTTTAGATTCTGACCCTGTTATTTTCTCAACATTATCATAAAGACATTTTTTTATTGCTTTCTCCATGAGTTCTTTTTTTATATATCTAAGCCTTTCTAGTGCTAATTCAGGAAAATTTTTAAATTTGGAAATATCAACCTCTTGTTTTGAGGCAAGTCTATACCACTTCACCGCCGCCTCATAATCTACTTGAATCCCCTGCCCTTCTTCATACATCACACCCAGATTATACTGTGCAAATGCCTTCCCGCTTATAGCAGCAGATTTATATTTACTATAGGCAGTTTTGTAATCACCACTTAGGTGTATTCTTGCAATACTGTTCTTCCATAGATCAGAAGAACTTCGATATAATCTTTGATTACCTAAACCATCAAATAAAATTATATCACCAGGTATTGCTTTAAGTTCTGTGAGTCTAGGAGAATTTATAATTTCTTCTTCCTTTAATACCAATCCCATTTCCTTTCTAATATTGTTGGAAGAAGAAAATAAATAATCATGATAATAAGGATGGATATCATATAAACTATCACCACTAAAACTTTTTGCTGGAAATTCTAGAGATAAAAATATGGTTAGGCAGATTAATGTTATTATATTTTTCATAGCTACAATTCTAGGCATATATTCTTTATTTGTCACAAACGTATTCTTTATTTTCGAATATGCACTTAAAAGTCACTAAGCCATCATCTCATATTCGATTGAGAAAGTTCACCACAAAGTCGCAGGTCTTCAGTCATTAAATCACTGCTGAAATGGGAACCACTCCTTAGATAATTAATTTCCATTTCTTTTGAATATATCTCAGTCAAATTTATCACCCTCGAAGCTAAAAGTTTTGATATCTCTTCTGAGTTCGAAGTATCACTTCCATGAGCTCTTGACTCTGCATAGCTAGCAAGTACAAAAAATGCTTCATGAAGTGTTTTGTGATATAATCTTAAGTTTTGTGTGAAGTTATCATTATTACCCATGACTCTGTATGTTGCTGCACTAAGTGATGAACAACGAGAAAAAAGATAGCTTGCGTCTGTAAAGTCATGCTCAATATTTAAATTAAGTTTATATAAAGGAACTAAGCTATCAGCCTGTACTTTCCCACAAATTAAAAAAATTGGAAAAAGCGTTAAAATTATAGTTGAAATTTTTAACATAATAACACTATGTATCTTTTAATTAATCAAGGCAAATTAATTATGTATAGAAACTATTTCACCCAGATATTTATATGGATGAAATAATACGAGGAATGAGACAAATTCATAAAATATTACTGGCACAACCGCAATTGTGGCAGTTGTATTAACCGGATCATTAATCAAGGATGTTGTTCTCAATTTTTATCACTATAGGATTTACCAAAATGAGAGCACAATAAAAAGTCTTCTAACTAAAGCAAAGATTTATTCAGCAAAAATATATCATGTAAATTAAATTTGCAGATCTTTTATTTTTGCGCAATATCGGCAACCGCTTGGATTTTTTTTACGAGTTCGATCAGCAACTCTGGCAGGCCACTCGTGTTCAGGGTTCATCGAGCATAACCACCAGATTTTTTTATTGCTTTGCCACGCAACATCTAAAGGCGTTAGTTCGCCATTCTTTTCGGGGTGCCATTCTTCAGCAACTTTAGGAGACCTCACTTTTAAAGATCTTTCTGGCGTCAGTTTATTGCCTGAACAATACGGGCAACCTGTTGGATTGCTCTTGTGGGTTCGGTGTTTGGGTTGTGCGGCGTAAGGAGGATGTCCATATTGACAAAACCACCATATTTTACGTTTACTGCCCACAACAACCTCAGTCGGCTTGAGGTCACCGTTAAGTTCTGGGTGCCATTCTTTTACCAACTCTGGATAAAGAAAGCTGACGCTTGAGCATTCGACGCAGTCCGGGGTTTTTCTCAGTCGTATCTTCTATAGTAATTACACCATCATACGCACTGATATCAGACTCTCGGGCATACTCTCGGCTACAAATCTGTATGAAGGGGATGGGCCTATCGGTTGGCATACTCTGAACAATTTTGCATAACACATAATATCCAGAGGCTTAGAAATTGACAACTATCTTAAAAAAAACGACAGCCCTGTTGGACTGTCGTTCTAGTTTAGAGGTAACCAACCTCTGAGGGTAATTCACTTAAAACACTTAAAGTCTGAATAAAACTCTTACGATCAGTATTATTTCACCCGTTCAAGTCTTTTTATTTCGTTATCTCACGTAGTAATGTTTCCAGGTCAGAAGGATGAATTTTGTAGTTCTGTCCACCACCCTTTTCTTGGAACCACTCGCCAGGACTCAAAGATTTTCCAGGACTTGTTTTTTCTATGAAAAGTTTCATTAAATCTTCAAATAGACTTTTTTCTACAACAATAACCTTTATATCTGGTGCTCTAGAATTATCTATATCAATTGCGAAAGTCCATTTCTCATGATGAGATCTGCTGAAAGAGATATGCTTGACGCCTGACTTATATTTACTATTCCCATCAAGAAATGCATGCCTTGGATGTCCTTCACGCCAAAGTTTGGTAAAACCATATTTAAAAGCAGTATCTAAAACATTTCTTAATTCTTCAGAAAGAAGCCATTTATTTGCAATATAGTGATGAGACTCTCCTTCTCCTGAGCTTTGCTGTATTTCAATCCCCTTAGGGAGTCCATTTAACTCATCTTTACGGGTAATTTCAGAAATACGGATATTATGTTCTGCAAACTCCCAAACCTCGGAATTTCTAATAGAACTAACATCACTATTTCCAATGTTTTCGTATGGAGTAATAGATACATTTTGTGTATTTTCAGGAACTAATTTTTCGCTAGTCCGTTGCTCTTTTAGATATGTACGCAAATCCCTTAAAAGGTCTTCTGGCATATTAAGCAACTCTAACTCTGTTATAACTATCGACATCTATCACACCTTTTGTCATTTCAAATCTAGCCGTATAGTGCATACAAAATATTTTAGTTTTACTGATATGATGTACCGAGGGAAATATATCTTTTCCTTAATGCCATAAAAATATCTGCATCCTCTTCAGCATGGTTAGATATCTCTGAAGCCTTCTTGTTCATTTCACTTACATTCATATTATCCCTGATTGCAGACATAATCTCTTTCCTTCTAGACTCACGTGTCCATGCAATATCGATGTCCAATCCTGTAAGTTTTAAAATCGACGCAGGGCATATTTTATACCGCTTAGTAAAGTCCCTATAGTCTGAATAATTAAATTGTATGGCAACATTTTCAAACTCTTCTTGAGTAGATATTAGCTGTTTCATTTGATTAGTCTCCTCATATATCTGAATTTCGTTATAAATTATCGGGTAATCTACAGATTACTATTATTTAAAATTACGTCAATAGAAACTTTGTCAGGGAACTTTTAAGGGAAAAATATATTTTCAATTTACACATAAAAAAAGACCGCTAAGTGATTAATTTAGCGATCAAATTTGGTTGCGGGGGCTGGATTTGAACCAGCGACCTCAAGGTTATGAGCCTGTAGCCCCTTCGGAAATCTTTGATGATTTATGACTCAATGTGATGCAATGTGTCGTTCTACACCATGAAAATCTTGAAGTTTTTGCCAGTCACTAATTCTCCATTGATTATCTATGATGATCCATTACACAGCTTGATTGTTTAAACAAAAAATATTTTTGTAAGGGAGTTTGTAAGGGAGAAAAAACGGCAGTTTTCTGCCATTCATCCCTTACAGTTTCTAAAAAATAGCGGTTTTCTGCGATTCCTCCCTTACAGTTTTTGCGCAATTTCTCCCTTACAATACAGTTAAAAGTTGTGAATTATAGTTGTCATATCTGTCGACTTAACATCTAATATTCTCATTAGTAAACTAACAGGATCAGAGTTCGATAAAAAAGGTTTTGCTATGAAAAAGAAAATACAACCCGCTGTATTAGGAGCTTCTGGAGAGTATTTGGTATTATCAAAACTTCTTTTACAAGGATTTGTTGCAGGAAAAGCTCCGGATAATACTGCGGACTATGATTTACTTGCGAGTACTAAGGATGGAAAAAACTTATCACCAATTCAGGTAAAAACCACAAGAACTACCAACCAATGGAGAATGAGCGAAAAACATGAGAAAATAATACCAAAACTTATATATTGTTTTGTTAACCTTAAGACAGAAGATCGACCATGTTTCTATGTGATAGATTCAAAAACTGTATCCACAATTTTAATTCGTTCACATAAAATATGGAAAAAATATCCACGAATAGACGGTCAAAAAAAAGAAGATAAGAAGAATAGTATGAGGGTTATACTGAAAGATTATAATAAACTCTCGGGGCTATCATCAATCAGTAAAGAACTTTCTAAGAAAAATGAAACCCTCAGCAAATATTTATCACAATCTGATCTTAATTTTCTCTCTGAATATTCTGAAGGCTGGATAGATAAATATGAAAATAATTGGGGGAAATTAAATTCTCATTTAAAATGCAATTAGCAATCAACAATACGACTTAGTTCTTCTAATAATCTTCCTTCTCGAACAAGTAATCTATCTGCAATTTCAACAACCCTTTTATTTGGCTTACACAAAATAGCAGACTTTAAAAGTTCCTTAATAGAATCCACCTCCCTCCCCTTACCATAACAATCAGCCAAAACGGCTAATGCGATCGCAGGTGATCTACTGATTCCTGCAGTGCAATGAATAAGTAATGATGGTTGATCCCACTGTCTTGCAAAGTTAAGTGCAGAACGTACATGACTATCATCTGCAGCTACCCACTGATCAACAGGCATTTGAATGTCATCAAAACGCAGAACTAGCTGTAATGGATACTCCAACTCTACACGAAAGGGGTTTTTCTCAGTCGTATCTTCTATAGTAATTACACCATCATACGCACTGATATCAGACTCTCGGGCAGACTCTCGGCTACAAATCTGTATGAAGGGGATGAGCCTATCGGTTGGCATACTCTGAACAATTTTGCATAACACATAATATCCAGAGGCTTAGAAATTGACAACCATCACATAAAAATATGCCAGGCTATAAGAACCTAATCTGTATTATAATAAGACTGCTTTTTTGAGGCATTTTCCACAGATCTCAAAACTTTGAACCCATTTTTAGTTACTTTAGATATCTCAAGAGGAGGATTAACCCAAAAATATTTTTAAGGGAGTTTGTAAGGAAGAAATATATTTTCAATTTGCACATAAAAAAGACCGCTAAGTGATTA
>DBHM01000010.1:78169-78696 GCA_002296185.1 Alphaproteobacteria bacterium UBA828
CCAGACTGCTCCACCCCGCGCTAGAGATTAAAGCAGAAATAATACTACGAGATTAGATATCTAGTTTTACAAGACTTAAGATTATTGAGAATGCTTTGAAGGCCTGGCAGCGACCTACTCTTCCACGCCTTAAGACGCAGTACCATCGGCGCAGAGGGTTTTCACGGTCGAGTTCGGAATGGGATCGCGTGCTTTGCCCCTCGCTATAACCACCAGACCGTCAAAACATTCTCTATAGTCTGCGGCATTAGAGGATTAATAGACATATACAAATACTGACTGTGCTCGTTTTTAGAAGTTCTTCTAATTAAATCTTTTTTTGTGGGCATGATCTTACATATGCACATTTGTATTTTGCGCTGCATGCGTAAGAGTCAAGCCAGTCGAGCTATTAGGACCAGTTAGCTTCATACGTTACCATACTTCCACACCTGGCCTATCAACGTGGTGGTCTTCCACGGCTCTCAAGGGAGAACTAGTTTCGAGGGGGGCTTCCCGCTTAGATGCTTTCAGCGGTTATCCCTTCC
>DBHM01000010.1:78995-79142 GCA_002296185.1 Alphaproteobacteria bacterium UBA828
TAGATGCTTTCAGCGGTTATCCCTTCCGAACATAGCTACCCGGCTGTGCCGCTGGCGCGACAACCGGTCCACCAGAGGTTCGTCCACCCCGGTCCTCTCGTACTAGGGGCAGCTCCTCTCAATTCTCCAACACCCACGGCAGATAGG
>DBHM01000029.1:0-16742 GCA_002296185.1 Alphaproteobacteria bacterium UBA828
CAGGTGCCTAAAAAATAGGCAAAAAAAAATGCACCTCTTTATCAGAGATGCACTCTAAGTATCTGATCTAATTATATGGTGCCCCCTACGGGACTCGAACCCGTGTTTCCGCCGTGAAAGGGCAGCGTCCTAACCGCTAGACGAAGGGGACCCAAAATATACGAAGTCCTTAGAAGGCTGTAATAAGCTTTCAAAGCTTAAAAATCAAGCCGTACTACGAGCTAAACAAAAATTTTTATATTATCTACTCTACATGCGATGCATCTACTATTGTTAGTTGCACTGAATCCCTCCCCTTCCAACTATTTATTCTAAGATAGCCAGCCAAATTTATTAGTGCATCACCACATGATAAAAGATAATTACCTAATGCTGTATCTGCGCTCCTAAACGCTATAGCCTTCAATGAGCCACCCCGCTCTCCACGCAATGAACACCTTATATGTCCATTTCCCACAACATCTGCATTAATAATTCTTACTTTAGGAATAACAAAACGCGGCTCACTATTACCAGGGCCAAAAGGACCAACATCCTCAAAACTTTTCACTAAATTCTTATTTGCACCCTCAATAGTAAGGATACCATCAATCAGTAAATTCGTATTAAGTAGTGCTGATTCAACAGAATCAGACAGTCTACTAGTCAAAAATTTACCAAGCTTTTCTAACATTGTCATTTTTACTGTGAAACCTGCAGCCATAGCATGACCACCACCGTTAATTATTAGACCTGATTGCCTTGCTGCAGTAATTGCTGAACCAATATCAACTCCTTCAATAGATCTACAAGAAGCCTTGCCAATCTCTTTATCAAAAGCAATAACAATACTGGGCCTCCTAAACCTTTCCTTAATTCTACTAGCCACAATTCCAGTTACACCAGGATGCCAGCCATTACCTGCCACGATAACTAAAGGTGAAAGATTACCATCACTTTCACGCTCTAAAACCTGAGTGACAGCTGCATCGAATATATCTATCTCTATTTTTCTCCGTTCTTCATTGTACTGCTCTAATTGATTAGCAATAAATTCTGCTTCTGATTTATCAAGAGTAGCAAGAATCCGCGTACCAAGACTAGGCTCCCCAACACGTCCACCAGCATTAATACGTGGACCTATAATATAACCTACCTGATAAACACCGGGAAAACTTTCAAGCTCGGCAAGGTCATATATAGACGCTATACCAATATTTTTTCTTTTGGCCATTACCTTCAAACCTTGCTTAACATATGCCCTATTTAAGCCTTTAAGCGGAACAACATCGCAGATTGTACCAAGGGCGACTAAGTCAAGAAATAGCCTTAGATCAGGCTCACTATAACCTGACGAACCGTCAAACCATTCAATTTTACGAAGCTCTCGATTTAAACCAACCAAAAGTAAAAAAGTAACCCCAACGGCAGCTAGATTTCCATAACTACCTTTCTCGTCTAATCTATTTGGGTTTATTATAGCATATACATCAGGAAGATTTGGCTCAGCGATATGATGATCAACAATAATTATATCAATGTCTAAGTTTTTAGTATTTTCTATAGGATCAAATGCTGATGTACCACAATCTACCATTATAATAATAGAGGCACCATTAGAAGATAGATAGTTTATAGCATTAACGTTAGGTCCATAACCTTCTTTCTCTCTATGCGGAACATAACTGATAGTTTCAATACCAAGAAGGCTCAAGTAACGTATTAAGATTGCACCAGATGTTGCACCATCAACATCATAATCGCCAAAAACCGCAACTTTCTCTCGTTTCATTATTGCACTGACAATACGACTAACTGCTCTGTCCATGTCTTGGAAAGATGATGGATCGGGCATCAAATTACGTACAGTAGGCCTAAGGAAAGTTTCAATATCATCTATACCAACGCCTCTACCTGCAGCGATTTTAGCTATAGTCTCAGGAATGTCAGCAGCCTGGGATAATGCGAGAGATATTCGGTCGTCTTTTAGCCTTTGTTGCCAACGAAGACCATTTACTGACGATTCAACACCGAGGGTTGCGGGAGTAGTTTCATTTGAATACGCTGTGTCCACCAAAAAATCAGTGCCTTTCTCTCCCAATTACACCTCTCTCATAATCATGTTCAGCTTGAATTAATCGTAAGGTTCCTGTTGCTGAGCGCATTACAACACTATGGGTATACATTCCGTTATGTGAAGTATGTATACCTTTCAACATGGCGCCATCAGTTACGCCTGTGGCGGCAAACATAACATCTCCACCCGCAAGCTCGTTAAGCTGATACTTTCTATTTAGGTCTTTTATACCCATCTTATGTGCACGGGTTTTTTCATCACTATTTCTAAACACTAACCTGCCAGACATTTGTCCACCAATACAGCGAAGTGCAGCTGCTGCTAAAACTCCTTCTGGCGCTCCTCCTATTCCCATATAAATATCAACACTTGGATTAAGTCTGGTAGTTGCTATAACACCGGCCACATCACCATCCTTAATTAACTGCACTCTTGCTCCGCTCTCACGAACTTTTAAAATTATTTCTTCGTGACGAGGGCGGTCGAGAATTAAAACCATAAGATCACCAATCTCACACTTTTTTGCTTTGGCTAGTTCAGTCAAATTCTGGAGAGGGGTTGAATCTAGGTCGACTAGATCAGAAGGCAGCCCATCACCTACAGCAATTTTTTCCATATATGTGTCTGGAGCATTTAAAAATCCTCCAGCCTCAGCAAAGGCCATAACTGCAAGAGCATTTGGTCCCCCGGTTGCACAAATAGTTGTACCCTCGAGAGGATCGAGAGCAATATCAAGTTTAGGGCCATTACCCGTTCCTACTTTTTCACCTATATATAGCATAGGCGCCTCATCTCTCTCGCCCTCTCCTATAACAACGGTTCCCTCTATATCAAGAGCATTTAACGATCGTCGCATAGCATCAACAGCAGCTTGATCGGCAGCCACTTCATCACCACACCCGATAAGTTGTGACGCCGCACGGGCTGCAGCTTCAGTGACACGAACAGCCTCTAAGGCAAGATTTCGGTCTAAGGGGATTGGTTCAATTCGATCCATAATTCTCTCCACAAACTGTCAACAAATTATTCTCTTGTATCTTCTATTCTTATCATCATGGGATCCTCAACAACCACGTCATAACGACTGATTGCCTTCAATGCTCGCTGAAAAGTTTCCTCTTCTGTCTGATGGGTTGTTAATACAACAGGTACAGTATCATCTGAGTTTTTTGGTCTCTGTATCATAGACTCAACTGAAACATTTTGCTCTCTTAAACAGGCAGTAATATCAGCTATAACACCAGGCTGATCTAGAACCATAAGACGGAGATAATAGGCGCCAATCACATTATTAATTGGGAATGGCTTGCACTCCTCCAGCAATTTTAATGGTATGTTAAATGTGTCTAGGAACTGTCCCCTAGCTATATCTACTATATCACTGATAACAGCAGAAGCAGTTGCGTCACCACCCGCACCAGGGCCTTCATATATAGTAGTGCCTACAGTATTTCCCTTAACAACTATAGCGTTATTAACGCCATCTACTCTTGCTAAAGAGTCTCTAGATGGAATTAAACAGGGGTGAACACGTTGCTCAATACCACCCTCATTCTTTCTGGATATAGCTAGCAACTTTACACGATATCCAAGCTCGAAAGCATATGATACATCCATATCGCTAATATGCCTAATACCTTCAATGTGAACGGAATCAAAGTCAACAGGAGCACCAAAGGCAAGACTAGTTAAAATTGATAATTTGTGAGCTGCATCAATACCATCTATATCTGTAGAAGGATCACTTTCTGCATAACCTTGATTCTGAGCCTCCTTCAAAACTTCATCAAATTTTGCAACTTCACCTTCCACAACAGCATCATACATTTTTGTTAGAATATAATTACAGGTTCCATTAAGAATACCTTGGATTTCGGATATCGAATTAGCAGATAATCCCTCCCTTATAGATTTGATAATAGGAATACCCCCAGCTATTGCAGCCTCATATCTAAGCTGGACTTTATTTTCCTCAGCCAGTCTAGCCAACTCATTACCATGGACAGCTAACATAGCCTTATTAGCTGTGACAAGGTGCTTGCCTGCACTAAGGGCCTTCCTACTAAGATCTAATGCTATACCAGAATCTCCGCCGATAAGCTCACAGATAACGTCGACATCATCAGCATTCACAATATCTAGAGGATTTTCACACCATGTAATACTGGAGAGATCTAGTCCACGATCTAATGAGCGTTGCCTTGCGCTAACATTCGTAATTTTCAGATTATGGCCACATCGTCGATTTAATAACTGTTGTTGCTTTTCAAGCAAATCAACAAGACTCGCCCCCACATTACCAAGACCAGCAACACCTATATTAAGAAAACTCAAAGTAAAAACCTCAACAGAAATAAGAACAAAAGATCAAAAATTTCTAATATTCATCAAAAAAATCATGGTTTGTGGAGAAACGAAAAATTAGTAATTAATATATATTTCTACCCGCTGATTCTCTTTTTCACCAGAGGGCATATATTCTTCTGCGATGGGCTGTTTATCTGACATCGCCACAACATCTAATCGTTCTTTTGGAATCCCAAATTTTGAAAGTAAAGATGCAACTGCTTTTGCCCTGTCTACAGAAATATTTAGATTTATCTTTTCTCTCTCTTGAAGCCCCATATCTTTAGTGCGCTTACTAGCATGTCCTATAACCTTAATATTAGCATTATAGGACTTAAAGCTGTTTACTACTTCTCTTAATTTCTTACGGTCTATAGAAGAAATACTACTTGATCCAGTTCCAAAATTAACAGTTAAAGCTAAAAAGGATACATTTGAATTAGACTGATTCATTTCAGAAACAGATGAGTGAGCATTTTCAAAAATCTGACTCCTGTGCATATCCAGTAGTTGAGTAGTATCTAAAGGGATATTATTTTTTTGAATCGAAGAAACTAAATCAGCATCTGAAGAAGAGAGGCTTAATGCTCCAGATTCACTAAATTTATCATTAAAAGAACGTCTAAAGTCATCAATTTGTGTTGGTAATCCTGTTTCTATACTATCAATAGTTTGTTCAGCCTGAACTGCGTACAAAACTTCCTGGGCTGTTGTATCATTGACTATTTCACCCCGAGATTGAAATAGCATATCACTCTCAACAGGTTGCGCATCACTTTCTAAAAGAGAAGTTTCATTAACTTCTTCAGTATCAATTGTACTTTGAATTAGGTCTTCTTGACTAGACCAATCCTGTTCTTGTCTTTCTGCGTAGCGGCTCCTGAGTGACTCGCTGGTGTATTTTGCATCTTCTCGTTCTTCTAAAAGCTCCTGTTCCGCTTGGTCAAATAAATCTGTATCTATTTCCCTAAGTGGTCTTGTATCTTGATCAGAGAGAAGTGGAAAATCAGAATCCTCTTCTTGAATCCACAAATCACCATCATCAGTTACTTGCAGATCATCTGGTATTATTTGGTCTGCTGTATCAGCTAAAATAGCTCCATTCTCAGATGGGATTAGAGAATCCTCTTCTCCCCATAAGTATTTGGTTACGTTCAATTCCTCTGGTAGCCAAGAACAAGAACTTAGTATAATTATTGGCAGAGCAACTACTCCACCAATAACAGCTTGCCTATATAAACTCATAAAATTCATATTAAAAAATTTTAAGCTTCTATGGGGTTTTTTAATCATTCTTTAGAGTTTCCTGCGCTAATTTGCCCATTACACTGAAATACCCTCAATTAAGGACCATTTCCTAACATATATACGCTGCACATGAACGCATTTTATCACTATATTGTATAATTTTTTTATTTGATCTGGAAAAAAATTTCTAAGCTCTCAAAATCTATGGAAAAAATAGCCGAAAACTAAGGTTTTGGTGCAGGCAGGTATTTTATTTGGTTATTTCTTCGTCCTTGGTGGCTATATCAGAGTATTCCTTAGCCAATAGTTTATAATTATTACTAATCCTTGATATCTCCTTCTTCTCAGAATCGCGTATTTTTCTTACAAATTTAGCGGGACTTCCCATCCAAACCTCGCCTGAATTGACCTTTTTTCCAGGTGTAACTAATGCTCCAGCTCCAATCCATGCTCCTGTTTCAACCACCACACCGTCCATGACAGTCGCGCCCATACCAACTAAACACCCAGATTGGAGTTCACAGCCATGAATGAGGCAATTATGCCCTATCACTACTTCATCACCTATAATAGTTTCTCCTGGACCGCCAGAAACATGAATTATAGAACCATCCTGAACATTAGTTCCCTTACCTATACGGATACGATTGATATCTCCTCTGACTACACAGTTAAACCAAACACTTGAATTATCTCCAATCTCAGTATTTCCTATAATTACACTATTAGTAGCTATATAGGCGCTACTAGATATTCTTGGTGTAACACCATTGAAATCAAAAATATAATTTTTAATATTTTTTATAATTTACTTTTTCTCTCTTTTACGGGTAATTACTATAGTTACAAAGTCCCATTGATTCATGAAACCCGAACATGACATTTAAATTTTGTAAAGCCTGACCTGACGCTCCCTTAATTAGATTATCAATTACAGAGATGATTATTAGTTCGTCTGGCCTCCTACCCTGATGTAAACTAATAATACACTTGTTGGTTCCCACTGTATGTTTAGTCGATGGGGTCTCCCCTTCAGGCAATATCCTTACGAAAAGCTCATCTTTATAATTAGAAGCCAAGACATCTCTAGCTTCGTGAATTGACATATTATTTTCGAATTTAACATATATCGTCGATAAAATACCTCTACTCATTGGTATTAAGTGAGGAGTAAAGTTAATTGCCACATCTTGACCGGCAGCACCTGATAAACCCTGCTCTATTTCTGGCACATGTCTATGCATACCTACATTGTAAGCTCGCACACCCCCACTTATTTCTGAAAACAGATTCTCTTGTTTTGCCTCTCTACCCGCCCCACTGACTCCTGACTTTGAATCCACTAGAATACTATCAACTGAAATAACTTTTCCTCTAAGTAATGGAATAAGAGGCAGCTGCACACTAGTTGGATAACAACCAGGACAAGCAACTAAGTTTGCTACTTTTATTTTTTTTCTTTCAAGTTCAGTCAATCCATAAACTGCTTCTGCCTGTAATGCCTTAGCCTTGTGGGGATTACCGTAAACAGCCTCATAAACATCAGTATCAAAAATTCTAAAATCTGCAGATAAGTCAATACATCTGAGAGAATCCGGTAATCTTGTTATCACATCATGTGTCGTGCCATGTGGAAGGCAACAGAATACAGCATCAATATTTTCAACTTGAACATCAGAAATTTTAACTAAATTTGGAAGCTCTAAATCAGATAAATGAGGAAAAACCTCTCCAACAGACTTACCAGCTTGTCTTTCACCAGTCACTGCTACCACCTTGCATAACTCATGACACGATAGAAGTCTCAGCAACTCGCCTCCCGAGTATCCACTTGCACCAAAAACTGCTACATTAATTAGATCATTACTTTTTATATTCTTCTGCATTCTAAATTTACCCTAAGTAATTTTCTCAATGCTGGGTCGAAGCAAACTTAAGTTAATTTCACATAAGTATACTCTCCAGATAGAATATAACCATTCTTTCTGATTTTTAATAATATTTGACAGCAAGAGATTGAAAGAATTAACAAATATAAATTTGATGGAAGCCTTAACGCTTCGAAAACTGAAAGCTGCGACGTGCTTTACGTTTTCCGTATTTCTTACGCTCAACTACTCGGCTATCTCTAGTTAAAAAGCCCCCAGGTTTGAGAACTTTTCTCAATTCAGGCTCACGAAGAACAAGAGCTTTACTTATGCCATGGCGAACCGCTCCCGCCTGACCAGAGAGACCACCCCCACCGACAGTACAATACACATCATAGTTAGTAGTACGCTCGGATGCTGCGAAAGGTTGGTTCACAATCATTCTAAGTGCTGGTCGTGCAAAATAAATCTCGATTTCACGATTATTAATAATTATTTTCCCATTACCTGGACTTATCCAAACCCTAGCAACAGCATCTTTCCTTTTTCCCGTTGCGTAGGTTCGGCCTAAAGAGTCTATTTCGGGTTCTGTATTTGTATTATCTGCGACAGCGGTGACATCTCCTAACGCCTCCAAGCTATCCAAAGTAGTACTTTCCTCAACCACGTAATGAGTTCCTTTTATTTTTTGGGTTTCTATCAGCCATATTTAAAATTTCTGGTTTCTGTGAGTCATGAGGATGCTCTGAACCAGCATATACTCTCAAATTTGCTAGCTGTTTTCTACCTAGCGGACCTTTTGGGATCATTCTTTCCACAGCCTTCTTAACAACATTTTCTGGTGTTTTACCTGATAGAATTTTTTCGGCGTTTGTACTTTTTATCCCACCCGGATATCCAGTATGCCAATAATATGTTTTGTTTTGTAACTTACGACCCGTAAGCCTAACTCGCCCTGCATTAATGACAATTACATTATCACCACAGTCCATATGAGGAGTATATGTTGATTTGTGTTTACCACGTAAACGATTTGCAACCTCAACAGCAAGTCTTCCTAAGACTACATTTTCTGCATCAACTAGAATCCAATCTTTTTTGATCTCAGATTCCTTCGCACTATAAGTCTTCATTATAAACCCCAATTCAGCATTTGGTCGCCGTCAAGAACATATGAGCAATATGGCAGTATTTTCCCTTGTGTCAATTGATTTATTAAATTACTTCAATTACTTGAAAAGAGGTAATATAATACCTTATTATTATCTATCTTCTAATTACTAGCAAGTTTGTTGGTTGGATACTATGATTTCAACGAAAAATATAACAAGGAGCCAAAACATGGCTTTGTATAATGTTAATGAAGAAATAGACAACTCCTCACCTAAAACTTTGTTGCGGGAGGAAGATAATGGAATTTGTCTACTTACTCTCAATCGACCAAAAGCGCATAATAGTCTTAACCTAGAATTACTTAATGAACTCCAGAGAGAGCTTTCTGAGATTTCTACTAACAAATCAATAGATGTATTAATTATAGGAGCTAATGGTAATTCATTTTGCTCTGGACACGACTTAAAAGAACTCAGGTCTAACGAAAGTGAAAAAATTATCCCTCTGATATTCAACCTCTGTTGTGAAATTATGCAATTGATAATTGAGTTGCCACAACCAGTCATAGCCCAAGTTCAAGGTACGGCTACTGCTGCGGGATGCCAACTAGTAGCAAGCTGTGACCTCGCGATATCCGCAAAGAGTGCGGAGTTCATAACGCCAGGAGTAAATATCGGTTTATTTTGCTCAACACCTATGGTCGCTCTCAGTCGCAATATTCCTCGTAAAGTAGTCATGGAAATGTTAATGACAGGCGAACCAATGGACTCTCACAATGCAGAAAAATGGGGACTGGTAAATTCAGTCGTTCCAGATGAAAAGTTAACAGAAGAAGTTTTGATTTTAGCTAGAAAAATTAGAAACAAATCAAGACATACTGTGAAGATAGGAAAAAATGCATTTTACAAACAATTAGACATGAGTCTTTCTGATGCATATCAATTTACCAGTGAAATAATGATTCAAAACATGCATTCTATTGATGCAAAAGAAGGAATCGACGCATTCCTAGAAAAAAGAAAGGCAGATTGGAAAACCAAAAATTAATGAGAGCCTAGAAACCTGCTAAAGTATTTAAAAACCCAGAAATTATTAAGGTGCTCACTCATGAACTACTCAGATAAATTGCTATTCGATATTCTGAGCAAGGTTTCAGTAATAGCGATTGTAGGGGCTAGTAGTTCACTCCACAAACCGAGCTACAAGTTAATGAAATATCTACAAGAGAAGAGCTATAAAATTATTCCTATTAACCCCAAGTACGCTGGACAAAAAATTCTCGGTGAAAGGGTATTTCCATCCCTATCCGAATGTAATACCAAAATAGATATGATTGATATATTTCGTGAAAAAGAACAAATAACTGATGTGGCTAAAGAGGCGGTCAAAAATAGCAAAAGACTTGGTATTAGTGTATTTTGGATGCAACTCGGTCTCATTAATGATGAAGCAAGAATAATCGCCCAAAAATCAGGAATGACTGTAATTATGAATAGGTGCCCTAAAATAGAAATTTGCAGACTTAATAAAGAGTGACTAAATTATTATTAAACAATATCAATAATTTATATAATTTTCCTAAGAAACTATATTATTTTTGGAATTCCTAAGAAACTATATTATTTTTGGAATATGAGTTATTAATGAGTATGAAAAAAAATAAATAATTTATGAATTTAAACCAAAACTACTTACTATTAACCAAATCATTGAGATCAAACTTTTTTTCGCGTAGATTCAAAAAAATTGGAGTAGTTATTCATGAAAGTAATTCTCGCTGAACCAAGAGGTTTTTGCGCTGGTGTTGAGAGGGCAGTTACTATTGTCGAGCGGGCATTAGAAGTCTTTGGTCCACCTGTCTACGTACGGCATGAAATAGTCCATAATAAACGTGTCGTTGATGATCTAAGAGAAAAAGGTGCGGTATTTGTTGAGGAGCTTGATGAAATCCCTGATGGAGGTGTTACAATTTTCAGTGCACACGGAGTATCTGAAAAGGTAGAAGATATTGCTAAGCAAAGAAAGTTGCCAGTAATTGATGCCACCTGCCCCCTGGTAGCAAAAGTACACATAGAAGCAGGTAGGTATGAAAATGATGGTAAAGAAATTGTTTTAATAGGTCATCAAGGTCACCCAGAAGTTGAAGGTACTAGTGGTAGAGTAAAGAATGGCGTTCATATAGTTGCCACCCCAGAGGATGTAGCTAATCTTGAAGTCAGCGATCCAGACCAAGTTGCTTATGTTACCCAAACTACCCTTTCAGTCGACGATACCAGAGAGGTAATAGAAGCTCTCAAGGAGAGATATCCAAATATTTCTGGACCAGACGTCAAAGATATTTGTTACGCCACACAAAACCGCCAAGCCTCTGTGAGATTACTAGCTGGGGAAGTTGATATGATTTTAGTTGTTGGAGCAAAAAATAGCTCAAATTCTAATCGTTTGCGTGACCTTGGGGAAGAAATGGGAGTACCCACACACCTCATTAATGATGCAAGGGATGTTGATCCAGCTTGGTTTAAAAATATGGAGAGAATAGGTATCACTGCAGGCGCATCAGCACCAGAACAGCTCGTCCAAAAAGTAGTAGGAAGAATTCGAGAATTAGGAACAGTTGAACTTTGTATTCAAGATGGTATTACTGAAAAAGTACGTTTTAAGCTTCCTCCGGAACTAGTCAAAGACGGTGAGGATGGCAGAACACCTCGTCGGGACGAAACATATGGTGGCGACACTCAGCCAGTGAGCAATAGTCATTAGGTATTTGATAATCTAACTAGATAAGGAATGCGGGATGTCGGTTCCGATTATTCAGCAAATAAGAGTCGGCGCTTATATAATGAAAAAGCGTCTGACTGGGCAAAAAAGGTTCCCACTAGTACTAATGCTTGAACCTTTGTTTAAGTGTAATTTAGCTTGCCCTGGATGCGGAAAAATTGACTACCCCAAACAAATACTTAATCAAAGACTAAGCCTAGATGAATGCTTAGAAGCTGTTGAAGAATGTGGCGCGCCCATGGTATCTATTCCTGGTGGAGAGCCACTTATTCATAAAGAAATGAAAAAAATTGTAGAAGAAATCATTTCTAGAAAAAAATTCGTCTATTTGTGCACTAATGCTTTACTACTTGAAAAACGTCTTGATGACTACAAGCCCACACCATATCTAACTTTCTCTGTGCATCTTGATGGACTGGAAGAAACACACGATAGGTCAGTAAATCAGCCTGGCACTTTTAAGCGCGCTATCAGTGCTATAAAAGAAGCTAAAAGGCGTGGATTTAGAGTTAATGTTAACTCAACTATTTTTGATGGGCATCCAGCATCTGAGATTGCTGAATTTTTTGACTTTGTAACTAATGATCTAAAAGTAGATGCTATTACAGTATCACCTGGCTATTCTTACGAACGAGCTCCTGACCAAGATCATTTTTTGAATAGAACTAAGACAAAGATGCTCTTTAGAGAAATATTTGAACGTGGCAAAGGACGTAAATGGAGATTTAGCCAGTCTAGTCTATTTCTAAATTTTCTAGCTGGTAATGAAAGTTATGAATGCACACCATGGGGGAACCCTACAAGAAACGTTTTTGGCTGGCAAAAACCTTGCTACTTAATTGGTGAAGGATATGTATCAACCTTCCGAGAACTTATGGATGATACGCCATGGGAGCGATATGGAACTGGTCGCTACGAAAAGTGTAAAGATTGTATGGTTCATTGTGGTTACGAACCTACAGCAGTAGAGAATACTCTTGGGAATCCTTTGAAAGGGCTATTAGTAAAAATTCGAGGAATACGCACTAAGGGTCCAATGGCACCGGAGCCGGTTCTAGAAAACGCTAGGCCTGCTGAAGATTATCACGATGATCATGTTAAGAAAAAACTTGAGGAAATAAGTAACGCTGAAGCACACTAATAAGATCTAAATTAAATGTATCATTTATTATAATAATCCTCGAAAGTCTTTTCCCGCCTTCTTTAATGATCTCATTGCTACAGATGTCTCTCCAGCGACACCAACCAAACCAACAAGGTCTGTAGGCTTTTTAATAAGTGCCCATATGACCCTAGCTACGGAAATTTCACGCTCACTTCCAATAGCAGCTAAAGCTGCAGAGGGTATACGCCTTTCAACAGGGTCTGAAATAATTCTGATAGCAAACCAGGGTATATTAGCTCTATCTGCAACACGTGCTACTATATGACTTTCCATATCAATGGATATAGCACCAGTAATTTCATGTAATGATTTTTTTTGCACTGGCGAAGGAACTGGGACATCAACACCAAGTATTTTTCCACATACAGCTCTATCCCCAAAGATTTCTGTTATCCTTGATAACCAGTGCTTATCTGCATAAGAACTAGGGGTAGAATATGTTTCCAAATCATCAGTTAATATCTTTTCATCCGGCAAATCCCTAGACCAATAAGATACACCAGATCCTATGACCACGTTGCCAGGAACTAAACCTGGCTTAATACCACCAGCAACACCAATACTACCTATTATATTTGCCCCGGAGTTAACTAGTTTTTCTAACCTTTCTTCTCCCCTTTTAGGATTTGCAGCTGATGTAGCAACAGAAAAATTATCCGCAACTCTTCCTAGCGCTTTTGCTTCAGCAGTAAGCCCGGTTAAGACACCAACTTTTATATTTTCTGTCATAAGTACTATCCTAATATATTTTTAGACCTACTTATAGTCTACAACCCCCAAGTTGGACAAATTTTATTTCCCTCTGAAAGATCTCTATAACGGGCTAAAGACCATAGTGGGAAATAAGCACTATAACCATCATATCGGAGATAAAAAACCCTTGGGAATCCTACAGCAGTGTATTCGTCTTCATCCCATTTTTCTCCAGTGCGATCAGCCTTTAATAGATATGATATACCTTTCTTATTCTCGATCGAATTAACTTCTCCTACCGCCATTAATCCAAGTGTTGCCCAGGCAGTCTGTGAAGGATTACTTTTTCCTGATAACGATGCGGAAACTCTGTCTTTATAGTAACTATTTCCTGTTTCACCCCAACCTCCATCACTATGCTGTATAGATTTCAGCCATTTAACTGCTAATTTTATGGAATCTGAATCTTTTGCAACTCCGGCAGCGTTGAGAGCGCAAAGTACAGACCAGGTACCATAAATATAGTTAGTTCCCCATCTTCCAAACCAACTACCATCTTCTTCTTGTTCAGATATTAGAAACGAAATACCTCGTTCTACTGCTGGGTGATCATTTTCACCTATTTGACATAAAAAACTTACACATCTAGCAGTCACATCAGCTGTAGGAGGATCAAGGAGCGCGCCATGATCAGCGAATGGAATATGGTTTAAATATCTAGCCTCATTGTCCGCATCAAATGCACCCCAACCACCATTCTTACTTTGCATTCCAATTATCCAGTCACGAGCTCTCCTAATTGATTCTGAGTATAACTGCGGATCTGCTCGATGAAGTGCAGCAGCAACTACAGCTGTGTCATCAACATCTGGGTAATAATCATTATTGTACTGGAAAGCCCAACCACCTGATAAAATTTTATTACGATTATGCGCCCAATCACCCTTAAAATCTAGAATCTGCTTTTCAACAAGCCAGTTAAGGGTATTCATAATTTCTGCATCTATAAAATCACCAGATTCCAATACCGCATGTAAAGCTAGGCCCGTATCCCATATAGGCGATAAACAAGGTTGACAATACTGGCGATTAAAATTTGGCTTAGTCAGTAGTTTGTCAATCGATTCTCGGACTAAAATACGGTTTTCATCATTTTTCTTATATCCCAAAGTATCTAATACCATTAGGAGATTTGCCATAGGAGGAAATATTGCACCAAGACCATCAACTCCATTTATTCGAATTAAACACCAACGTAATGCCCTATTAATGGCAATCCTTCTTATAAATTTCGGAACAACTCTTTCATAAACTTTTAAGATTCTATCAATTTTATAAATTATTTTCTCAATGAATGTATTTGTGTGAAAATATTTTTCTTCATTTGGATGATTACAAAAGAGTTCACGGACATTTATTGAGGTTGGGTTTCTTGCTTTAGCCTTGAGAGACATCAGAATCATCAATGGAACTAGCGTTGTTCTCGACCAATAAGAAACCTTAGTCAAATGAAATGGGAACCATTTTGGTAGACAAATAATTTCTACTGGCATTGCAGGAATAGCTCTCCATGGAACCTGGCCAAAAAGTGCAAGTGTTGTCCTTGTAAATACATTTGACTGAGCTGCTCCACCTGCTTGCAAAATAGCCTCACGCGCCTTTTCCATATGAGGTGCTGCAGGGTTATCCCCAGAAAGTTTGAGAGCCCAATAAGCCTTGACGGAGCAGCTAATGTCTAACCCCCCCCCTTTAAACAGAGGCCAACCTCCGTGATCCTCTTGGTTAGATCTAATATAGTTAGATAACATCTCTTCCTTTTTAGAGTCACGCTCATCAAGAAAATGTCCTAATAGAATATATTCTGCTGAAATTGTGGAGTCTGCTTCTAGTTCGAAAACCCAATGACCATCAGGCATACGTGCACTAAGAAGTTCTTTAGTAGCACTTCTTATAACTTTACTTAAATCTGAATCTAATCTGGACTCTTCAATCATATTACCCGGGACTTGGGCAGACATGGTTCTGACCTAAGCGCGCTGCGCAGCTGCAGCAGAATTAGATCCCAAAGCTTTAAGTGCCGTATTGACAATGTCATTGGTCCCCAACCCAGCATCCTCATACATACTGTTAGGAGATCCATGAGCTATAAAACGGTCAGGTAGCATCATAGGCCTTAGTTTTAAACCAGAATCAAGAATACCATTAGTAGCCAAAAATTGCATTACATGTGCCGCAAAGCCGCCAACTGCCCCTTCTTCAATGGTAATCAAAACTTCATGTTCACGCGCGAGTCTCCTAATCAGATCTTCATCCAAAGGCTTAGCAAAACGTGCATCAGCTACAGTTGTTGAAAGCCCTCTTAATGACAACTCCTCCGCTGCCTCCAAGCTCTCCTTAAGATGAGCGCCGAGGGATAATATAGCAATATTAGAACCTTCGCGGAGTATCCTACCTTTACCTAACTCTAACTCTCTAGGCTCAGAAGGTAACTTTATTCCTAAACCCTCTCCCCTAGGATAACGAAATGCGCTCGGCCTATCATCTATCAGTGCCGCTGTATGAACCATATGAATTAACTCCGCTTCATCAGCGGCAGCCATTACAACCATACCTGGTAAAGTGGCTAGATAGGTCACATCATAAGAGCCCGCATGGGTTGCACCGTCCGCCCCAACAAGCCCAGCCCTATCTATAGCGAACCTAACTGGAAGGCTTTGAAGAGCTACATCATGAACCACTTGGTCATAGGCTCTTTGAAGAAAGGTAGAATAGATAGCTGCAAAAGGTTTCATACCCTCAGTAGCTAAACCCGCAGCAAAAGTGACAGCATGTTGCTCGGCGATACCCACATCAAAACAACGGTTTGGAAATGCCTCAGAGAACTTATCTATACCTGTTCCTGAGGGCATAGCTGCTGTAATTGCAACAATCTTTTCATCACGCTTAGCTTCTTCAATTAAAGCATTTGCAAAAACACCAGTATAACTTGGAGCTTTTGGTGAGCTCTTTTTTTGCTCACCTGTGACAACATCGAACTTAGCAACTCCATGATATTTATCAGCTGACTCTTCAGCAGGCTTGTATCCTTTACCCTTCTGGGTAACTACGTGTATTAGCACAGGGCCAGGAGTATCGTCATCCCTAACATTCTTTAAAACCGGGACTAAGTGATCAATATTATGGCCATCTATCGGACCAATATAAAAAAATCCTAGCTCGTCAAATAGCGTTCCGCCTGTAACCATACCGCGACTATATTCTTCTGCCCTTTTTGCTGCTTCACCCATTGGCCTTGGTAGCTTAAGAGCAAATTGTTTAGCCACCTCTCTAAGACTACGAAACGAATGGCTAGATAATATTCTAGAAAGATATGCGTTTAGTGCACCGACAGCGGGTGCAATAGACATTTTATTATCATTAAGGATAACAATTAACCTCTCATTACGCGAACCTGCATTATTCATTGCCTCATAAG
>DBHM01000029.1:17063-44774 GCA_002296185.1 Alphaproteobacteria bacterium UBA828
CATTGCCTCATAAGCCATACCAGCTGACATCGCACCATCACCAATAACACAAATTACATTCCTTTTATCTTCATTTAAGGCTGAGCCAACTGCCATACCCATACCAGCTGAAATGGACGTAGATGAATGAGCGGTACCAAATGGATCAAACTCACTTTCACTTCGCTTGACAAAACCATACAATCCATTTTCCTGGCGGAGGGTTCTAATACGATCTCGTCGACCGGTAAGAATTTTATGAGGATATGATTGATGTCCTACATCCCAAATCAAACGATCTTCTGGAGTGTCAAACACATAATGAAGTGCAGTAGTTAGCTCTACAACGCCTAATCCTGCACCAAGATGACCTCCAGTTACTGAGACTGCGTCGATGGTTTCTTCACGTAACTCTTTTGCAACCTGCTTGAGCTTCTTAACTGGCAGAGCACGGAGATCTTCTGGAATATGAATCTGGTCTAGTAACGATTTTTTGGGCATGGAAATTGGCCCTCTCCCCTGATATTTAGCGCTTTATATTTATTATTTTACTAAATTACTACACTACATTCTGATCTTAAAGCCCATATAGTGCAATCATTGCAAAGGTAAATGTGTAACCCGTTGAAATTAAACTAAAAAGATGAAGTATATCTAATGCTTACAGTGTCTAAACCCTCATTTTGATCGTCTATAGAAGCATTAGATATATGATCTAACATGATTGATATCGCGTGGCGTTCTTCAAAACGCACACCAAACTCAACTGATTCTCTAAATAACAACTGCATTCCTAGGTCTTTTCGTCCCTTTGTATCACTATCGAGTTCTCCATCATGAATGGCAAAACCGAGGCTACCCCCAGCAAAAAAAATAGAACCAAAATCAAAGATCCAGTTTCCTCCCAGAAATAATTGATTTGTATTTCCATCTCCATTTATATGAACTCCTATATGGGGAGTTGGAGAATAGATAAATTCCCATAAACCAATTTCTGGAGGGATTAGCCTAACCTCAATATTTAGATCTCTTCCACGCTCTTTCTTATGACCAAATACTCCAACATCATGCCCTCCTAATCCCAAAACAACTTCTTTTATAGGATGAGACCTATACTTTTGTTGAGCTTCTGCATTAGAAATATAAGAGTTACCAAAAAAAACGAATGTATTAGTAATAACAGTTATTAAACATATGCGAAGAATTGATGATAGCACAATTGTTCCTCTAAAATGCCCTAAATATAAAAGTTAATCATTTTTTTAGTATGAAAGTAATAGACTTAAATTATAGTAATAGATTAATAGAAATCATCAAAAACTTACCTAAGTATAACCATTATCACTAAACCAAGCCACAGCATCTTTAAGGCCATCAACAGCCGGCCTATAAGTATAACCAAGTTCACGCTTAGCTTTTTCACTAGAAAAAAACATCATCTTTCTAGCCATACGTAAAGTATCAAGGGTCAATCTCGGATCACCCCCCGTTAAACGTGATAAAAGTTCACTTAAATACGCGGCAGGAATCAGTGCTGTATGTGGTAACTTTATCCTCGGGGCTCTGATATCACAAATTTGGCTAAGAAGGTAAAGAATTGATTGTAACGTCATATCCTCACCACCTAAAATATAACGTTCACCAATTTTTCCCTTCTCGTAGGCTAAGATATGACCATTGGCGCAATCATCCACATGAACAATATTAAGACCCGTATCAACATACGCCGGCATTCTACCTGTTAAAAAATCAACTATAATTCTACCTGTTGGGGTAGGCTTAATATCATGAGTACCTACCGGCGTTGAAGGGTTGACAATTACTGCAGGTAGACCATTCTCTGAAATCATTTCATGCACTACTTGTTCAGCAAGATATTTTGATTTTTTATAGTGTCCAATCATATCAGAAATAGTAACAGGCGTATCTTCATCTGCTGGCAAACCATCTGCAGATCCCAAAACAGCGACTGATGAGGTATAAACTATTCGTTTAATTTTAGATTTGATGGCAGCCTCCATAAGGCTCCTTGTGCCTTCTACATTGACTGAATACATATGCTTTGGATTTGGGACCCAAATACGGTAATCAGCAGCAACATGGTATAATCCATCACAACCTGATAGAGCTAATTCCAATGAACTCCTATCACGAAGATCGCCTAAGACAGTCTCAACATTTAGGCCTTTTAAGTTTGCCTTGTCGCTACTGGTTCTAATAAGAACTCTCACTAAATTTTTTCGTTCTACTAAAGCTCTCGTTACTGCCGCACCAAGGAATCCGCTTGCACCCGTCACTAATACAGTCAATTTTTATTATCCTTTTTTAATGTGTTTATCAGCTAAAGTATCTTTGATAACGCTTCTATACCTCCAAAATGCCCAAAGGCCAAAAATGGGAGCTCCAATTGCTGCAGCAAATAATAAGGGAAAAATACCACCGGCCCAGATTACCGGAGCAACAATGTACATTATATCCTCAAGATCAAATCTTACGAATTTTGGGAGTCCTGCTTGTTTTTCACTAGTCTGGTGCTCAAGGAATTGAAAAAGGAAAAATAAGCCTGCAACTGAAAACCCAGCCGCTATACCAAGAGGTAAAGCTGCTAAACCAATACTAGAGTCACTTAACCCAATACCAATACCAATACAAATAAAGAATAGAACATGCACTAAGGCGTCACACACAATGTCATATCTATGACCAAATTTACTTGTTTTATTTGCAAGTCTTGCTAATTCTCCATCAGTATGGTCAATAAAGTTAGATAATATAAAAAAACCTACGCCTATATGAATCCAAGGACTTCCGCCTAGTGCTAGAAAAGCGCAACCCAATAAACCAACTAGTAAGCGTAATGTTGTAAGATAATTAGGGTGAAAATTGGTATCGACCAATGGACGCACTATTAATCTTGCTAGAATCTGGTCCCATGTATCCGAATCTTTCATTTATATTTTACTTCTTCTTTTAAATATTTAAGCAAAGTGCACGTTCCCTCTATTTTTATCAAGAACTGTGAGTTAGAGTTTAATATTTTAAAATTTTTTTCACTATATTTCTAATTTATTTTTGCAAATAGGTTTTTGAGAAATGCGTGCAGTAATTTTAGCCGCTGGAGTCGGAAAGAGACTAGGGGGAATCGAGGGAGAAATACCCAAGGTGCTAATTAGTATCGGAGGATCCACTTTACTGGAAAGGCATATTAAAATCTTAGAAAGCTCAGGAATAGAAGACATAGTTATAGGAACTGGGTTTCAATCCCACCTTATTGAAAAAGAGTTATTTAGGCTCAAACGAAAAAATATAAAAACTGTACACAATACTGATTTCACACAAGGCAGCATTGTTACCCTTTATAAACTAAGAAATGAAATCCTTTGTGGGACTGATATAATTATAATGGATGGTGACGTTCTATATGACAAAAGGATGATTTCTAAACTAATTAGATCAGAAAATAAAAATACTTTTCTGCTAGACCGTAATATAGAACCCGGCGAAGAACCAATGAAGATTGCAGTTTATAAAGACCATATAGTAGATTTTAGAAAAAAAATTACTGGTCAGTTTGATTTTTTTGGTGAATCTGTAGGTTTATTTAAGTTTTGCCCAATTACCTCTAAACTTATAGTTGAACAAACAATCAAGATAATTACTAAAGGTGATAAAAATGATTATATGGAGGAGGCAATAAGGAATGTCCTTATTGAAAATACTGATGATTTTTCATATGTAGATATTACTGGCCTACCATGGATAGAGATAGATTTTCCAAATGATATTGAAAATGCTAAGAAATATATCCTACCAAAGTTAGTCAAATAAAAGATGATAAATTTATTAAAACGTAGAACAAAGCCCACGACAGAGTAATAAAATTTTACGCATTTTACCTAATCTAACCCTTCTATCGTAATGCTTAAAATCTACATTTTCCATTTCATTGAGATATTGTTCATATACGCTTTTCATTAAAATTGCAGGTCTCATATGCCTTCTTTCCAATCTAGGCAACAATTGTTCGGCAAGATTAAAATGATTCCTGGCCATTTTTCCAACTTCTCTACAAGCATCACTTAGGCCAGACGATCTGATGATGTCGCCTGGTGAAACATTAAGTAAATTGGAATTCTCAAGGATCTCTTTTGGCAAGTAAATACGACCACGTGCTCCGTCTTCTGCAATATCGCGAAGAATATTAGTAAGTTGAAATGCTTGACCTAAATGCTCAGCAAATAAAATCACTTTTGGATCCTTATAACCAAATATATTTATTGATATCAGTCCAACACAGCTAGCAACCCTGTAACAATATAACTCTAATTTACTGATGCTTGGCCTTAACATCTCACCACTTCTATCCATCTCAAAGCCATTTAAGATTTCCATAAAGTATTTTTTTTCTAGCCCGTACTGAGTAACGGGACCAGATAATGCCATAGTAACAGGATGTGTTGGTTTACCAGTGTACAAGGCTTCAACCTCTAATCTCCATGCCTCTAGTAACTGTTTAGCAATAGCCTTATCTTCAATCTCATCAACAACATCATCTGTCTCCCTACAAAATGCATAAAGGGCTAGCATGGCCTGGCGTCTTTTCTTAGGTAAAAAAAGCATTGGCAAAAAAAAGGAGGATCCTGATGCCTTTGTCAGATCAGAAACATATTGCTGGGGGTCATTAAATGAAGGTATTGGAAGAGAGGTGATTTGATCTACCATTCTTTTAATATTCCTCTTATACTGCACCATACCCAGAAAACTTTTGAAACCTCTACTCTTCTTGCGATAGGGTCTCGACTTCGTAATTTTGCACTCAGCAGTCGAGCCAAGTGTAAAATTACTTCTGTTTCTATCCTAAGCCCTCTCCGCTTTATAGATTTTGGGGTTTGAGAAGCTTCACTTAACATACGATCGATATTATCCAGGCATTTATCTATAACACGCCTAATTTCTGGGCTTGAGTAGTCACTATTTAAATGTTCAACAGAGCACGACTCATTATTAAGCCAATCTTCAGGTAAGTATACTCGATTAAGGGTCAAATAATCTTTTTTACAATCCTGCAAATGGTTAAGTACCTGTAATGCACTACACAACGCATCAGATCCAGAGAGGTCAGAGTTTTTTTCACCATGAATATCCATCATCACCCTTCCGACAGAAGCTGCTGACATACGACAATAATCTATTAATTCATTCCAGTTTGCGTATCTTGTTTTATTAACATCTTGAATAAAAGCGGATAAGAGGTCCCTGCCATTAACTGGAGAACAATTAGTTTCAATTAGGCTATAATGATATGGCAATGCCCATTCAGGTAATTTAGATGGATCTACACCTAAATAAACCTGTACCTGACTAAGCACTTTAGTCTTATCAAGTGAATCTGTTCTGGGGCAATCCGCTATATCATCTGCACTTCTTGCAAATAAATAGAATGCTTTTACATGTTTTCTACAATCTGCGGGTATAAGCCAAGAACCAACAGGAAAATTTTCATTATTTTCAGTAACTAATTGATTAACTTCTAATAATGAATTTTTCTCTATTTTCAATGTATTTTCTTTTAAATTTATACCCATCCCAAACATGCCATATTTTAGAAAAGCCTATTATAATTGATTGAATTTATTTTTTAATATTTCTTCAGAACGCAACCTAGCCTCAGAGTCTATATTTAAAACATCTTCTAGAGATTCTAGAGAGGAAAAATTTACCTGCTCCATAGATAAAAATACAAGCTCACTAATGTCAGTTAGCCTAATCCTACCCTTAAGAAATGCTTCAACAGCAACTTCATTAGCAGCGTTTAAAGTAATTGGTAACGCACCCCCCCCTTCCATTGCTTGACGTGCAAGTCGCAAAGCAGGAAAAAGTTTCTCATCAGGGTGTTCAAAGTCCAAACTACCTAATGAGGCTAAATCCAGAGGCGGTGAAGGAGTTTTTAGTCTTTCTGGCCAAGCCAATGAATAAGCTATAGGTATTCGCATATCAGGCGTTCCCAATTGAGCTAAAAATGAGCCATCTACATAGCTGACCATACTATGAATTACTGATTGGGGATGAACCAGTACTTCTATTTGCTTAGCTTCAATGGGAAATAGATGAAAAGCCTCTATCATCTCAAGTCCCTTGTTCATCATTGTAGCAGAATCAACAGAAATTTTTGCTCCCATATCCCAATTCGGATGAGCTATAGCCTCATCGGGGGTAGCATCGCGCATAGCTTCATAGCCCTTGCCTCTAAAAGGCCCCCCAGATGCCGTTAGGATAATTTTTTTTACACTACCTGGATCTTCAAAATCAAATACCTGAAATATTGCGTTATGCTCTGAGTCAACAGGTAAAAGAGTGGCTTTAGACTTAATAACTTCAGACATCATTAGTTCACCTGCACAGACTAAACATTCTTTATTCGCTAAACCTATAGTAGCTCCTCTTCTTATTGCTGCCATAGTTGGTTTGAGTCCTGCTGCCCCCACAATACCTGCCATTAAAAAGTCGGTAGGCTTTTCTGCTGCCTCAATAATTGCATCCGATCCAGCAGACACTTCAATACCTGAACCGGAGAGTAAACTTTTTAAAGATTCATATTTAGATGGGTCTCCAATGACTGCACATCGTGCTTTTAGTCTTTTTGCCTGCCTTGCAAGTAAATCTATATTGCTCTGAGCAGTAAGCACCTCAACATCGTACTTTTTTGGATATCTTTCAATTAGATCAACTGTATTTTGGCCAATAGATCCTGTTGACCCTAAAATAGTTAGAGTCCTATGAGATAAACTATTTATATCCAAGCTATTTTTAGCACCTGGAAATTTATGTAACTTGGACATAAAGCTGCTATACTCCCAAGATAAAGCACTGTCAGACTATGAAAAAAACTTAATCATTATCAATATACTATTAATTTCTTAGAATACCTATGTAATCTATTTGATCAACGAACTTTAAAATGGAGCCCAATATGACTTTAGAAGGCAAAACTTGCGAGCCATGTAAAGGAGGAGTACCACCCCTCAGTACCGCAGAATCAGAGGATTTTTTGAAACAAATACCTGATTGGTCTCTAATAGATAATAATACAAAAATTAGCCGTACATTTGAAACAGATGATTTCAATAGTGCCCTAAGGATTGTAAATAAGGTTGGAGAAATTGCCGATACTGAAGATCATCATCCTGATATATCTTTTGGATGGGGCTATTGTAAGGTCATACTATATACACACAAAATAAATGGCCTACATGAAAATGATTTCATTATGGCAGCAAAGATTTCGAATATAGTTAACTAGGCTTTAGCTCTATTAATAGTATTAACTATGTACTTTGTAGATATTACACAAATCTATCAATATACCGTGCAATTCTTTAATTCTTTTTTCAGGCTTGACCCAGTTACGATTTATTATCAATCGAGAATCTGGCCTTAAGCGCATCCCTATCTTTGGATTTGATACATATTTAATTAAAGCAGGTAAATCAGGAAAACTATCATTCCTAAATGCAATCACAGCGCCTTTTGGCCCTGCATCAATTTTGTCTATACCCCCTTTAAGACAAAGATTTTTAATTATCACAACGTCTAGGAGGTTCAGAACAGATGATGGTAGAGGACCAAAACGATCTGTAAGCTCCTCTATTAATATCTCAGCATCTTCTCTATTTTCTAACCTACCGATACGTCTATACAAACCTAATCTTGTATCTAAGTCAGTAACATAATCTCCTGGAATCAAAATTGCTGAGCCAATATTTATGTTTGGCGACCAACGATCTTTTTGTTCACCTTGATTATCTTCCTGTTTAATTTTAGCCTCAGAAACTGCTTCTTCAAGTAGATGCTGATATAGCTCTATACCAACTTCTTTAATATGTCCTGACTGCTCTGAGCCTAGAAGATTCCCAGCACCTCGAATATCAAGGTCATGACTTGCTAGAGAAAAACCAGCGCCAAGACTATCAAGCCGATGAATAACCTCTAATCGCTTTAAAGCTGTTTCTGTTAAACGTTTATCTGGAGGATATGTAATATATGCATAACCACGTATTTTTGATCGCCCAATACGACCACGAAGTTGATACAGTTGAGCAAGTCCAAACATATCTGATCGATAAATTATCATCGTGTTAACGCGAGGGATGTCAAGACCAGACTCTATTATAGAGGTTGAGACCAATACATCGAATTCACCACCAAAGAATTGACTCATAGTTATCTCAAGTTCTTTACTTGACATCCTCCCATGCGCCGCTCTTGCGGTAACTTCAGGAACGAATCTCTTTAACTGATCCATTATTTTTCTTATGTCAGATACCCTGGGGCAAACGTAGAAAGTCTGACCACCACGCATTTTTTCTCTGATAATCGCTTCACGAATTGCCAAAGGGTCAAAAGGCATAATAAATGTTCTGACAGACAGTCTGTCTACAGGAGGAGTAGCAATAATACTCAAATTTTTTACTCCCGAAAGAGACATCTGTAATGTTCTTGGTATAGGTGTTGCTGTGAGAGTTAAGACATGAGTTTTAGCCTGTAATGTTTTTAATTTCTCCTTATGTGACACACCAAAATGCTGCTCCTCATCAATTACCACCAACCCAAGGTTTGGAATAACAATTTCTTTCGATAGAACTGCGTGTGTTCCAATAATTATATGTATTTCTCCTTTTTCCAAACCTTCCTTTATATTAATTGCTTCCTGCCTTGGAGTTAAACGTGATATCTCAGCTACTTGAAATGAGAAACCCTTGAACCTCTCAAAAAATGTGTTGAAATGTTGCCTGCAAAGTAATGTTGTTGGAACCAAGACCACAACCTGGCTACCTGACATAACTGCTGAGAAAGCAGCTCTTAGGGCAACTTCAGTTTTACCGAATCCTACGTCACCACATATAAGTCTATCCATAGGACTACCAGACTCAAGATCTTCTAATGTTTCCTTAATTGCCTGAAGTTGATCCTCAGTTTCTACAAAAGGGAATCTTGAACAGAAATTATCGTATGAGACTCGATCAAAATTGAATATCGGAGCTTCTTGAAGTTTCCTTTTTGCTGCAGTAGAAATTAGTTCATTAGCAATTTCTTTTATTCTCTGCTTAAGCCTAGATTTTTTAGACTGCCATGCAACTCCACCGAGCTTATCCAACAAAGTTGGCTTATCTGAAGATCCATACCTAGACAGCAAGTCAATGTGCTCAACAGGTAAAAGAAGCTTATCACCACCATCATAAACGAGACTTAGACAATCATGAGGTGAGGTGCCAACATCAAGAGTCACGAGACCATTATACATACCTATACCATGATCAAGATGTACTACAAAATCACCTTCTGAAATTTCTGAGGTATCCATAATAAAAGTTTCTGCACGCAATGATCGCCGCCGTGAACTTCTATTAAGTCTACTTCCTAATATATCCTGCTCAGCAATAACAACTAGTCCTGAAACTCTAAAACCGCTTTCTAATGGAAGGACTATTAAGCCTATTGTGTTTGACTTAATACTTTGCAAAGAAGATATGTTATCTATAATACCAATAGGTCCTATATTGTTTTCTCTTAGTATTCTACCCAATCGTTCACGCGTTCCGGAACTCCAAGCTGCCACAATTACTTTGTTTCCCTTACCTACTAAATTTAAGATATATTCTCTTAAATCATCATAATTTTTACCTGAATCTTTATTTAATGATTTGGTAAAATTTATTCCCGGCTTTATTTCAAGTGATAAGGTTTCTAATTCTCCGTAAGATTCTTTTGCAAAGGGAAAACATTCCCCTACAGGCCGACTAGCTAAAATCTTCTTCCATTCCTTTATTTCAATATAAAGAAGATTAGGCGGCAAAGGGTTATATAGTGACTCCGCAATTAAACCCCTTCCCTTCAGGGCTTCACCCCGCGCTGTATAATAATCGGCAACCATCTCACAACGATCCTGAACCCCCTGATTTACGAGATGATCCAGAATTACCGGGCCAGTATTAATATAGTCAAATATAGTTTCTAGAGTATTAAAAAAAAGTGGAAGCCAATGTTCAACTCCTGGATAGCGTTGACCCTGACAAATAGACTCAAATAATGGATCGGGCCCCATAACAGCACCGAAATGCTCACGATACCCATCCTTAAAACTCTTTATTGAATTTTCAGTTAATGAAACTTCAGCAACTGGGGTAATTAAGTAATGTTCAATATTATTTCCGCTACGTTGGTTGATAGGATCAAAGAACTTAATACTCTCAATTTCATTACCATAAAAATCAATTCGAATTGGAGAATCTGCACCTGCTGGGAATATATCTAATATGCCTCCCCGATTAGCATATTCGCCAGATTCTATAACATTAGCTGTATTAATATACCCACAAGATTCAAGGAAATTTATAAGTGATTCTTGATCACAATCAGTTCCTACAATAATATTCTTATATACTCCTTCGATTGATGCTTTAGGAGGCAATCTTTGTAAAGCAGAATTTAAAGTAGTTAGGACAATTGTAGGAATATTAGAGTCTAAGGTTAAAATCTCATATAGCGCCATAAGGCGCTGACTGACTATATCAGCTCGGGGAGAGACCCTATCAAAAGGAAGACAGTCCCAAGCTGGAAAAACTATCAACTTAGTGGTTGGAGAAAAAAAACTTAATCCATCCGATATAGTTCTTAGGCGAGCATCATCACGTGAGATATATAAGAGTGTTTTCCCAGATTTTTTTGCTAAATCATTTGCTATAGCAGAAAGCCAAACTGCCTCGGAACCCTCAGGAATATCAGAAATATTGACTATGCCCGGCTTATCAAGCTTAGCACTAGAAACGTCAGAATATTTAGTTATTTGCACAGAGAATTCCGATCAGCAACAAATTTTACTATGCGCTCTAGAACTGGAGTATCAAACCCTTTAGGAACCGACTCGCGACCAATAATCCATGAAAATACCTCTGGATCATTGGAATGTTCGAGTAATTTTTCCAGTCCCTTAATTTCATCACTATTAAGAGAACTGCCAAATTTTTCCACAAATTCCCCTAGTATTATATCAGTTTCTTTGGTGCCAGTATGTGAAGTGCGATATCTTAGCCTACGCCGTCGAGTCGCGAGATTATTTGTCATGATATAAATCTCATTCTAAAATAGATGCAATAAATATTAAAAAATATTACCTCTTGATACACAAATAAATCCTTTTGATAAAGCACATAGATGCGTGATAGAAATATGCGACCTAATTCTCTTAATACGCTATTCGCCTCTACAGAATCTCTTACAGGAGTCGGCCCCCGCACAGTTAGAGTTCTTAAAAACCTAGCCGGCGATCGTATCATTGATTTACTATGGCACTTTCCCACCGGTATTATTGATCGTAGAAACTGCCCAAAAATTTCTCAGGCTGAGCCCGGTACTATAGCAACAATAAAGGTCACAGTAGAAAAACACTATAAATCAGTAAATCAACGGCAACCCTATCGGGTACTATGCTCAGATAATACAGGAGAAATATTTATTATCTTCTTTCGTTCTAGAGGAAAATGGATAGAACAAAATCTCCCACAGGGACAAGAGGTGATTATTAGCGGTAAAGTAGAGTCCTATGGAAAAAGTCTTCAAATGATTCACCCTGATCATATAGTTCAAATACAAGAGATGGGCAATATTGCAATTATAGAAGCTACATATCCATTAAGGGCTGGTATTACACAAAAAACTCTCCGTAAAATTATAGGCAAGGCTCTTATAAGTATACCTGACCTAAAAGAGTGGCAAGATATCACTTTATTAAAAAATAATGAGTGGCCGAGTTGGTCTGAGGCTATTAAAAGAATGCATCATCCAAAAGATAATAAAGATTTAGAAGCCACTTCTCCATCTTGGATGCGTCTTGCATATGATGAGCTTTTGGCTAATCAGTTAGCTATTAGTTTAGTACGCTCAGATACTAGTAAAGACCCTGGTCGGTCTTTAGTTGGAACTGGACATTTAAAATATGAATTACTTAAAAATTTAGAATTTACACTAACTAAAGATCAAAAGGGAGCAATACAAGAAATAGAATATGATATGGAAAGTGAAAAACGGATGATACGACTACTACAAGGGGATGTTGGTAGCGGTAAAACTATAGTTGCTCTTTTTGCTATTCTAAAAGCAATAGAGTCAGGAAAACAGGCAGCACTTATGGCTCCAACTGAGATACTTGCTCGACAGCACTTTAACAACATAGAGTCATTAACCTCGTTATTGCAAATAAAAGGCGGTCTGATTACTGGTCGTGATAATTTAAAATTAAGAAAAGAGTCACTCCTTAAACTCGCTAACGGAGAAATTCAATTTATTGTAGGAACACATGCCTTGTTTCAAAAAGATGTTTTATTTCATGACCTCGCCTTAGTAGTGATTGATGAACAGCACAGATTTGGGGTTCACCAAAGGCTTTCTTTGAGTAATAAAGGATTTATGCCAGATATTATGGTTATGACTGCAACTCCTATACCTCGGACGCTATTACTCACAAATTATGGAGATATGGATGTATCCAAGTTAAGAGAGAAACCAGGCAATAGAAAGTCTATAGAAACACGCACCATTTCCGCTGAAAGAATGGAAGAGGTCATATCTGCAATCCGTAGAGCTACTAAAAATGGTGCAAAAGTTTATTGGGTATGCCCTTTAATTGAAGAATCTCTTGAATTTAATTTAGCTGCTGCTGAAAAGCGCTACGAAGAACTAAAAAATATATTTGGTGAATTAGTAGGACTAATACATGGAAAGATGAAAACTAGTGAAAAAGATTTTGCTATTGAAAGTTTCAGGTCTGGAAAAATTCAGATTCTTGTTTCAACAACTGTAATAGAAGTCGGTATTCATATACCAGACGCAACAGTAATGGTTATAGAACACGCTAATCGATTTGGTCTTTCTCAACTACACCAACTTAGAGGAAGAATTGGACGTGGAGTTGCAGATGGAACATGCCTTTTACTTTATTCATCTCCAATAAGTAGTAATGCCCGTAAAAGGTTGCAAATAATGAGAGAAACTAACGATGGCTTCTTAATTGCAGAAGAAGACTTGAAACTTCGAGGGTCAGGGGAAATTCTAGGAACTCGCCAAAGTGGCCTACCTACATTAAAAATTGCAGACCCTTACTTACATTCAGATCTAATAGAGACAGCTTTTAAAGAAGCTAGAATAATAATAGAACAAAAGGGTTTATCGGCAAAGACTCAACGCGGTAAAGCGCTCAGAACGCTTCTATACCTATTTGAAAGAGAAGCAGCTGTCCGCTACCTTAGCTCTGGTTAAATTAATACATAAATATTTATATAATTTATTTATTATTGATAATTAATTATCCCCTTGATTTTCATCAATAAGATTAGATTTCTGATTATCCTTGTCATTACGATCAGGGGGTGAAACTATACCACCCGAGATAACAAGTTTGACACCTTCCTCAACGCTCATTTCCAATAATATGCAGTCTTTGCGTGGAATAAAAAGAAGGAAACCTGAAGTTGGATTTGGAGTGGTAGGAATAAAGACATTGACCATACTATCTTCCATAACCCTTTGGACTTCTCCCTTTGTTGGACCAGTAATAAATCCAATTACCCATATTCCCTTACGAGGATACTCAACCAGCACTACATCTCTGAAAGCATCAGCTGATTGAGCTAGAACCGCATCAAATATTTGCTTAAAAACACCGTAAACTGTCCTGATAACGGGAAGTCGATTTAGTATCCGCTCACCGAGCCGTATCATAAACCGACCTAAAAAATTTGTTACAAGAGCACCGATAGCAGTTACGACAATTAGAACAATTATAACACCCAGACCTGGTATACTATGGCCCAAAACATCAGAGGGGTTGTACGCATCAGGAATGAGAGGTATTACCGTTCTATCGACAAAATCAACTAATAACCAAATAAGCCATGCAGTGAGACCAAAAGGCGCAGTTACTAGAACCCCAGTAAAAAAATACGTACGTAGACGTGAAAATAGTCCACGCTTTTTTGCGGGCTGAACAAGTTGTATTTTGGGTTCTTTTGTAATCGTATTTTCCTTTTCACTATCTTCCTTAGTGATCTATAACAGAAAATAGAAAAAACTATATGTTTAATTTTCCCACATTGTAATAAACTTAATTAATAAACTACATACTAGGATTAATTACTTAGTTATATGCACTCTGATTAACAATTAATTATAAATCTTTAGGATTAAAGACAATACAGGGAATACCAGATTCCTTTAGTGCAACACAAGCCTTACGGGCTAATGATAAATCTAAGCCTAGAAAACGCGCCCGGTAAAGAGTATTACCAGTCTTAGTCTTTGTTGATGAGACTTCTGCAAAACTAGATTTTAAAAATTTTTTAGCTATAGAATTAGCGCGCTGAATCGTTATAGAAGCAGAGTGGAGTCTACTGTAAGCACCTACTTGAATAGCCCAGTTATCTGAAGTTTTCGCCTGATTAATAGCTTTACTTTTTACTTTTGTTCTTGGGTCATTAGGTAACGGTAAATAGTTTTTATTTGGTCTTGATGGTGATGGATTAGGTATTGAAGAAAACTGATATCTGTTTTTGGATCTTTTTATAGGAGCTAGTCTTGAAAACCCTATATCCAACAGACCTGCCATATGACGATCCCTACGCTTAGAGGTTTTTCCTCCAAAAACTACAGCAATGACTCTTCTACCCCCTCTTTCAGCAGAAGCAACTAGATTAAACCCAGAAGAGCGCGTATACCCAGTTTTCACGCCATCAACTCCACGATAAACTCCCAGGAGGTTATTATGATTTTTGTATTTTCTTCCTTTGTAATTAAAGCTTTGTAAGGAAAAGAAATGATAATGTTCAGGAAAATTACGCATTAATGAAAGTGCTAATATTGCCATATCTCTAGCTGTTGATAATTGTTTGCTATTTGGCAAGCCAGACGCATTCATAAACAAGGTTCTTTTCATTCCTAATTTTTTAGCTTTACGCGTCATTAACTGCGCAAACTTCCACTCAGTCCCACCAAGAGCTTCCGCCAATACAGTTGCAACATCATTCGCAGATTTTGTAACTAATGCCATTATCGCCTCTCTAACAGTAATACTTTGGCCTCTTTTTAAGCCTAAAATTGATGGAGGCTGTCCTGCTGCACGTTTACTCACCTTTAACCTAGTATTCATATCAAAAAGACCGCTTTCAAGAGCCTCAAATGTCATATACAGAGTCATAATTTTTACCAATGAGGCTGGATAATTTCGAGTATCTGCATTACGCGAACGCAATACTTTTTCAGTATCTGCATCGACTACGATTGAGGCATAGCCCGCATGTGCTGCATTAGGGATAATTAGTATAACTATAAACCCCAAAACTATAGCAGAGGGCATAATAGATAATTTTAGCATTCGCAAATGACTCAAAATATATTCACTCTCTAATAATGAATCATCAAATTATTATACCAAAACGAATCGTTTAAATTATGTTATGGTATAGATTAAGAGTATTCCATTTACAAAGTCTATCTTGTCAAATAATTGTTTTGATCTCATAAAATGGTCAGTAACCAAAAACAGCTATCTAGGTAGGCTAACTATCTAGTATTTTTTGTATATTATCCGGAGGCTCTAACCCGCTCTCTATTAATTGCGAACATAGCTCTTCGGTTAACTCTCCAAGAGCTTCTTTATCCTCAGCCTCAACCCTTGCAACAAGTGCAGGCTGGGTATTTGATGCTCTTAGAAGCCACCAACCACCAGTACGATTAACTCTAATACCATCGACAGTTACTATATCTAAGAATTTATCGCCCTGAAGCCTATCTAAGACCTCTTGTATAATCATGAACTTTTGCTCATCAGGACAATCAAAACGTAATTCTGGTGTGTTAACTGCCTTGGGCAAACTATTATACAACTCACTAAGGGGTGTAGACTTTTCATCAAGAAACATTAATAGCCGTACGGCTGCATATATTGCATCATCAAATCCAAACCACCTATCAGAGAAGAAAATATGCCCACTCATTTCACCAGCTAATGGCGAGGAAACCTCTTGCATTTTTTCTTTAATACACGAGTGGCCAGTCTTCCACATTAGTGGAATACCTTTAAGACGTAAAATCTCATCAAATAGAACCTGACTACATTTAACATCTCCAATAATTGTTGCACCAGGTGAATCTGCAAGCACATCCTGAGCTAATAAAGCAATATACTGATCTCCCCAAAGAATTCTTCCAAATTTGTCTATAATGCCAATTCGGTCTCCATCTCCATCAAAAGCAAAACCAAGATCACATTTCTCTTTAGTGACTAGAGCTCTAAGCTGTTCAAGGTTCTCTGGAACTGTTGGGTCAGGGTGATGAGAAGGAAAATTACCGTCAATTTTGCTATTTATTAGTATATGCTCGCCTGGTAATTTCTTAACTAAAGATTCTATAAGTTCACCTGCGGAACCATTTCCTGGATCCCACGCCACCTTAAGGGCTGGGAGTGAAGGAGTTGAATTAAAAATTTCCTCAAGATAATCATTACTAAAATCTACTGTCTTAGAGACCCCCTTACCATTTATAAATTTTCCATGATTAGATATCTTACCCAACTCCTGAATTTTAGGTCCATAAAATGGCTTATTATCAACAACTATTTTAAAGCCGTTATATTCAGGTGGGTTGTGAGAGCCGGTAACCATAATACCAGCGTGGGAGTTAGAACGATTAGCAGCATAATAAAGGAGAGGCGTTGGACCCCTACCAATATTTATAACCTCACATCCAGACTCTATAAGGCCGAGACAAATATTATCAGAAAATTCACTAGAACTTAAGCGTCCATCAAAGCCAACAACACACTTAGGTTTTTTTATTCCATTAATATTCAACCAACTAGCCAGAGATTTCCCAACAAAAAAAGCGTCCTCTTTAGAAATAGTTTTACCGACTATACCCCTTATATCGTACTCCCTTAAAACTGAATCTTCGATCTTATGTTTGGTAAAATTTCTACCCACGATATTACTTTCCGGACTCTATCTATCCTGGTAATTTGGGGGGCAATGGTGGGCGCCCTATGCTAAAATAGTAGAATCCATTAGAGGCCATTTCCTGAGGATTATAAATATTTCGTAAATCTATAATAGTAGGGGAATTAAGTAATTCGCGCATACGCGTAAGATCTAAAGCACGAAATTCATTCCATTCAGTGATAATTACTAAAATATCTGCGCCCTTCATAGCATCGTAAGAATCATCACACCAAATTGCTTTGGGCATAAATGACTTAGCCTCTGACATCCCTTCAGGATCATACACTCTAATCAAAGCACCTTGTTTGATTAATTCTGGAACAATATCTAAACTCGGACTTTCTCTTACATCATCAGTATTAGGTTTAAATGTAACTCCGAGGGCAGCAATAGTTTTACCTGCTACATTACCACCACATACATCAATGATACGTGATGCCATAGACTTTTTTCTCTCATCGTTAACAGATACTACAGCCTCAATTATTCGGCTAGGAGAATGGTGTTGTGCAGCCATTTTTATAAAGGCCCTAGTATCTTTGGGAAAACACGAACCACCAAAACCAGGACCTGCATGCAAAAACTTATTTCCTATACGACCGTCCAACCCAATAGCTTTTGATAAATCTTGAATATCCGCGCCAACTGACTCACACATATTAGCCATTTCATTAATAAAAGTTATTTTTGTAGCTAAAAAAGTATTAGCTGCATATTTAATTAACTCAGCAGTCTTAATATTTGTATATAAGATTGGGGTATCTAAAATATATAATGGCCTATAGAGTTCTCCCATAAAGGCCTTTGCACGATCTGTCTCAACGCCTACAACCACACGATCAGGCCTCATAAAATCATTAATTGCAGATCCTTCTCTAAGAAATTCTGGATTAGATACAATATCAAAGTCTAGATCTTTTTTTGTAGATTTAATTATTTCTCTAATTTTTTGCCCAGTTCCAACTGGAACAGTACTTTTTGTAACTACCACAGTATAACCACTCAATTCGTGGGCAATCTCCTCTGCAGCTTTCCACACGTAGGATAAATCTGCGTGACCATCTCCCCTCCGACTGGGAGTACCAACAGCTAACATTACAATATCAGCTTCACCTACAGCTTGTGAAAGCTCAGTTGTAAATAGAAGTCTCTCAGCTTTAAAATTGACTTTGACTAATTCATCCAAGCCAGGTTCATAAATAGGTACCTGGCCAGATAGGAGTTTTTCAATTTTTTCTACATCTTTATCTATACAAGTTACATGAAACCCAAATTCAGAAAAACATGCAGCTGAAACAAGTCCAACATAACCAGTGCCGATCATGGCTATACGCATTTTTAGCGTCCCTCATATTACAACATAGTTAATCAATTAAAGTTAATTAGTTTTCATAGTTTCTATATAGTGAAATATCTCACTATATTGCTCCTCTTGCTCAAGACCAAATGCAAGATTCGCCTTTACAAACCCTGCCTTACTTCCACAGTCAAATCTTCTACCGTCTAAAATTACCCCATGAAAAGGTATATTCTCTACTTTCAAAAAGTTAGCCATTGCATCAGTAAGCTGGATTTCACCACCTATACCACGTTGCTGTAGATCCAAATATTTAAAGATCTCTGGTGGCAATACGTACCTGCCAACTAAAGCAAGGTTTGAAGGTGCATTCTCAGGGTCAGGTTTCTCTATTAATGCAGATAATTTTATTACACTATCTTCAACCACCTGTCCGTCAACAATACCGTAACGCTGCGATTGCTCGATAGGAATTGGGTTAAGGCCCACAACACATCCTTTTTGTTTATAAAAAATATCTAAAATTTGCTTTAGACAGGGGGTGTTAGCTAAAAATAATTCATCTGGCAATATTACAGAAAAGTGCTCATTACCTATCCTTTCCCTTGCGCACCAGATAGCATGACCCAAGCCTAGAGGTTGCTCCTGCACAACAAAAGATACGGAAAGATTTTTTTGTTTAGAGTTACAACTATTTTGATCCTCAGAAAAAGACTCAGGTAAAAACGATATCTCATTGTTTTTAAATAATTTATTTAAATAATTTTCCAGTATCTCCCGATCTTCTCTTGTGACAAAAATAAACTCATTAATACCTGATAAGTAAGCTTCTCTTACGGCATATTCTATTAAAGGCCTATCTACTATAGGCAACATCTCCTTTGGGATTGCCGATGTTATTGGCAGGAACCTTGTGCCCATCCCCCCAACTGGAAAAACTACCTTCTTAACTTCGTCAACCATAAATATACCTATAAATTACTACCACACTGCAATGATGAGTAATGCATCTTATTAAACCTATTAACTTCTAAATTTCATATTTAAAAGGCAAAAATAATATTCAAAGATTAACATTCATTACCCAATTAGGATATCTTTAGCTCTATTTATCTGAGCGGCAAGATATTTTGACCCTCCATGGTCAGGATGTATTTTTTTTAAGAGCTCTCGATGAGCATACTTTATTTCAGATTTTGTAGCTCCATACTCTAAACCAAGAATTTCATAAGCTTCGTCCTTAGTCATTTGTGAGTGTGATTCACTATTGTCAGCATTTGAATATCCAACATTTTCTTTTTGATTTGCAGGATTTCGAGACGCAAGGATAGACGGTAATACAGCTAAAGCAATTGGTAAGATAGCAAAAATTGCCTTTCCGGTTACTGCAAGAAAGATTGCAATGGCAATACATAATATAACAAATACCCATCTAACAACCTTGACAACACTACTGTCATTACCTGCAACAAACCAACGACTAGCTATTATAGTAGCTACCAACAGTAAAACCCCTAAAATAATATATAAAAACATTCTCATCACTCTCAGTATTGATATACTAGAAAATCAAACGTATTAAAAATAAATGAACTTCTTTAAATTAATATATAGCCTTAAATTAACCCCAAGTTACGCAGTTCTAGTACTAGGTTTTCTGGGAGCTTTCTAGTCTGTTCCGATTGCTCATTATTAATATCTGGAGGGGCCTGACTATCCTCTAGATATCTCCAACCTTGATGAGGACGCCGGGGCACCGGTATGGTTAAATAAATTTTTTTATCAAGTACTAATGCAGTTTTCTCAGTTTTATTATTGTTAGATTTAAATTTCTCAATCCCTAATATTTTTTGACGAGCTCTTATTTGGCGACTGATTATCCAATACATTGAGCCACCGTCTAAAATTTCATCTGATCTTTTCGGTGAGTATCTAGTAATATTAAAAACTCTCCCGTAATCTTCTAGGAAAATTTTTTGACGACTAAGTAGTTCTGATACATTACTTATACCAACTGCTGATTTGATAAGGTGTAATCCCATAAAAACTTTACTTTTACTATATTGACCAACTTGGTTTGCGCTTTTCCAAAAATGCCTTGATTCCTTCCTGACCTTCAACTGATACTCTTAATTCAGCTATTCGTTCTGCAAGGTCATTGGTAATCTCAGCTGATAGATTTGGGTCACGTAAGAGCTCCCTAGGAACACCAAAAAGACGTTTTGCTTCACGTTGAGCATTAGGACCACATTTAATCAATGATTCTACTATCTGTTCTGATTTAAGTTTTAGATTTCCTTCAGGAACAACCTCGTGTACTAAACCGATATCTAAGGCTTTAGTAGCATCAAATTTCTCACCTGTTAAAAAATAGCGTTTAGCATGGCTTTCACCAATAGCATTGATAACAAAAGGACTTATTGTTGCTGGAATAAGACCAACTCTCGCTTCTGATATGGCAAATATTGTACCTTCAGTACAAATAGCAATGTCAGTTGCGGCAATCAGACCAACACCTCCACCAAATGCACTGCCATGCACTAATGAAACAGTAGGTTTTGATAACGACCAGATATTAACAAGTAAGAGTGCTAGTGCTATTGCATCATCTCGATTTTCTTCTTTAGATGCGTTTATCATTCGTTGCATCCATTTGAGATCTGCACCAGCACAAAAACTTTTTCCATTTCCAGATAATATTATAACACGCACATCATCTGAGCGATCTAATTCACATAATTCTTTATTAAGACTATAAACTAAGGAATCATCAAAAGCATTATGGACAGAAGGACGATTAAGTATAACTCTTGCTATACCTTTGTGATCTATTTCTGTAATTACAACTTCACTACTCACCTATATCTACCCTACAAGTAATAGATTATACAAACTTTAGAACTACCAACTACCATCAACTAACCATTTTTCCAGTTGTTCTATTCTATCCGTACCCCAAAACATCTCATCGTCAACAATAAATATTGGAGATCCAAATAAACCTCTATTCATAGCCAAGTTAACTTCTTCTCTAACCTTATTCTTTAGGTATTCTTGGCTTATTTCTTCGTTTAATTTATTTCCATCAAACCCTTCAGCAACTGCAAATTCAATTACATTTGATAAATTTGATAAGTCTATATTATCTTGGAAATATCCTCTCATCATTCTTAATGCGAATCTTTTCGCCCTTTGAACATCTATATCCAACATCCAATAATATGCCCTACAAGCAGAGATACTATTTACTGGAAATGGATCTGGTATTGAAAATGGAATTCCTAAATAGGTAGCTGTGCGTACAATGTCACGTCTTGCATAATCACCCTTTAATGGGTCGTTGACTAGAGGCTGAGTTCCATATTTTTTGAATACTACGCCCAGTAAATATGGCCTCCAAATTACTTCACGGTTATGACGGAGGCCTATGTCACCAATAATCTCTGCACCTAAATAACCATAAGGACTAGAAAAATCAAAATAAAAATCAATAGGCCCTGACATTATAAAAAAACTCCTTTTTTTAGTTTTTAACTAAAAAATATCTAGTACTGTCACAGTGTACGCGCAATGACCATTCTCTGAACATCGCCAGTACCTTCGTATATACTACAAACACGCATATCTCGGTAAATACGTTCAACGGGGAAATCACTAAGATATCCATATCCGCCTAAGGTCTGAATTGCAGATGAACATACACGCTCAGCCATTTCTGCAGAATATAGTTTTGCCATTGAGGCTTCCTTAATGCAGGGTATTCCAGAGTCTCTCATTTTTGCTGAGTTATGAATTAACAACCTTGCAGCTTCTATTTCTGTAGCCATATCAGCTAAACGAAAACCAACCGCTTGATGCTGGATGATAGGCTTACCGAAGGTTTCTCTATCTTTAGAATAATCTAATGCACATTCATATGCAGCTCGCGCAGCTCCTAGCGCTTGCGCAGCAACACCAATTCTTCCTCCTTCAAGATTGGATAGTGCGATCTTATACCCATGACCTAAATCTCCTAAAATCATTTCCGGCTCTACCCTTAGGTCTTCAAAAGTAATTTGCGCAGTATCATGCCCTCTTTGTCCCATTTTTTTTTCAATACGAGAGACGTTATAACCTTTTTTTTCTGTTGGAATAATAAAACAACTTATACCTTTCTTACCCGCATCGGGATCAGTGACGGCGAAGACAAGAGCAAAATCAGCCTTAGAGCCGTTAGTAATAAATTGCTTAGTACCATTTAAAACCCAACTATTTCCATCTAATACAGCCTTTGTTCTTACTGATGCTGCATCAGATCCTGCTTGCGGCTCTGTAAGACAAAAACAGCCAAGCGCTTCTCCCCTTACAAGGGGGGTAAGTATTTCAGTTTTTTGGAAGTCACTACCGAAAGCCTCTATTCCCGTACAAACTAAACTATTATTTACACTCATCCCAGTAGACGCTCCTACATCTCCTGCAGCAATTTCTTCTAGAGCAAGTGCATACGAAACATGATCAGCTCCAGAGCCACCCCACTCCTCTGATACAAGCATTCCCATTAGACCAAGACTCCCCATCTTTGAATAAATTTCAGTAGGGAATTCTTCGCCTTCATCCCATGATGAGGCATATGGAGATAACTCATTATGAGCAAAATCTCTAGCCGTATCACGAATCATCTTTTGTTCATCATTAAGAAAATATGATTGATTGCTCATAATTTTGACTCTAAATATTGTATATTTTTAAAATTTCTTATTATTACGTTTTCTAGATCTTCAATCATTAATGATCTACCTCAAGAGCAATTGCAGTGGCTTCTCCGCCTCCAATACATAGAGCCGCAACACCTTTCTTCAATTTATTTTTTTTCATAGCTGACAAAAGAGTAACAATTATCCTTGCACCCGACGCTCCAACAGGATGGCCTAGCGCACAAGCTCCACCATGAATATTAACCTTATCGTGTGGGATATCTAAATCCCTCATTGCAGCCATGGTAACAACTGCGAATGCCTCATTTATCTCAAATAAATCTACCTCGTCCTTCTCCCAGCCCACCTTAGTAAGCAACTTACTAATTGCTGGACCTGGAGCTGTGGTAAACCAAGCTGGATCTTGAGCATGATTCGAGTGGCCACTGATAAGCGCAAGAGGTTCAATTGACCTCTTCTCTGCCTCTGATCTTTTCATTAATATCAATGCAGACCCGCCATCAGAAATAGAGCTTGAATTTGCAGCTGTAACGGAACCGTCTTTTGCAAATGCAGGTCTTAGCTGGGGAATTTTTTCGAGATTTGCCTTTAAAGGTTGCTCATCGTGAGTTATTATTTTTTCGCCTTTTCTACTTTTAGTTCTTACAGGCGCAACTTCCGAATCAAATGAGCCATCCTCAATAGCATTCTTAGCCCGATTTAAAGATTCAATGGCGAAATCGTCTTGCTGCTCTCTAGTAAATTGATAGCTTCTTGCTGTCTCCTCAGCAAAAACACCCATCAAAGTCCCTTTACTATATGCATCTTCTAAGCCATCTAAAAACATATGATCCTTTACATTTCCATGCCCCATCCTGTAGCCTTCTCTAGCACGCTCAAGTAAATAAGGTGCTCGAGTCATACTTTCCATCCCACCAGCTACCATTATATCATTAGTTCCAGCAGCAATAAGGTCATTTGCAAACATTGCGGCCTTCATACCAGAACCACACATTTTATTAATAGTTGTACATCCAACACTATCTGGAATACCTGCTCCTCGTGATGCCTGTCTTGCTGGCGCCTGCCCTTGACCTGCAGATAAGATATTCCCCATAATAACCTCATCAACTTCATTGCCTGCTAGGTTAGCCTTCTCTAATGCAGAACTAATCGCTGTAGCTCCAAGATCTGAGGCGGGAACATCTTTTAGATCACCTTGGAAACCACCCATTGGTGTTCGTGCAATACCTACGATTACGACAGGATCTCCACTCATTTTTTCATATCCTTTTTATTTAAATAATATTTCTTATATGCCATCGATAGCTACAATTTAAAGAGATAGTCCATATTATTTATGGTCTCAATACAATTGCTTTAATAGTATTTAATCGACAAAATAATATACCCTTAGAAAAATTTTTCGTCCAATTAACTATATAAATAATGTCTGACTAGAGTAGAAACATCGCACCGAGTCCTAGAAAAGCTAAAAATCCCACAACATCTGTTACAGTAGTAAGTAGAACACCGGCCGCCGTTGCGGGGTCAATGCGTAACCGCCATAGTAGAATAGGGATTACTAGTCCAAATAAACCAGCGGTTATCATGTTTATAATCATGGCACCACCAATTACTAACCCCAGAAGATGGTCCTGATACCATACTGCAGCTGCCCCACCAGCAAGAACTGCAAAGACACCACCATTAGCTAAAGATACTAGTACTTCCTTACCCAGAACACGTCCAGCATTAGACATAGTTAGATCACGCGTTGCGATAGCACGAATAGCAACAGTCATTGTCTGGGTTCCTGCATTACCACCCATAGAAGCTACTATTGGCATCAATACAGCCAGTGCAACCATCTGATCAATAGTCGCATCAAATTGATAAATTACGACTGAAGCTAAAATAGCTGTACCTAGATTTACTAAGAGCCAGGTGAAACGTCCCCACATAGTCTCAAGAGCAGCTCGGTAAAAATCTGTTTCAGATACACCAGAGAGTCTAAGTATATCTTCTTCTGCCTCTTCTTGAATGACATCAACCACATCATCTACTGTAACAGAACCGAGAAGCCTTCCCTCTTCATTAACTACCGGAGCTGAAATTAGATCGTATTTTTCAAATACGTAACCAACTTCTTCTTGATCAGTATTCACTGGTATTGTTTTAATATCTTCCTTCATTAGGTCATTTAACAACTTAGGCCGATGTGAACGTAATAGCTTATCTAATCTTACTGATCCCACTGGCTCATAGCGGGGATTAACAACAATGACTTCATAGAAGTCGTCTGGGAGGGAATCATCTTCTCGCATATGGTCTATTGTTTGCCCAACAGTCCAATATTCAGGCAAAGCCAAAACTTCCCGTTGCATTAGTCGGCCTGCGCTATTTTCAGGGAATGTTAAAATTTCCTCTACAACAGCCCTTTCCTGCAAGGGTATAGATTGTAGCACCTCACGTTGTCTTGGTGGTTCTAGATCCTCAAGGACAGAGACAGCATCATCGCTCTCTAATCCTGCTATTGCCTCAGCGACTTCACTATCTTCAAATTTGTCTAAAATATCATCTCTTACATCCTCTTCTATATTTGCAAGAACATCAGCGGTAAATAAGTCACCTGCTGCAATTATTAAGCGGTGTCTATCACTTTGTGGAAGACATTCAATCAAATCAGCTATATCAGCTTTATGTAAAGGACTTAAGAAATCCTTAACATCTTCAATATTTCCAGCATCTAAAGCCTTTGCAACTTTTCTAATAAAATCGGAGTCTAAAGAATACAAAGTTGGTCGAACGGGCTTAGCTGAGCGAGAACGTTCTTTATCAAGGGGTGGGGTTATTTGTCCCTTCATATAAACTCTCCAAAATCCTAAATTATCTTACTTTGCATAGGATCCATTACTTTTTATTTTGAGTCTGGGCCTTAACCACTGCCAGTCCAGTCATATTAAATATAGAGCGAACAGTTGCCGACCCGTGTAAAACATGAGCTGGGGCATCTAGACCCAACAACATTGGGCCAACAGATGTCCCATTTGATAGAACTTTCACCATATTATAGGCAATATTTGCTGAGGTTAAATCAGGTAACACTAGGGTATTAGCCTGTCCAGTTAAACGAGAGTTAGGGTACAACTCCTTCCTAACCTCCTCTCTTAGTGCAGTATCTGCATGCATTTCTCCGTCAACCACAAGATCTGGCGCAGAACGATGCAATAATTCTACAGCCTGCCGCATCTTCACAGAAGATGAAAATTCATTACTACCAAAATTTGATCCTGATAATAGTGCAATTTTAGGCACAATACCAAACTGCCCTACCTGCTCAGCAGCTAGAAGGGCTGACTGACAAACTTCCTCTGGTGTTGGATTTTCCATGACATGGGTATCAGTTAGGAAGAATACACCTTTATCAAGAATTAATACTTGCATAGCTGACGCTGTATTCACATCGGCTCTCAAACCAATAATATCTAATACATGAATTAATTCAGGCCTAAATAAGCTTGCTGGCCCAGCAAGCATAGCATCAGCATGACTGGACCTTACCATCATGGCAGCAATGGCAGTATTTTGTGTACGCATTATCATTCGTGATGTCTTTGGAGAAACACCAGCCCTTCCCATTATATAATGATAATTATTACAATAGTCTTCGTAAAAGTCGTAACTTGCTGGATCAACTACCTCAACTTCGTTACCAATTCTAATACGCAATCCAAGATTATCAATCTTTTCATCTATACGAAACGGTCTTCCTATTAAAATTGGTCGTGCAATTTTGTCGTCAACAACTTGCTGAACAGCCTGTAAAATTCGGTCATCCTCACCATTTGCATAAACAACTGTTTTAGATTCTGTCTTAGCCTTTTCAAATACTCTTTTCATCAAACTCCCTGAGCGGAAGACTTGACCTTCTAAAAGCGCTCTATATGCATCTAAGTCTGATATTGGACGAGTAGCAACACCACTTTCCATTGCCGCCCTTGCAACTTCAACTGGAATAGTGGAAATAAGGCGAGGATCAAATGGTCTTGGTATTATATAATCTGGGCCAAACCGGCTATGCTCGCCATAGGCCTGAGCAACAACGTCCGATGATTCTGCTCTCGCCAGACTAGCTATTGCTTGGACACAGGCTAACTTCATATCTAAATTAATTTCTGTAGCACCACAATCTAGAGCTCCACGAAAAATAAATGGAAAACATAAAACGTTGTTAACTTGGTTTGGATAATCAGAACGACCTGTGGCAATAATTGCATCAGACCTTATAACCTTTGCAACTTCAGGTAATATCTCTGGGTCGGGATTAGCCAATGCAAAAATCAATGGTTCTTCAGACATTAGACTTAACATTTCTTCAGTTAAAGTTCCTGGACCAGAGAGCCCAAGGAAAATGTCCGCATTATCCATAACATCAATAAGTTGACGAGCCTTTGTATCTACGGCAAAATTTTTCTTTTCGAAGTTTAAGTCATTACGTGCACTATGAACTAAGCCCTTACTGTCAGAAACAAAAATATTATTTCTATCAATCCCCAGATTGACTAAAAGATTCAAACATGAAATAGCCGATGCACCTGCTCCAGAACAAACTAGTTTAACCTGATCAATTCTCTTGTTAACTATCTCAAGTCCGTTAAGTATTGCGGCCCCAACACATATTGCAGTCCCGTGCTGATCATCATGAAATACAGGTATA
>DBHM01000005.1 GCA_002296185.1 Alphaproteobacteria bacterium UBA828
GTCACTGACTTAGCTAAATTTCTTGGCTGGTCTATATCGGTTCCTTTGAACAGTGCAGTATAATATGCAAGTAATTGGATAGGGATAGTGTATAGAATAGGAGCAATAAAATTTTCCACATGGGGCAGTTCAATAGCTGTGTCGACTACATCACCCATTACAGAAATTCCTTTATTATCACTTATTAAAATTATTTTAGCACCACGAGCGTTAGCCTCCTGAACATTTGATGCCGTCTTTTCAAAAAGTTTTCCTGGTGGTGCCACAACAATTACTGGCGTACCTTTTTCTATTAAGGCAATTGGCCCATGCTTCATTTCACCTGCAGCAAACCCTTCTGCGTGTATATAAGAGATTTCCTTGAGTTTTAATGCGCCCTCAAGAGCAATTGGATATGAAGAACCACGACCTAGATACAAAACAGTTCTACACCCACTTAGTACTTTTCCAAGTTTTCTATATGGCTCTGTATTTTCTAAGGCGCTAGATACTATTGCTGGGAGACCCGAAATTGCTCCTGCTATTCGTTTCTCCTCTGAGGAACTAATGCGAGACTGTAGGCGTGCCAAAACAAGCGCAAAGCAGGCTAAAGCGGTTAGTTGTGTTGTAAATGCCTTCGTCGATGCAACGCCAATCTCTGAACCAGCATGAGTAGGTAACACCGAATCAGATTCTCTAGCCATAGTACTCTCAGGAACATTAACCATTGATATTATATATTGACCTGCATCTTTAGCATAGCGAAGTGCGGCAAGAGTATCAGCTGTTTCACCTGATTGAGAAATAAATATTGTTGTACCCTGCTCACTTAATAACGGAGCCCGATACCTAAACTCTGAGGCTATATCTACTGTTGTTGGAATACCACAAAGTGCCTCTAGCCAGTACCTTGCCGTCATGCCCGCATAAAATGAGGTTCCGCATGCTACTATGGACATTTGATTGATTAAGGATAAATCCCTGTAGTTTCCAGGTAAAATTATCTTTTTTGATGATGGATTATAATAGGTATTAAGCGTATCACCGATTACTCGGGGCTGCTCATGAATTTCTTTTTCCATGAAATGGCTGTAACCACCCATACCAGCAGAATCATCTTCATGAATTGTCTCTTTCTCAACCCGTAGAACAGACATGTCATCTGAGTCAAAAACTTCTATGACACCAGGTCTTAGAACTGCTAAATCACCCTCTTCAAGATATGAGATTCTTCGAGTAAATGGAACCATCGCAATTGCATCTGACGCTAAAAAGCTCTCGCCATCTTTATGACCAACAGCTAGAGGTGAACCCCTTCTTGCTCCAATTAATAGCCCATCATCTTCAGCAAAAATAATTCCAAGAGCGAAAGCACCCTCCAATTTACTCAATGTAGCCTTTGTTGCATTTACGGGATCCAAACCCTCGTTTAAAAATTTATCAATTAAATGTGGAATAACCTCACTATCAGTATCAGTGCAAAAGTTATGACCATAATCCTCTAATTCTTTTCTTATATCTTTGAAATTTTCAATTATTCCGTTATGAACGACAGATACGCGATCTGTGCAATGAGGGTGCGCATTGATTCTAGTTGGAGCACCATGAGTGGCCCAGCGTGTATGACCTATTCCAATATTTCCGGTTAGAGGATTATCAGACAATGCACTCTCAAGGTTCACCAGCTTTCCTTCTGCCCGGCAAACATCCATATTTTTTCCACTTACAGTAGCTATACCAGCTGAGTCATACCCCCTGTACTCCAGCCTTCGCAAACCCTCTAAAAGTCTTGGTCCAGCTTCAGAGCTACCAACTAGGCCTACAATGCCACACACAAGTCACCCCACAAAGTAATGGAATTAATCATCTTGCTCATCTTTAGATCTATCTCTTCGCCTTTGGGCAGCACCTAGACTTTCTTCTTGTTGACACCTGGCAAGTACCACTGAGTCTGTCGATACATCCTGAGTAATTACACTTCCGGCACCTACTATAGCCCCATCCCCAATACTCAGAGGAGCTACAAGTGATGAATTTGACCCAACAAAGGCACCCTTACCAACAACAGTCTTGGACTTTTTCTGTCCGTCATAATTACAAGTTATAGTCCCGGCACCAATATTAGCTTCTTGCCCAATTTCAGCATCACCAATGTAGCTTAAATGATTAACTTTAGCTGACTCCCCAAATACAGCCTTCTTGGCTTCTACAAAGTTACCAATCTTAACATTCTCACCAAGGATAGTTTCTGGGCGAAGCCTTGCAAAAGGACCAATTATAGCATTATTGCCAATTATAGCGCCCTCAATATGCGAAAAGGCTAATATTTTCGATCCAGCTCCAACTCTTACTCCTGGACCAAATACAACATTGGGCTCGACCTCTACATCTTCCCCAAACGATGTATCCCAGCTTAACCATGTTGATGATGGATCCACAAGCGTTACCCCAGATTCCATTGCTGTATTACGTAGCTGCTCTTGAATAATATTTTCTAATTTTGCTAACTGAGATCGATCATTAATACCAAGTACCTCGTTATTATCTTCCGCCTCAACATGAATACATTTTAGACCATCAGAGGTAGCTATAGAAAAAATGTCTGTAAGAAAGTATTCTCCTTTTGAATTATCATTACTTAGTCTTTGCAAAAGACTACTGAGGACTTTACCGTCAGCGGATATAATTCCTGTATTACAAAGTGAAATGTCATTTTCACTACCATCAATCTCAGACTGTTCTATAATTCGAATTATTTGGTCATCTGAGTTACAAACTAATCGACCATATCCTTTTGGTGACTGTGGCCTAAAACTTAAAAGAGATATATCAGCTTTCTGTGAGTCTCCTGCCTCTCTTAGACTGTTTAATGTAGCAGCACTCAATAGAGGAACATCACCATATAGAACAGCAACCTTACCGGAGAAACCCCCCACAAATTCATCTGCTACTTTTAGTGCGTGACCTGTCCCTAATCGTTCATTTTGAATTACCAACTCTATATCAGGCCAATCAGATTTGATTAGGTCACTCATCTCATTGAGCTCCTGACTAATCACCAAAATATTTTTTGATGTTGTAGAGAATTCTAAATTATCTAATACATGATACAAGATAGGTCTACCGGCCAAATGATGCATGACTTTAGGTTTTGGGGACCTCATACGCTTACCCATACCTGCAGCAAGAACCACTACTATATTTCTATCTGTTACCATATTTATGAAAATTCCATATTTTTTTATTAAACAGTAAGCTTCTATGGGATCTGGTGCAAATCTATAAATTAGCACCCTCATCGATATAGACACCTAAAAAAGCAAAACAACGCGTTAAAAAATACTTATCTATTGAAAAACTGCCGTAATAGTCTAGACATCAATTATTCCGTGAAGTTTATCAGCATTTCTAAGCTCAGTGTTCTCATTTACAGGATCACTATCCTGGAAAATTTTAGAATCCTTTTTTTTGCCTAGATTAAGTTTATTGCTGTCTAGCTTTTTTTCTTCACTCTGCCAATCGTGCCAATCAAAATCAGCCATCACCTCACCCTCCAATATTGAAAACGTATATCACTCGATAACATTAAATCTTATATTTTAACAGTGTAATACTAAAAATTGGCCAAATGGTGTTTTATGGAATAATAAATTATTACAAATATTTAGTTCTTATATAAAACGTAAATAAAAATTAGATTCTAGTTAATTTATTTATTGTAAAATTTAAGAACAGAACCGGAATTATACCAGTAGCAACTATCATCACAGCAGGTAAAGCAGCCTCCTCAAGAAGCTCATCCTTTGCAAATTGATAAATATAAGTGGCAAGAGTCTCAAAGTTAAATGGGCGCAAAATTAACGCCATTGGTAACTCCTTCATTACGTCAACAAATACTAAGAGTGCTCCGGCAAGGATTGATAAACGAATCATAGGAATAATAATTTTTGTTGATTGATCCATAAAATTTGATCCAAGAACTTGGCTAGCTTCAACTAGATTGTTAGGCACACGTTCTATACCTTTGCTAACTGCGCCATATCCAATAGCTTGGAAACGAATAACACAAGCAAAAATGATAAGCCCTATGCTACCACCAAAAAAACCCTGATATTCTGCATTAAATAAATCATTGGAAACATCAGCTATCGCCCTATCTAGATACCCGGTTATTGAAACAACACCAATCGCCAAAATAGCGCCAGGGAAGGCATAGCCTAATGATGATAATTGAGACAAATTTTTTAATAAATGAGGGCCACGATACTTTGATGTGAATAGCATAAATGAAGATACTGAAATTATTATGGCCGCAACTGATACACCAATAATTAAACTATTAATAGCAGCATCCGCAATATCCGAATTAAAGCCGACACTGTAACCCTCAAATACAAAGCCTAATAAAACTCCCATAGGAATAAGAAACCCGATTCCTATAGGCAGTACGCAGAGTAACCAGCATATAATTTCTCCTAGACCTCTCTTTTTTATTGGAGATAGGGATTGAGATTTTTTTGTTGTATCTGTGAAACGTTGCCTTGAACGAGAAATAACTTCAATACTAATTAGTATTACTATGAATATGAAACATAGACATGCAATTTGTGCTGCTGCGGTAATATTATTCATACCTAGCCAAACGTTAAAGATCCCTAATGTGAAAGTCTGAATAGAGAAATATTCTACTACTCCAAATTCTGATATTGTTTCCATTAATACCAGAGCTGTTCCAGCCATTATTGCGGGCCTAGCAAGAGGAATCCCAACAGACCAAAAACCATTTCTACTAACTAAATTACTTACATCAAAGAAAGTGCTGGGTATGAGCAGAAATCCAACTCTAGCCATCACATATACATATGGATAAAGTACTGAACCCATTAGAAGGCATGCACCCTCTAGGGAACGGATTTGAGGAAACCAATAATCAGATGAAGATTCCCACCCCCCAAGGTCTCTTATAATTCTTTGCACAGGGCCGGAATACTCAAGAAAATCTCCATAAGTATACGCTATTAGATAAGCAGGCATAGCTGCTGGTAGCAATAGTAGCCACTCAAAAAATCGACGCATACGAAAATCATAGCGCACAACTAGCCAGGCAGTAGAGACTCCAAATACTAGAGAGACTATTGCTACGCCAAACATTAAGCTTAATGTATTAGTTAAATAACGCGGGACAACACTATCGAAAAGATGCCCCCAAAGACCACCGGTATCCCCGCTAGCTACAATAAAAACCATAATTATAGGTGCTAATAATGCAGCAGATAAGACTACGGTAGATAATTGCCAACCATACAATCTTTTTATTGGAAAAATATTTCTTTCACCCCAAAAACCCAACTACCATCCCACTATATCTATTATTTTTTGAGATACTGGTGCCAAATCTGCAATTTTTACTATTGGCATAGAATCCTGAGAAAATATACCCCAGTTTTCGAGCTCATGCGATAGCGGTATATTTTCATTTATTGGATACTCAAAATTTATTGAAGAATATAGATTTTGGGCTTCATCTGATGTTAGAAATTCGAGAAACTTAACGGCTTCTTCTTTATTTTTTGAATACTTTGCGACTCCACCTCCTGAAATATTAATGTGAGTGCCTCGATTGTCCTGATTAGGAAAAATTAAACGCACACTCTCTGCCCATTCTCTATGTTCCGGATTTTCAGAAAATTTTAGTTTTCCAAAATAGTAGTGATTTATAATAGCTATATCACAAACACCCTCGTATATTCCCTTGATTTGCGCCCTATCATTTCCTTGAGGCCTTCTAGCAAAATTTGCTTTTAAGTTTTTTGCCCAACTAGTTGCAGCATCATACCCATTATTATAAATCAGTGAGGCTAACAAACCTCTATTATAAACATGACTTCCGGGCCTTGAGCATATGCGACCTTTCCAAATTGGATCAGCAAGGTCCTCATAATCCTTAATTAGCTCTAGATCATCAGAAGTTTTTGAGACCGCTATCACTCTTGCTCTCTTAGAAAAAGCAAACCATTTGTTTTCTGTGTCCCTAAGGTTTTGTGGGATAGTCTTATTTAACAAATCGGAGCTTACTGGTGCCAGCAGATCCTTATCTGCATAAACTGCCAAACGTGCCATATCTACAGTTAATATTATATCTGCAGGGCTGAGTTCACCCTCCGCCTTTAATCTCTGAGCTAAGCCTTTTGATGAATAAACGATATTTACTTTATTCCCCGTTTTACTTTCATAGATGTCTATGAATGGTTTTATTAAAAAAGGCTGTCTATGGGAGTATATATTTAGATCAGCCATAGCAGAAACCGGGAAGACCGATACACTTATTAAAATAAAGAATAAAAATCTTAAATATTTTGTTTTACACATTTACATTTCGCCTCTTATTTTGGTGAACTGTAGACTGACGCCTAAAGAGAAAATTATAAAAGAATCGGGGTATGTAATTTATGATGATCAATGATGCTTCTTTAAATGGGACAAGAAATATATATCGCATAGTATGTGGATTAGACGATTCTCCGATGACACCAAAAGAAATTCGTTCTTTCTTACCTCTTGTTGTATGCAAACTACCACCCATCCAATCCCACACAGCAAGTACTGCTCCAAAATTTCTATCCGTGTGTTGGGGTAAATGTGAATGATGCACTTGATGCTGTGCCGGCGATATTAAAAAGCGTTCTATTTTTCTACCATAAGACAACCAAACGTGAGAATGTCTGAGATTAGAGCCTAGAGCATTGAATAAAAATAGGAACACACTAACTCCAAGAACTGAAAATAATTCTACTTGACTGCCAAAAAAATACACAAAAATTGCTAAAACTATACTCTTAGATACCAAACTTCTTATTGAGAATATTAAAGCCTCAACTGGATGTGTTCGGTATACAGTAATTGGAGTTAGCACTTCTGCAGTATGGTGAACTTTATGGAAACACCATAAAATTGGAATCTTATGTAATGCTTTATGAACAATATATTTGGACCAGTCATCTAACAAAAATAAAGTGGTAGAAAAAAGACCAATAACAATCCATGTTGGTAGAGCCTCAGAAACCAAAACCCTTCCATCAAAAAGAATATGTAATGATTCAAATATTATTGTTGTAAGCGTCAGTGTAGAAATCAGATGAGGTGCTATAGAAAACATAATAAAACGACTGATAAACAAGATTTTATAATCTGCAACCGCAGATCTTGCAAACCACACTCTTTTGGAAAATAAGTCTTTAAGAACGCTAAGAAAAGATGTTCGCATCTTATTTCTTAGAGCCTGTATAAAATATAATAAAATTGCGATTATTAGCGCAGAACCCAGATAACCAAAAAAGACCCTCTTCCTTGGGTCAATAAATGGCTCCCATGCTTGCCCAACATAATCGAGTATGATCTCAATCATAGCACTACTTTTTAAAAAGTTGGCTCAGTAGACCCGAGCATAAAGCCCAGGCCTACTGAGGGGGGAGTCTCAATGGATCTAGGGGGGGTTAAGCCCAGTTCCACTGAGGGGGAGAAAAGACTGCTACCTAGTCGTTCTCGGCGCTTGCGCCATCACCGAGTGCTTCAGTAAGAGTTGAGATCTCCGCAGTCATATCGTTAGCTTTAGCTGCAATCGGAAATGATTGGCTTAATAATGTTTGCAGCTTCAGCATATGGAGCTGGTATTCGCCCCATGAAGAGCCCTGGTCCTTCACATATCGCCCAGAACTATCAATATCTACAACTTGGCTTAAATTAGGCATAAGCGGACCAAATCCGATTAGCCTATTCATTTTAGTTGCTACTTTTCCAAGATCAAATCTGCCAGACTGAAGTGCAAGACTGAAACCTTTCAATTCGCCCCAATGCTTTATGTATGCAGACAGAGCCTTTGAAGTGGATTCACCGGAGTCAAGAGCTGCCTTAATCTTTGCCATGTCTTTATAAACTGACCCAGCATATTTGAAAGTAGCCTCAGCAAGGACAGTTTCCCAGTTACTGGAAATAGTCTGAGCATGATTTATGAGTTGATCTCTTTGACTCTTTGTCAATTTTGCACCATTGGCCGCAGTGATTAACTTACGACCTTCAAGATACGCGCCCATTATTGTATGCAGATACTGTGTCTTTCCACCTTTATCAAATGCAGAAGCGTAATAAGCAGGACCGAAGGTCATTTCGGTCTTGAGGTCAACTTTACCATCTTTATTAAAGTCAGCGGCTACCAAATCTTTTTTCTTAGCAATACCATAAACCTGCTCAGCTGTAAGAGCCATGGTATGAGCTGGAGCTCCAAAGTATCCAAAGGCTTCATCCCATGAATGCTCTTTTCCTGTATAAGCAGCGCCATCTTTATATGGCTTATCGTTAGGTTTTGTTCCAGCAGTCAGCTTCTCATCTAAATAATTATCGACAGCTTGATGATATGAAACTGCGCCCATAATATATTTTGATATTAATTGAGGATAATTATAGCCATTACGACTGTCGTATCCACCGTTAGTCCTGGAAGCTTTTTTAATCCAGAATTTCACAAGGTCCCCACCGGTCATTTGCCCAGGCATACCTGCTACTGTGCCTTTATATATTTTTCCAGTGAGATCTTTTCCACCCGAGATTTGATCAACCTCTGTCTGCAAAATTACAAAAGAACCCTTAGTTGCTGGAGCAACAATTTCACGGCCAGACTCTTTACCAAAATAGGAGAGCATTTTATCTTCTACCTTAGCAGCACTCTTAGCATTTTCACTTCCTGTACCTGCCAAAACTTTGAGCGAGTCATGCAAAACATGCCTAGCTATCTGACCAGTATATGAAACTGAAGTAGTTGCGTTTCCAGCATAGCCTTTTAGGGTTACTGGAAAACCGCTATAATTACTGTCGGCCATTGCGCCACCAGCCATTATCATTACTGCCAGGGCAGCAGCCCCAGCTCCAACACGTCGATACATTAGATTTCCCTTTCTCCAGAGAACAATTTAAATTTTAATAACCTTACACACTCCAAAAAGGTGAAAGCGGATGAGAAGCATTCGCAATTAATAATAGGTTTATACACGAAAAATTAAATTGTGCAAATGCAAATCATTCTCATAGGTCTAGTTTTCTTTATATTTTTTTATATTTCTGCTATCAAATTTACTAAAATTCTATTTTTTTGGCAGTAATCAGCTATTTTCGATGAACAAAATAGGTATAAATGAATATTTATGTTTTCAAAAATAATGATATTTTTTTCATCTGGACTGATGGTTTTAGCATTGTTAAGCCATCTATCATTAGCTAATGAAGAAAAAAATGATCCACATTTGACATATATGGAAGTGGCAAATTCTTGGCAAAAAAGTAGGGTTTATATCCCTACAAGCTCTGGGGGCAATAGAATAACCCTCTCTCAGCTTCTAGAGAAAATGGAAGATTATAATGGCGAACGCCTTCCAGTCGCTGTCTACCTTCATGGCTGCGCAGGCCTTTGGTTTGGGAGCGATAGACGCGCACTTTTTCTTACGAAACTGGGGTTTATTGTAATTGCCCCAGATAGCTTTGCCAGGCCGAGTAAGAAAACTAGCTGCATACCGTCCCAATTGAGAGGTGGATTATTTCGTGGGACACTAAAAGAAAGACAAGAGGAGGCTGCTTATGCTTTGTCTAGTATATCTCAAATTCCTTGGGTTGATACTGATCAAATATTGATGATTGGGTTTAGCGAAGGGGGAAACACTGTAGCCACATTGAATGAGAATATACTCAGAAAGATAAGAGCTCGTGTTATAGAGGGTTGGGGATGTAATGCAGGATGGATAGAGTATCATGGCCTTAGTACAACTCACAATCAGCCGGTTCTTAGCCTTTTAGGCGCTCAAGACCCATGGTTTCGTCATCCATCATTACAAGGTGATTGCTCAGAGTATATGAAAAATGATGAAAGCCTATCAATAGTTTATAAAAATCCACCACTTAATACTGTCCATAACCTTCTCGACTGGGAGAAACCAAAAAAAGATCTTAGTAAGTTTTTATGTGAATACTTTATCTGCTCCGAGAGTGCTCTATTACTTGAAAAAATTAATGAGGAAAGTGACTAGAAGGGCTTGACCCTCGGGTAAGTGTTCATTACACACTTCTATGTAATAGGCCATTTCGATTGATTGATTGATTATTTATTTATACATCTTAGTTAAGGGAGCCGGATAATGAGTTGGGATCTTGCATTACCACTTCTGGTCTGCCTAGCAACCTTTATCAGTATGGGTTGGATCTTCTGGGCTGCAAAAAAAATGTTGGTTGACCCACGCTCCGAAGAGGGAACGGATTCGGAAACTGATAACTCCAGGTCATAGTTAAGCCAAATTCAGCTAATCCTGGGGTAATATCTATCATTCATACCCAATTATTATTTAAAGCCTAGTTTAGATATTTCTTAAGATTGGCATCTTAATGAGTGAATCAAAACTTTCAGAAGCTAGAGGTAAATGGACATACCCCAATCAAATATACTTTGGTTGTGGAAGTCTCAACAATATTGCTAATTTGACTATCAATACAAAGATTAAAAGGCCTTTATTAGTTGCAGACCCTGGATTGCCTGAACAAATTATCAGCCGAACATTTAATTATCTAAAACAAGAAATACCAGAAACAGGTTTATTCACTGATATAACAGAAAATCCATCTGATAAATCAGTCACATCTGGTTTAGAGGTGTTTCGCTCCGATGACCATGATGGTGTTGTTACAATTGGTGGAGGAAGTGCGATTGATGTTGGCAAAGCAATTGCATTTATGGACGGTGAGTCTCGGCCAATTTTTGATTTTGAGGACCGATTTGATTGGTGGGAAAGAGCTGAAAGATCTCAACGTCGACCAGTTATTGCCATCCCAACAACTGCCGGTACAGGCTCAGAGGTAGGTCGAGCTTCTGTGATTACCGACTCTAGAGATGGCCATAAAAAACTAATTTTTCATCCAGATATGCTTCCCAAAATGTCTATTCTTGATGCAGAGTTAACACTTGCATTACCCGCAGAACTAACTGCAGCTACAGGTATGGATGCACTTGTTCACAATTTGGAATCATATATTGCATTAGGATGCCACCCAATTGCTGAAGGAGTAGCACTTGAAGGACTTAGATTAGCCTCTTGTCATCTCAAAAATGCTGTCGAAAATGGTTCAGACTTAGAGTCACGTTGTGGTATGCTATTCAGTTCAACTATGGGAGCAATAGCTTTCCAAAAAGGGCTTGGAGCTGTTCATGCTTTGGCTCATCCGGTAGGATCCTTATTTCAAAGTCATCACGGGCTTACAAATGCTGTTTTATTACCATATGTATTGGCTTATAATTTTCCATTAGTACAAGATAAATTAGCAACTTTAGCTAGATACCTAGATTTACAAGGTAATACGCCAGATAGTTTTCTAGAATGGATAATTGGCCTAAGAGCATCGCTTAATATACCTAATACCCTTAGCGCCCTTGGACCTAACGAGTCTGATATCAATAAACTAGCTAAACTAGCAATAAATGATCAAGCCACCACAACTAACCCCCGGCCACTAAATGAAAATGAGATTTCTGATATCTATAAAAATGCGATATCAGGTCACATAAACATTTAATTCCCTTATAATTGATTTATAGGTTTGAGATCGAATTTTCTGGAAGAACTTCAATATTGTCGATTAATCTTGTATGCCCCAAATTTGCAGCTACCAGAAGACGTGCAGGTCTATCAAGAACGGTTAGGGAGACAAGATTATTTGAATCGCAAAGTGTAAGATAATCAACGCTTGAAAAGCCGATACTAATCAATTTATCAAATCCACTTTCAATTACCCGAGAAACTTGCGCCCCAGATACCAGATCTCTCGAAATTTCCTGCATAATTTTATATAATTCTTGTGCAATCAGGGTCTCGCTGCTGTCTAGATATGCATTTCTTGAAGATAGGGCAAGACCGGTCTTTTCCCTTACAGTAGGAACACTAATTACCTGAACAGGAATATCTAAATCCAGGACTAATCTTTTTATAATCTGAAGCTGCTGATAGTCTTTCTCGCCGAATATTGCATAATCCGGCAAGCATTGCATCAAGAGCTTTGTGACTACTGTAGAAACTCCCGTAAAAAGCTGAGGCCTAGATAGAGCACAAAGCCCTTCACTAAGTATTTCTACGTTAACCTTAGTTAGAGCATCAGGCGCATACATTTCTTTTGTTGAAGGCATATAGGCAACATCAACACCGATCTCCCGTAACTTCAATAAATCATCTTCTTCAGTTCTTGGATATGATTCAAAATCCTCACCAACAGAAAACTGTTTTGGATTCACGTAGATACTTACTACTGTACGCTCAGCTTTTAACAGTCCCTCCTCAATTAAAGCTAAATGTCCCGCATGTAAAGCGCCCATTGTTGGAATCAGAGAAACTCTATCTCCAGAGGAACGCCACTCAGACACAACGCGACGAAGCTCTCCAATAGAGGAAATAACTAATAATTTATTACTAATTTTCTTCATAGTGATTATAAATTTTAATCGTTATTTTAAAAAATTAAACATTATTTTTACTTTCTGAAATTCATGGTCGGAGCGGCCGGACTTGAACCGGCGACCCCCAGTCCCCCAGACTGGTGCGCTACCAGGCTGCGCCACGCTCCGATAATGAAACAAAGTCGATATTAAGCATAAAATATCATTAGAAATTTAATGTGGCATCAAAATATTAAATGGTAATAAAGAATTAATGATAGCTAGCATTAATCTCAATTTCTTAGATATTCATATAGAATGACTTAATTACAGGAAAGGGAAAAGTTAACCTGGAACACGCCCTCTCAACATACCACGCAAGATATCGAGTTCTTTTATCACTCTAATTAGCTTTGATTTAGCTTCGTCATCTAATGTTTCTGATAAAGGTTCCACACCATCCTTTGGAAGAGGATTATCTTTTATGAATGTTTCCGAATCTTGGGAAGTATCTTTAAAGAATCTCTGAGCTCCTTTTATTGTATACCCTTCACCGTACAACAAATGTCGAATTCTTTTAACTAGCTCAAAATCTTCTGGGCGATAATAGCGTCTACCACCACCTCTTTTAAGCGGCCTCAGCTGATTGAATTTTGTCTCCCAAAAACGTAAGACATGTTGAGGTACACCAATTTCCTCAGATACTTCTCTTATAGTCCTAAATGCATGAGGTGATTTCTTGAACTGAGGCTCTATAGATGAAGACACCTTCTCCACGCTTCAAGGCTCCTAAGATTCTTCGCTAAATGAAGACCCTGAATAAGTTTGGCCGGCAACAACTTTAGAATCACTATTATTCATATGACCATCTTCACTACTTTCAATCTGGACCTCTAAACTTTCATCGCCTTTGTTGATGAGATCTTTCAGGACATGTGATGCTCTGAAAACTAAAACTTTACGAGGAAGAATAGGAACTTCCTCACCTGTTTTAGGGTTTCTCCCAATACGCTGTGACTTCTGTCGCACGGAAAAACTCCCAAAAGAGGATATTTTTACCGTCTCACCTCGGATCAAATCATCACCGATTAAAGAAAGAACTGATTCTACTAACTTCGCTGACTCGTTGCGAGACAATCCAATTTCTTTGTAGACAGCCTCCGCGAGGTCCGAACGAGTAACCGTTTTCCCCGCCATGATTTATAATCTCCCTGTTGCCCTGAATAAAAACGGTAGCGCCTCAAAGGCCAAGCGTCAACTCGCATCAATACATTTTTTACATTTTTTATAAAAAAAAAATTTTGTTACCAACGCACTACGCCAGCGCCCCAAACAAGCCCCCCCCCAATAGCCTCCAAAACCACTAAATCTCCGGCTTGAATCCTCCCATCACTAGTAGCAACACTAAGAGCTAAGGGTATTGAAGCAGATGAGGTATTAGCATGCTTATCGACGGTAATGACTAGTTTTTCATCGGATAATCCCAATTTTCGAGCAGTAGCGTCCATTATTCTTCGATTTGCCTGATGGGGTACTAGCCAGTCCACTTGATCTATACTCAACCCCGCATCACATAGTGCCTCTTCTGCTACAGTAGATAATTTCTCCACAGCATGACGAAAAACTTCCTTACCCTGCATACGTAGATAACCAGAAGTTTGAGTAGTTGAAACACCCCCATCTACATATAGTGCATCATAATAATCTCCGTCCGAATGTAAGCACGTTGAGAGTATTCCTACATCTTCACTCAGATTAGAATTGTTCTGCGCACGAAGCAAAACAGCGCCTGCCCCATCTCCAAAAAGAACACAGGTACTTCGATCATTCCAATCTAAGATTCTAGAGTAAGTTTCTGAGCCAATCACCATTGCGGTCTTAGCCTGACCTGTCTGCAAAAAATTATCTGCGACTGACAGAGCGCATATAAAACCAGCGCAAACCGCTTGAACATCGAAGGCCAAACCTGACCCCATATTGATCATTTTCTGAACCTTTGTCGCAGTAGCTGGAAATGTGTTATCTGGAGTAGATGTTGCCAAAACCAGAAGATCTATCTCTGATGAGGGAATGCTTGCATCACTTAATGCACTTCTTGCTGCTGCAGCCGCAAGGTCTGATGTTAATTCACCATCGGCAGCAATATGTCTTTGATGTATGCCACTACGCTCGATTATCCATTCATCAGTAGTATCTATTTTTTTTGCAAGATCAGCATTCGAAATTGTATTTTCAGGAAGGTATCCACCACATCCAATTACTCTTGACCGAAGCATCTAGACAGCTGCCTTGGCTATTGCAGTTACGCCATCGAGCTTCAACTTATTTAACTCATCTATGATTTTTGGATTTACATCATGCTCAATCATATCTATTGCAACACTTAACGCGTTTGCAAAACCCTTGTGGTCTGTGCCACCATGACTTTTCACAGCTACACCATTTAACCCTAAAAAGGTGCCTCCATTATATGCACGAGGATCAAGCCTATCCTTAATGACCCTTAGAGCAGGACGAGCAAGAAGAAAGCCTAAACGAGACATCAATCCACGACGAAAAGCGCTGCGCATATATTCAACATACAGCTTTGCCACTCCCTCAGCAGTTTTAAGAGCTATATTTCCGGAGAAACCATCTGTAACAACCACATCGACTGTTCCTGCAGGAATATCATTTCCCTCTACAAAGCCGTTAAATTGAATGGGTATATCCGAATCTCTTAACATAGCAGCAGCCTGTCGAATTACCTCGTTGCCCTTTAACTCTTCGCTTCCAATATTTAGCAACCCTACAGTAGGCCGCTTAATTCCCAAAACATTACGAGCAAATACTTCACCCATCATTGCAAACTGGACTAAAGCAACAGAATCACAATCAATATTAGCACCTAAGTCTAACATAACACACTCGCCTTTCTCTGTAGGAAAAACCGATACCATTGCTGGTCGGCTAACCCCCGGCAAAGTGCGAAGAGTAAGTTTTGATAAAGCCATTAGTGCACCTGTATTTCCGGCAGAAACCACACCATGTGCATCACCGTTACGAACGGCCTCAATAGCAAGGCTCATTCCAGAATTACGTCTTTTTCTTAATGCCTGTGATGGCCTTATATCATCCTCAACATGTTCATCAGAATGATATACCGTACAAACTGAACTAAGGCGCTTAAACTTTTTTAGAAGCAGCTCAATCTTATTTTTATCACCAAAAATTTTAAATTTAACATTTGGGTGTCTTACTCGAGCCAGATTAGCACCTTTAATTACCATATCAGGTGCCTTGTCTCCGCCCATAGCATCCAATGCTAGCACTATTTCCTTGCTCATTGTGACGCCCCATCTATGCCCTAAAAAAACTCTTAAACCCCGCCCTTAGGCTCTGCCACTTCTCGACCACTATAATATCCGCAAGCCTTACATATATGATGCGGACGCTTAAGTTCACCACAATTTTCACATTCAACAAGATTCGCTGAGCTGATTGAATGGTGCGAACGACGTTTATTACGCCTTGAAGGTGAAATTTTACTTTTTGGAACTGCCATAACTATTCTCTCTTTAAGTCTACTTAACCAAAATACTGAACGCTATACATTATATTGATAGCGAAGACAAATTTAGAACATCTAATTAAACCATATAAATCACCTAAAATCTTAAATTTTTCTTCGTAATTCTCCAAGTATTGCAAAAGGATTATTATCAGATTCTTCAAGGGTTTTAGTATCATTAGATACAGAACTATATTTAAAAGAACCCCGCGGTATACATGGCTTACGAGGATATGGATCAATTGAAACCACTAGGTGCTCTAAGATCAGATTACCCACATTAATTTCCATATTACCCTTTAAATAATCAATTACGACCTCTTCATCTTCCGCATATTGTTCAATATCATCTTCCAAAGGTGAGAACTGGGATAGAAGAAATTCAAATGAGTCTTCTAGATCTGAAACAAAAGGATCGAGGGTTATGACACATTCCTGAGAAAAACGAGCTTTCATATGTCCCGTAATACAAATCAGCTCTCTTCCCCACCGTTCACAAGGGATAATTTTGCCTCTTACTTGAAAAAGTTCAAGTTCTTGCAAACCTGCATGGGAGGCGATTGATTTACACTCACTAGAAGAAGCCTGAGAATTGAATTCAATACCTTCTGTAGGTATATCGCTGATTAGAACTGATTCCGTATAAATTTTAGTAAAGACATTCACCTTAATACCCTCTTACAGAATTTAGCATCACTGTTTTAAGCTGGCTATTTCCAGGAAAGGTCAGAAATATTAGGAAAGATAACTTCTCCACTTAATAAGTTATTATCTCTTTGAAGCGAAAGTTGAGAAGACACTTCTACAACATAATTTCCTAAAATGCCTAAATGCTCTTCGTTTACAGAAACTTGGCCATAAATATTTCGACGAAGAGCATCAATTAGTCCATTAAGGTCGTTTTCGTCAAGTGCCTGATCATAAACCTTACATCTCCCGTAGAAAGCCCTAGCCATTGCCTTAACTTTTTTTCCTACTCTAATATCTCCAACCCCCATTTCCCTTACTGTTTGATCTAAATCATCAAACATTACTGAAAATAGTGCATCGGACAAAGTAGTTTCATTTTCAGCCGACCTAAGCCTTCGCAAAACTAGGCCAACATGAAGTATCATCAAATCAAATCTCCCATCAAGCGTGTCAGGTACGCCTAATTCTTGGAAGAATTTTGGATTTCGCGACTGATTTACTGTCGTAAAGTAGAGAATATGCGCTATTTTCCTTTGCTTAGAGCGCTCTCGAATGACTTGAATCCAACGAAGAAAAAACATGACTTGTCCATATATTCATGACTTTAGATTGACAGAGAGCAGCCAGCCAATCACAGTTAAACTGTTAATAACATCTGAAATTATTATAGCATAATTAATATGCCTAAGACAGATTAAGGATAAGTTAATTTAATGAGATTTAACACTATTTGTATTACCTTGATAACTGTTAGTCTTATGGCATGTAGCCCACAATTTGATAATCGCGGCCACGTGATCCAAAAGGAATCAATTAAAAAAATTGAAGTAGGGCAATACAAACGTGAACAAGTTTTAACTCTTCTCGGCTCACCATCAGCTACAGGCACCTTTGAAGATAATTCCTGGTATTACATTAGTCAAAAAATCGCGTCTAAAGGGTTTCTAGACCCGGAGCTAATTAATCAGTCTATAACTATGATTGAATTTGATGATAATGGATACGTTAAGAGTATTAGAAATATTGAAGAAGAAGAGATCAAAGAAATAGAGCTTGTCGAGAAAGTCACACCAACAAAAGGTAAAAAATTGGGACTTTTTGAACAAATACTTGGCAACCTTGGTGTTCCTGTTAGTGGACAATAATTTTTAAATCCAAAAAAAGGGGGCCAATGCCCCCTTTTCAGTAATATGATTCAATCTCAACCTACCGTAGCAATAATAGCTAACAATAATATTGCCACAATATTGGTAATTTTGATCATTGGGTTCACGGCAGGACCCGCTGTATCCTTGTAAGGATCGCCAACAGTATCTCCAGTTACAGCAGCCTTATGGCTGTCAGAGCCCTTACCTCCGTGATTACCATCCTCAATGTATTTCTTAGCATTATCCCAGGCACCGCCACCAGCAGTCATGGAAATAGCTACAAATAGCCCTGTAACGATAGTGCCCATTAGACAAGCCCCAAGAGCAGAAAAGCCAGCTGATTGGCCAGCTATAGCCCATATGACAATGTATAATAGAATTGGCGCAACAACAGGTAAGAGAGAAGGAATAATCATCTCTCGAATGGCCGCTTTAGTAAGCAAGTCAACAGCCCGACCATATTCAGGCTTAGCTGTCCCCTCCATAATACCACTAATTTCCCTAAATTGTCGCCGCACTTCGATTACAACAGCTGAAGCAGCTCTACCAACGGATAACATTGCCATAGAACCAAACAAAAAGGGAAGCATCCCGCCAAAGAATAACCCAACTACAACATAAGGATTAGAAAGACTAAACTCGACAGGAACTGTCGGAAAGTATTTCTCTAAGTCCTGTGTGAATGCACCAAAAAGTACTAAGGCTGCAAGACCAGCAGAAGCTATTGCATAACCTTTTGTAACAG
>DBHM01000020.1:0-1423 GCA_002296185.1 Alphaproteobacteria bacterium UBA828
ATCTGCATCTGTCATAATTATAACCTTGTGATATCGAAGTTTTTCGAGATCAAAATCTTCGTCTATACCAGTCCCAAGGGCTGTTATGATCGTTCCAATCTCAACAGAGCCAAGCATCTTATCTAGCCGAGCACGCTCTACATTTAATATCTTACCTCTTAAGGGTAAAACTGCCTGATTCTTTCTGTTCCTTGCTTGTTTTGCAGATCCTCCAGCAGAGTCACCCTCAACGAGAAAAAGCTCACAAACTTCCGGGTTACGCTCCTGACAGTCTGCTAGCTTGCCTGGCAAGCTTGATACCTCTAATGCACCCTTTCTTCTAGTTAACTCCCTTGCTTTTCTTGCAGCCTCTCTTGCTGCCGCAGCTTCTACAACCTTACTTAATACCTGCTTAGCTTCCCCAGGGTGCTCTTCAAACCATTGCGAAAGCATTTCCCCAACCACGCCGTCTACAACTGGCCGCACTTCAGAACTAACAAGCTTTTCCTTAGTTTGTGATGAAAATTTTGGATCTGGAACCTTAACAGATAAAACGCAGGTAAGACCTTCACGAGCATCATCACCCGTAATGCTAACTTTTTCTCTCTTATCTATACCAGCCTGAGCCGCATAGCTGTTAATTGTACGAGTTAAAGCAGCTCTAAAGCCTGCTAAGTGTGTGCCCCCGTCACCCTGTCCGATATTATTAGTAAAACAGAGCGTTGATTCTCTATAGCTATCATTCCATTGCATGGCAACTTCTACAACGATGTCATCTTTCTGACCTGAGAAACCAATAACCTCAGATATAAGGGGTTGTTTAGCACTGTCTAGAAAGGCAACAAATGCATTTATACCCCCTTCAAAATATAGCTCAGAAACCCTTCGTTCTGACGCCCTATCATCAGTTACTACTATGCGTAGACCGGCATTTAAAAAAGCCAATTCCCTTAAGCGGTGCTCGATAGTCTCAAAATCAAACTCAACTGAACTAAAAATTTCTGAAGATGGGTGAAACTTTACCTCAGTTCCTGTACGGCCCTCAGCCTCTGAAACTATACCGAGAGGTCCCTCAGCCTCCCCCATGCAAAATCTCATGAAATGCTCCTTACCATCACGCCAAATTCTGAGCTCAAGAGTTTCTGAAAGTGCATTGACTACCGAAACACCAACCCCATGCAAGCCACCCGAAACTTTATATATGTTCTGGTCAAATTTTCCCCCAGCATGCAGTCGTGTCATAATAACCTCGGCAGCTGACACACCTTCCTCAGCATGAATATCGGTAGGAACCCCGCGTCCATTATCACTCACTGAGATTGACCCGTCTGCATTTAAGACAACATCGACCCTGTCACAAAATCCAGCAAGCGCTTCGTCTACGGCATTATCAACAACCTCATAAACCATATGGTGAAGCCCTGACCCATCATCAGTATCACCA
>DBHM01000020.1:1735-19344 GCA_002296185.1 Alphaproteobacteria bacterium UBA828
AGTATCACCAATATACATGCCAGGACGTTTACGAACGGCATCGAGCCCTCGTAAAACTTTAATCGACTCAGCCCCATAGCCTTCTCCAGTTTTTATTGCTTCTTCCTCTTCTGAGGTTGATTCAGAATCGACTTCTGACACCTGCCTACTCCTTCATTAAAATTGAGTTGTTAACATGTAGAGTCTGCGATTTTGCAAACAAGGGTGAAAATAAATTTACATCAGTTCCAGTCATCCATGCTTGAGCACCTATTGATAGAATCGCTGAAAAAAGTGCTTCACGACGCCCAGAATCAAGATGAGCTATAACTTCATCTAAAAGCATAATAGGGGGCATTCCCCTAAGTCTAGAGAGCAATCTGGCATGAGCTAACAAAACGGCAATCAAAATTGCTTTTTGTTCGCCCGTTGAAGCCTGTGAAGCTTCTAGTTCACCCTGAGATAATGCTGCCTTGAAATCACTCCTGTGCGGACCCTCCGAGGTTCCAGTCTCAGTATCCCTGACTCTCATATTAGCTAAAAGCTCTATATAACGCTCCTCAACTGCTAGAGCCGGTTGAGAACTTAGCCAATTTTCAATTAAACCCTCCATACCCAGCACAGGCTTTGGGAAGGGGCCATCTTCACTCATTATATCCTCTTGGATTCGAGATAGTAAATCTAAGCGGGCAGCTGATATTGCTATAGCATTTTCAGACATACCCCTCTCAATTGCGTCAAGCCAACCAATATCCGAAGTATTTTCACGAAGTAAGCGGGCTCTATCACGGCGAGACTTATCATAAGCCGCAATACGAGAAGCGTGAGAAGGGTTAAAAGAAAGTACTAAATTATCAACAAAGCGTCTTCTACCTGATGGAGACTCAATAAACAATCTATCTTGAGCAGGTGTCATCCAAACTACAGCAATATGCTCCAAAATGGCTGATTGACTGGAAACATTAGTTCCATTAATCCGATAGTCCCTTTTTTCTCTAACATCTAACTGCTCATTACCATCTTCCCAACTAACACCTAGTGAGACGGGCCCTTGAATGCTTTCTATATTTGCAGCTACAAACCAATGCTTTGCCCCATCTTCTAACCCAGACCTTGCCATATCTTTTAACTTAGCCCCACGCAACCCTCGGCTATTCGACAGGCATGATATAGATTCCAGTATATTAGTTTTCCCAGCACCATTAGGGCCGACAATAATTACTGGCCTAGGATCAATATCTAATCTTAAGCTTTGATAATTACGAAAATCTTTAAGTGAAAGACGAGTTATGGCTAACCGCTCCACATCGGGGCATTCTGTATTTTTCAAAAGAGCGCCTGTTATTGCCAATGCCAACTAAACTCGCATTGGCATGATAACGAAAACTGAATCAGAGTCTTCAGGATCACGCACCAAAGTTGGTGAAGCAGAGTCTGATAGCACAAACTCTATGGAGTCTCCTTCAACCTGATCAGCCATATCAAGCACATACCTAGCATTGAAACCTATATCAAAACCATCACCAGAAAAGGTGGCATCCACCTCTTCCTCCGCTGACCCAGAGTCCGGGCTAACAGCTGAGACTAAAACCTTACCCTCTTTCAAACTGAGTTTAACGGCTCTAGATTTCTCCGTAGACACTGTTGAAACTAGATCTACAGCCTTCATGAAAGACCGTCTATCAACACTGAGGGGCCTATCATTTCCGGATGGTATAACACGAGCATAGTCCGGAAATGAGCCATCAATTAGCTTAGATGTAAGAGTTACATTTCCAACTGCAAAACGCACTTTTGTCTCTGACAAGGCTATAGAAATGTCTGCCTCATTTTCCTCAATAAGCTTTAAGACCTCACCAACAACTTTACGAGGAATAATAACACCAGGCATATCCTTACTACCATCAGGCATAGATACATCAACAGAAGCAAGGCGGTGACCATCTGTTGCAACTGCGCGCAAACATGGAGTGCCTTCACTGGATACATGCAAATAAATACCATTCAAATAATAACGTGTTTCCTCTTGAGATATAGCAAAACGAGTCTTTAAAAGCAGCCTTCGAAGATCAGACGCGGCAATAGTAAAATTAAAAGGTAAGTCCCCATCAGCCATTATAGGAAAATCTTCTACTGGAAGGCATGATACTGTCATTGCAAATCGACCGGATTCCAGCATCAACTTTTCATTACCACTCTTTGCGGTTATCTGTACCTCAGCACCATCTTGTAACTTTCTTGCAATGTCATATAGCATATGAGCAGGAACGGTAACCGAACCTTCCTTACCTACACTAGCATCAGCAGACTCCACAATTGCTATATCCATATCAGTTGCAGTAAATCGGACGTTGCTTTTAGAATCAGCATCAATCCTTACATTCGAAAGAATGGGTATAGTGTTGCGCCTCTCAACTACACTCTGAACATGGCTCAGAGAGCGTAGTAATACAGAACGTTCTATAGTCAGTTTCATGCCTATTTAATCCGCATCATAAGTGATACCAATATTTTTTTACATTTGACCAAACTAATAATTATGGAAATCCGCCTGATCACGACTCGTCTTACCAGTAAGTATACCAAATTACTTGAATTTGGGCACATTTTTAGTGAAATTATAGTAGACCGCTAACTATTGCAGATTTTACTAACCTAAAGCTCGAGATTACGCTTAAGTAGTTCTAAATCCTCAGCAATTCCAGGATCAGACTCACTGAGTTGTTCAATTTTTCGAACTGCATGCATCACTGTGGTATGGTCCCTGCCCCCAAATTTTCTACCTATCTCAGGTAAAGATCTCTGGGTCAACTGCTTAGACAAAAACATAGCCACTTGACGTGGTCGAGCAACAGCACGAGCTCTTCGCTCAGATGACATCTCAGAAAGTTTTATATTGTAGTGTTCAGCGACACGTTTTTGTATTTCTTCGATAGTTACACGACGATCATTTGCTCGGAGGACATCTCTAAGAACCTCTTGAGTCATATCCAGTGAAACTGCTCGGCCTATCAGAGTAGCATGAGCAGAAACACGATTTAGTGCCATTTCTAACTCTCTTACATTGGAAGTGATTTTGTATGCAAGAAACTCCAGGACCTCAAGAGGTATACCGCTAGCCCCCATTGCCTCCGCCTTAGTCTGCAGTATCCCCAGTCTTAACTCGTAGGTAGTAGCATGTATATCTGCTACAAGGCCCCAACCAAGTCTGGATCTAAGACGCTCTTCAATTGCATCTAAATCTGAAGGGGAACGATCACCTGATATTACTACCTGTCTATCATGGTCAACTAATGCATTGAAAGTGTGAAAAAACTCTTCTTGAGTACTCTCTTTCCCACAAATAAATTGCACATCGTCTATCAACAATACATCTGCAGATCTAAATTGCTCCTTAAAAGCCATTGTATCTTTAAAGCGTAATGCCCTGATGAATTGATACATAAATTTCTCAGCTGATAAATATAAAACTCGACGAGAAGGATCACGCTCGCGAATATGCCATGCTATTGCATGCATCAAATGGGTTTTACCCAAACCAACACCACCATATAGGTATAGAGGATTAAAAGGCACCTTATCTGATTCAGCCACCCTTCTTGCTGCAGCATGAGCAAATTCATTTGGTTTACCAATTACAAAATCGTTGAATTTAAACTTTGGACTCAGTGGGGACCCAAGGGCATCATCGTCGGAATCAACTAAATGCAATGATAGCCTTTCTGTAGTCTGTTCAGATTTATTTTCCTTCTCCCTATTGTCTGGGGTGTCAGCGGTTAGGGGTCTACGAACCTCCATCTCCAGCTCTTCAACTGATGGGTCTTCTTCTTTCCAAAATGATATTATCAATTCTCCGTAACGTGACTTTACCCAGTCACGAAGAAACCTAGTCGGAGCAATCAGTATCAACCTTTCCCCTCGCAAGTCTCCGAACTGGACTGGCCTTAGCCAGCTCTGAAAAGCAGCCGCTCCTAACTCTTGCTCTAATTTATGGCGAACCCTTGCCCATCTTTGCTCCATTGATTGAGATTCAGACACTCTACCATCCCCGCTCATGACTGAACCCATGGAAGACCTGCTGCCTTCCATCCTTCTAAAACACCTCTGTGACCGTCTTGATTCTGCCGTCCTTCAAAACCGTCACACACGTTAAAAACATTACTATATCCATGGGCAGCACACATCTGAGCGGCATCTCTTGACCTAGCTCCGCTTCGGCAAATAAACATAAGCGCAGAATCTTTATTACACCCAGATTCAGTGATTTGCTCTAGAAAAGAATTGTTAAGTGACATATCAGGGAACAGTTGCCAAGAAACCTTTACTAAATCTTTTCCTAAAGCTGATAAATCTGGAAAACCAACAAAAACCCACTCAGCATCAGATCGAACATCTACTAAAATTGAATTTTGCTCATCCTCAAGCACCTGCCATGCCTCTGAAGAGTTTATCTCTCCAGCAAAGGTGGCTCCTGGTTCCATTCGGTCACTTGCAATAGTCCGGAGTGTACTGAGACTCATTATTATCTCCCAAAGATTCTTTGTTATAGTCTCTGCTTATGCACAACAACTCAACTGGAGTCTTAAAAATAACACTTATAAATTTTGGCAAAGCTAGGCCATTCTTATGTGGACTTTAGATTTACCTTGCTACCCTGAAAGTTTGACTCACTGACGCAAAAGAAATTGCGTAATGCAGACCGAAAAGGACAAGCATGCATAGACTAATAGGGCAAGGCCAGACAAGCAACAGGTCCGAAATAGGAACTCTCAGATTATTTTTATTTTTGACTTCAGGTCAACTTGAAAGAGACCCCCTAACTATTTGGAGTCATGAGGATACACTGCCTCTAGTGTCGAATAGTAGAGATAAAAAAACTGAAAAAAAAATTTTCTCCATTTAAGAAATAGCTGGAAAAAACTATTTTAATTTTAGGATCATAAACACATATTTACATTTATTAATTGTGCTTAAAATGGTTAATATCTTTTAAAATATTACATAGTGTGCCACAGATAATAATCATATCTATATATCGTGGGCAAACTAAAACTTGTAATTTTTATTAACAATAAATTTATTATTAATAAAAATTTTTATTTGAATTTAATCATTCAAAAATACTTGGAGAGAACACTGCTCATTGGTTACTAGCTGAGGGTTTTTATATGCTTACTCATTCTTGAAAGCTGCCTAGCAACCGTATTCCGATGTAAAACGCGCTTTCTAGCTCCCTTATGTAACTCCGGCTGAACAGCCTTAAGAGCATCTAAAGCCCCCTGCTTGTCACCAGCAGAGATAGCCTCCTCAACCCTACGGACATATGTTCTGATTTTACTCAAGCGTGTACGATTCGTAGCTGTTCGCTTGACATCTTGCCGTATTCGCTTTTTTGCCTGACGAGTATGCGCCATATATTCCACTACCTATAGAAAATTAACGATCCGAGGTTATATATCTCAGATTCCTCAGCGTCAACAAATCTAATATTTTTCTTTTTATTTTGCCAAAAGTTACCTATTTTTAAATTTTGGCTTACGCTTCTCTGAAAATGCCAGCATCCCCTCTTTTTGATCTTCTGTAGCAAATAATGGGTAAAAAGCTGTTTTTTCGAACAAAATTCCTTCTGCTAATGTTGTTTCAAAGGATCTATTAACAGATACTTTTGCAGCTAGAGCTGCCACACGAGGCATACCAGCAATTTTTTTTGCAACATCTAGGGCCTCACTAAAAAGGTCTGATGATGGAAATATGCGTGATACTAATCCATTTTTCTCCGCTTCCTCTGCGTCCATCATTCTCCCAGTGAGGATCATATCCATTGCCTTGCTCTTACCAACTGCTTTAGTTAAACGTTGGGTTCCACCTGCGCCAGGAATAACACCAATAGTTATTTCAGGCTGACCAAACTTTGCAGTTTCAGAGGCTAGTAAAATATCGCACATCATTGCTAACTCACACCCGCCTCCTAGAGCATATCCAGACACTGCAGCTACAGTAGGTTTAGAGCATCTTGCAAGTGCATCCCAATCACCAAGAACATCACCCAAACTGGCTTCAACGTAATCCCTCTGCTGCATCTCCTTAATGTCCGCACCTGCAGCAAAAGCTTTTTCACTTCCCTTAACCAACAAAGCACCAATATCACTATTGTTTTCAAAATCATTTATTGCTTCATTTAATTCGGCAATAAGTGATGAACTAAGGGCGTTTAAAACATCTGGTCTATGCAAAGTAATAACGCCAACATTTTCATCTATTTCAACTTTAATATTTTTAAAAGCCATATCTTCATCCCCAAACGTGAATCTTATAAAGAATTGTATACTTTCTTCTTCAAACTAAAATACTTTAGTTGTATTCCATTTAATATTTGTATTTTTAAATAATATACTTTTATTACTTGGCCAATTAGCGCTGATCCCAAGAACAATAAAATGTTGAACGTCCATTCTGAATAATACGTATTATTTTCCTACCGCAACGATGGCATAATTTACCTTCTCTTCCATAAACAGCAAAATTATGTTGAAAATATCCTAACTCACCCGAAGTATTTGCATAATCTCTAAGCGATGAACCACCAGCATCTATAGCACGCTCTAAAACAGATACTATTGCCTCTGAGAGCATTTCTGCCCTCTTTCCTTTTACATTTTTTGCAAGTCTCTTAGGACTTATACCAGCATAAAATAATGCCTCGCATGCGTAAATATTTCCAATTCCAGCTAGAATCCTTTGATCTAATAAGGCGGCCTTAATATTGATTTGTCGATCCTGAAGTAAAAATTCTAAATTATTTCCTTTAAAATCCTCAGATAACGGCTCTGGACCCATCCGGGCAAGAGACGGATGGTTTTCTTCTGAGCTAGTATCTATGAGATCTATAACTCCAAATCGTCTTGGATCGGTATAAACTAGCCTGAAACCGTCTTCAAAATTTATTTGTAAATGATCATGCTGACTCACATTAGGATAATCTTTCTTATGGATTATCATACGCCCACTCATTCCTAAATGTATCAATAAAGTCTGCAAATTATCGAGACGAAGAAGTAAATACTTGCCTCTACGAGCAAAATTAACGATATATCGTCCAACAAGTTGAACATTTAAGTTGACAGGAATTGGCCTTCGAAGATCAAATTTAGATCTTTCGATGCTTATTATCTTGCGATTGGCTAGCTCTAAGGCTAACCCTCTACGAACTGTTTCAACTTCTGGCAATTCAGGCATAGTGTCTAAGGTAGCGCCTATGCAAGCGCTAGGCTATCTTTAGGATGAAATGAAAGATAAAAGTAACAATAATATCACTCAGGAAGTAGATTTTGGCTATCAAAGAGTAGATCCGAGCCAAAAACCTGGTTTGGTTAAGGATCTATTTGATAGAGTTTCGACCAATTACGACCTTATGAATGACGTCATGAGTGCGGGAATACACCGAATCTGGAAAAACCGTATGATTGAATGCCTACAACCCTATCCAGGTATGACCTTACTAGATGTAGCAGGAGGAACAGGGGATATTTCTTCGAAATTCCTAAAGCGCATCGGAGGAGCAAAAAAAGGTAGAGCTATAATTTGCGACCTCAGTGAAGGTATGGTTCTTAAAGGCAGGAACAGGGCAATTGATTCTGCTATCTTCAGTGGTATTGATTGGGTTGTAGGCGATGCTGAAAATCTACCATTATCAAATAGAAGTGTTGACGCATACACAATAGCTTTTGGTATCCGTAATGTGACTAACAAAGAGAAGGCCTTAGAAGAAGCTGTGAGAGTTCTAAAACCGGGGGGGCGCTTTGTGTGTCTTGAATTTTCCTCATCCACTTCTCCTATTATAGAGAGGCTCTACTCTGCATACTCCTTTTTAGTTATACCAACAATTGGTGAAATAGTTGCAAAAGACAGAGAGGCCTATCGATATCTTGTTGAGTCCATCCGAGAGTTTCCATCCCCTCCTAACTTCACAAGAATGATTGAGATGGCAGGTTTTGGTGGAGTAAACTGCATGCCAATGAGTGGGGGGATAGCTTCCCTTTATTCAGGCTGGCGTATCTGATGTGAGTTTATGATTTAATGTTATCTTCTCCTATACAAATCCTAAGAATTTTACGTGTTGCTTGGATATTAGCCCGCTTTGACGCACTTTTTCTTCTTAAGGATGCTAAACTTTTACCAGTAATAATATTAATTGTTAGTATTTGGAAAAAACCAGTAACAAAGAAAAGACCCGGTCAAAGGCTTGCAGCAGCACTACAGGAACTAGGTCCCAGTTTTATTAAATTTGGACAAGCTATTGCAACTAGACCAGATTTAATTGGACGTGAAGTTGCAACTGACCTTAGTGAGCTTCAGGATAGGCTTCCACCCTTCTCGGCAAAAAAAGCTCGAGAAATAATTGAAAATGAATTAAATCAACCCATAGATGAGCTATTTAAAGAATTTAATGATACTCCTGTTGCTGCTGCGTCTATAGCTCAGGTGCATTTTGCTATAACATCAAATGGAGATCCTGTAGCAGTAAAAGTTCTCAGGCCCAACATAGAATTGGCATTTGAAAAAGATCTTAATTTTTTCTTGTGGCTAGCCAGCCTAGCGGAAAAAACTCTTCCTGCTTCTCGAAGGTTAAAGCCTGTAGATATAGTTAAAACGCTGGCTAAATCTGTGAGAACTGAGATGGACCTTAGACTTGAAGCAGCTGCAGCTTCTGAATTTTCCAGAAATATGTCTGAAGTAGAAGGCTTTCAAGTCCCCAGGGTTCACTGGACACATACCAACAGAAGAGTCCTAACACTCCAAAGAATGGAAGGTATAAGAATTGATGATATTGATGGTCTTATTAAAAAAGGGCAGGACCCATCAAAAATTCTTACTTATGCAGCAAGTGCTTTCTTTCAACAGGTTTTTTACTATGGTTTTTTTCATGCAGACTTACATCCAGGAAACTTGTTAGTTAATAAAAATGGAGAAGTGGTAGCACTTGATTTTGGTATAATGGGTCGACTTAATAAGGAAACACGACTCTATTTAGCCCAAATGTTATTAGGCTTCTTATCGCGTGATTATGAAAGAGTGGCGGAAATTCATTTTGAAGCGGGTTACGTCTCAGACCATGAGTCAAAGGGTTTATTCACTCAGGCCATAAGAGCAATTGGTGAACCTGTCATGGAGCTACCACTGCAAGAAATTTCAATAGCAAGATTGTTAGGACATCTTTTTGAAGTTACCCGAGAGTTTAATATGGAGACCCAGCCTCAGTTACTTCTTCTCCAAAAAAGCATGTTAATGGCAGAAGGAATATCACGACAGTTATATCCTAATGAAAATATGTGGCAACTAGCTCGCCCACTTATTGAAACATGGGCCAAAAAAAACTTAGGGCCAGCTGCGCAGGCCCAAAATATTGCACAGAACGTAATAAAGGAAGCTAAGAGAGTCCCAAGAATCATTGAAAAGGCAGAGACTATAATTGAAGCACTAGAAAAAGATCAAAAAGATCAAGCCCAATCGTCAAAGAATACCCGAAGCATCTTTGGAGTATCAGTATTTTTATTTTTTGGTATAATTGTCACGATTGGTCTATTAGCCACTCTAATTGCCCTGCAGTTAAGCTAAATTTTAGACTATAATTCAGCAATAATTGTAATTTTTGACTATCTTATGCGCTAAGTTAGATTCATCTCTTGCATCCGGGAATTACAGGGCATAGGTTATCCACATAATATTAATGGGAAATTAATAGTTATACAATTATGGAAAATTACAAAAATATATTGTTAATAGTGTCGGGTGGAATTGCAGCCTATAAATCAGCTGAATTAGTACGTCAACTTCGTCATAGTGGAGCTAAAGTTCGCTGTATTTTAACCAAAGCAGGCAATCAATTTATAACCCCCCTGACACTTTCTGCGCTATCTGGTGAAAAAGTGTATCAGGACCTTTTTTCACTTACTGACGAAGCAGAAATGGGTCATATAAGACTATCAAGAGAAGCTGACATAGTTGTTGTAGCGCCAGCTAGTGCCGACTTAATTGCACGTATGTCCTCAGGGGTTGCAGACGACCTGGCTACAACCGCTCTTCTTGCAACCGACAAACCAGTCTTACTTGCGCCATCAATGAACGGATTCATGTGGGATAACCCAATAACTAAAAGAAATATATCTATTTTAGAAACTTATGGAATTAACATTATTGGTCCTCATGAAGGTGATCTGGCATGTGGTGAGAATGGCTACGGACGTATGGCAGAGCCAAACGAGATAGTTGATGAAATTGATTACATTCTAGGGAAAAAAAATAAATTAAGAGGGCTTCATGCTCTTGTAACTAGTGGACCAACTCAAGAACCAATTGACCCAGTTAGATATATTTCCAATTATTCTTCTGGCAAACAAGGTCATGCAATTGCGCAAATGGCTGCTTTTTGTGGAGCAAAAGTAACTCTTGTTTCTGGACCAACCACCCAAGAAAAACCCAATAATGTTAATATAATTAATGTAAAAACCGCTGAGGAAATGTTGGAGGCATGCTTGGAAAACTTACCCGTTGATTTTGCTGTTTGTTGTGCTGCTGTTGCTGATTGGAAACCAAAAAATACTTCATTTAATAAGATCAAGAAAGATGAGAAAAATTTTGGGGCATCTAGTGAGATGAGTATAGATATGTCTCTAAATCCAGACATTCTAAAAATACTATCTAACCTCTCTCAAAATAGACCAAAACTAGTTATTGGCTTTGCTGCTGAAACTGAAAATTTAATCTCTAATGCTAAAAAGAAGCTAGAAAACAAAAGCTGTGATTGGATCTTAGCAAATGATGTTTCTGCAAACTCTGACACATTCGGTAGCGATAATAATCAAGTGACTCTGTTAAAAAACTCAGGAAATAACCATCAATTATGGTCTAAAGTCTCCAAAGCTTTAATTGCCGAACGTTTAATGGACGAAATAGCGGCCAATATAGAAAATTGATATAAATATGAATTCTAATCTTAAAATAATGTTCAAACGTGTGGCTGGTTGTGGGGACCTTCCGATACCTCAATATGCTTCTGATGGTGCCGCTGGATTTGACCTAAGCGCAGCAATTGAAGAAGCGGTAAGTATTCAACCTTGCACTAGAGTATTAGTTCCAACCGGGATTATTGTAATGATCCCAAATGGCTATGAAGGCCAGGTAAGACCAAGATCCGGTTTGGCACTAAAATACGGTATTTCTGTCCTAAATAGCCCAGGTACAATTGACGCAGATTACCGAGGTGAAATCAAAGTCATCTTAATTAATCATGGAAATCAGACATACAGTTTATCTAGAGGAGAACGTATAGCCCAACTAGTAGTTTCACCAATTTGTAGAGTAATTCTCGAAGAAGTTACTGAATTAACAAAAACGATTCGCGGAGAAGGTGGTTTTGGTTCAACGGGATAAAGCCACTTTAATGGGAGTAATATACTAATGCTTAAGGTATCTAAAAAATTAATTTATGCACTCGAAGCAGTAGTTGATATTGCTTATAATACTGGGGCAGACCCAGTCAGGAGTAGAGATATAACTAAGAGGCAGGGGATGCCTCATAGATACCTTGAGCAAGTAATGCAACGATTGGTAAGAGCAGGAATACTTAAAGGAGTTAGGGGGCCAAAAGGGGGTTATCTATTAGCTAGAGAAAGGAGGCGCATAACGGTTGGAGAAATTGCAAGAATAGTCCGCTCACTTGAATCCTCTGAAGATCCACTTGAAACTCAGTCTGACTCAGATATCGCATCAACAGTTTTAAATCCTATCTGGAATGAACTACAGATAGAATTTGAAAAACGTATTGAGACTATTACTATAGAGGACATATGCTCCAAAGCCAGAGATATTGGCATTAAGAAAGCATCAAAAGAGGGAATAGATTTTAGTATTTAATTTTCTTTACTATTATGTAGAAAAATAGGTATGAAATTAATGAATTCTAAAGATAAAACAAATAAAATATATGACTCGATCATTGATACTATAGGAAATACACCACTTGTAAAACTAAACCGCTTGCCAAAAAAGTATGGTGTTTCTGCTGAGATCATCTGTAAATTAGAATTTTATAACCCCCTAGCATCGGTGAAAGATCGTATCGGTTATTCAATGATTGATGCAGCTGAGAAATCTGGGCAATTAATACCGGGGGAGTCTGTGCTTATAGAGCCGACCTCAGGTAATACTGGAATTGCACTCGCCTTTGTTGCTGCAGCCAAAGGCTATAAGTTAGTCTTAACTATGCCAGAAAGTATGTCACTGGAACGGAGAAAACTTTTACAGCTACTTGGCGCAGAGCTTATATTAACCCCAGCCACAAAAGGAATGCGAGGGGCAATACAGAAAGCACAAGAGCTAGTAGAAAAAACACCTCAATCTGTAATGCTGCAGCAATTCCAAAACCCCGCAAATCCAGAAATACATCGCACCACCACCGCGGAGGAGATTTGGGAGGACACTGGTGGAAATCTTGATTTGTTAGTGTCTGGGATAGGCACTGGAGGGACTATCACTGGTTGTGCTCAAATATTAAAACCACGCCTTCCTGAACTTGAGATTATTGCTGTAGAGCCAGAAGATAGCGCCATTCTATCTGGTGGCCAACCTGGTCCCCACAAAATTCAAGGGATTGGTGCAGGTTTTATACCTGAAATACTAAAGACTGACTTGATTGATGAAATTATATCAATAGGTAACGAAAATGCATTTGAAACAGCACGCTTAACAGCACAACTTGAGGGAATACCAGTTGGGATTAGCTCTGGAGCTGCTATAGCAGCAGCCCTTGAAATTGGTTCTCGCGATAATATGGAGAATAAACGCATAGTAGTTATTGTACCTTCGTTTGCAGAAAGATATCTCTCAACTGATTTATTCAGTAATTTTTAGAAATTTTTTCCCAACATATAGAAACTTCAGAAGATGCACTTTGATGATAACCAAATTGAGCGATATGCTCGTCATTTTATTCTGGATGAAATTGGACCGGCAGGCCAAGCTAAAATCATAAACTCTAAGGTTTTAGTTGTTGGAGCAGGAGGTTTGGGCTCTCCTATTTTACTTTATCTTGCAGCTGCCGGGGTTGGGACTATCGGTATTATTGACGATGATCGGGTAGCACTTTCTAACCTCCAAAGACAAATTATTCATGATGAAAATTCTATAGACTCAAAAAAAACTGAAAGTGTAGTCTCATCACTTTCTGCTCTAAATCCCGACGTAAATATTATTCCTTTTACAAAAAAATTAGATAAAACAAATGCTAAAGAAATCATATCTAATTTTGATATAGTTGCTGATGGTAGTGATAACTTTGATACACGATTTTTGGTGAATGACACTGCTTATTTATGTAAACGAATTCTAGTATCTGGAGCAGTTCACAAATTTGATGGGCAGATCTCAACTTTTAAAGCATTCGAAAAAGGTGATAATCCATGCTACAGGTGTCTCCACCCCGAACCTCCCCCAGAAGACTCTATACCCTCGTGTGCAGAGGGTGGAATATTAGGCTCTATACCAGGAATAATTGGGTGCTTACAAGCTACTGAGATTCTTAAAGAAATAACAGGGGCAGGGGAAGGGCTCTCGGGAAAACTTTTGATATATGATGCTCTTAGAACAAACTTCAGAAAAATCTTAATAAGACCAGATCCCAGTTGTAAACTTTGTGGCAAATAAAAATCATAAGACCTAAACTAAAACCATTTTACACAATATAGCTTTTTAATTTCATTTTATATTTCTGGTGGAAGCACTCTGTCTGGAGGAGTATGGCCATCTATAAACGTTTGAATATTGATTAGAACCTTCTCACCCATATCCAAACGCCCCTCCAGTGTTGCAGATCCTATATGAGGGAGTAAAACAACATTGTTAAAGCTTAAAAGTTTGGGGTTAACAATTGGCTCATGTTCATAAACATCTAAGCCTGCACCAGCAATCTCCCCTTCCTCAAGAAGCCTCATCAGCTCTGATTCATCTATTGCATGACCACGGGAGGTATTAATTACATATGCATCTTTTTTTATAAGCCTTAGCCGCCTTGCTGAAAGTAAATGATAAGTTGCTGGTGTGCTAGGACAATGAATAGATACAAAATCCATCCGTGCTAGCATTTGATCAAGACTCTCCCAGTAAGTCGCCTCTAGCGATGACTCTATTCCTTCAGCAAGCCTATTTCGATTATGATAGTGGATGGACAAGCCAAATCCTCGGGCACGGCGCGCAACAGCTTGCCCAATCCTACCCATCCCAACTATACCTAATCGTTTGCCCCAAATTCTTCTTCCAAGTAAAGCAGTTGGAGCCCATCCGTCCCAATTGCCAGTACGCATCATTCTTTCACCTTCAGCTAAGCGTCGAGGAACTGCTAAAATGAGAGCCATAGTCATATCTGCAGTATCTTCAGTAAGGACACCTGGAGTATTTGTTACTGTTATTTTCTTATTAGCTGCAGCTCCTGTATCAATATGGTCGATACCTGTTCCAAAACTTGCTATAAGTTTTAAATTATCACCTGCTCTTTCAATGATAGATTTATCAATTTGGTCTGTTACAGTTGGGACAAGAACATCAGCTTCATTCATTGAATGTAACAACTCTTCTTGGGAAAATGAGTGATCATCCTCATTTAATCGCGTATCAAACAGCTCCATCATTCGTGCCTCAATGGATTCGGGAAGCCGACGTGTAACAATTACAAGAGGTTTTTTTAAACTACGTGACATTAAATATCCTATAAATAAGCGCTATACTTAATATTTGTTTTAAAGAGACATATAAGTCTGAGGGTATTCATTCTATTTAACAAAACCTATATATCTAAACAATTATCATTATAAGGTATAATTTGTGTATTATTCTATTTGATATGAGTAAGCTATAAACTCTTTGCTAATAATATGAACATCAGGAAACTATGTTACTAACCTTTTTCAGAGTATGCTCTTTATTTCTGCTGGTAACAGCAATGCTAACCACTTTACATCTCCCATCAAACTCAATTGCAGATGATACTAAACCTATACCGCGATTTGCATCATTAAAAAAAGATATGGTCAATCTTAGAGCAGGGCCAAATAAACGCTATCCTATTGTTTGGGTTTATAAAAAACGTAATCTACCTATAAAAATTACTGCTGAATTTGATGTATGGAGAAGAATTTTAGATCATGAGGGGGCCACAGGATGGGTTCATCAGAGACTACTTTCTGGTTACAGAACGCTTATCATTACAGGAAAAAATCGGACTTTGATGGATAACCCTGGGGTGAATAGTGTTCCAGTAGCTACATTGGAGACCGGGGTAATAGCAAAACTCAGTTCATGTAATCAAAACTGGTGCAAAGTTAAGGTTAAAGGCCTTAAGGGATGGCTCAAAAGAGGACAATTCTGGGGTATTCTTAAGGATGAAATTTTGGAAAATTAGCTAATTAATAAATTAATTATTTACCACTCAATAGCCTCTCTATTAACTGCTTTACAGTTGGAACAAAGCCATTTGCATAAAAAGGGTCCTGAGCAAAACGATAGGCACCATGTCCGGAAAACATTAACTGGGTTTCGCCATCTTCGCCATGGATGATATCCTGTAGTGTTTTTTGTATACAATAACTTCGAGGGTCAGCTTTCTTTCCAGTTATATTTTTCGGATTTGATGTTGACCAATTACTAAATCTACATTGCGATAAACACCCCATGCAGTTAGCTTGGTCAATTCTAATATCCTTTGCTTTCTCTTTTGTGACAAAAATAATGGTGTTGTCTGGAGTTTTTAAAGCAGTATCAAAACCATTTAATACCCATTCTTCCACTCGAGATTTATCACCACGTGTCAAATAATATGTCCTTCCACGCATACCATAATTACATTCCACTTTGTGGTCTCCTATAGGCTCACTAGTAAATGCGACCTGCCTATATTCTCTTTCCTCCAACTCCTGAATAAAGAGGTTCTTAACGGCAGAAGAATAAAACCCGGTGGGACTGAATTTATTTAGTTTTATATCACCTTCCTTAAGCGACATTAAACGTCTTTTCCAAGATTCAGGAATTGGACTCTCAGTTGTTACCAGAGGACGCGTGCCAAACTGAAATGCTATTGGACCAATATCAGGATCTTCAAGCCAGCTTGACCAATCATCAATACACCACACTCCTCCAGCCATAATAATTGGGACATTATTTAATCCGTATTGATTCATTAAACGCCTTAACTCGACAACTCTTGGATAAGGGTCTTCAGGTTTTTCTGGGTCCTCACTATTAGATAGCCCATTGTGGCCACCTGCGCGCCAAGGGTCTTCGTAAACAACACCCCCAAGCCACTCGGACATACGATGATAAGCCCTTCGCCATAAGGCATTAAATGCACGTCCAGATGATACTATAGGGTAGTAATGAATATTATACTGTGATGCTATCTCTGCCAGCTTATAGGGCATCCCAGCACCGCATGTCACGCCATGAACAAGTCCACGAGTTCTCTCAAGAATACCATGTAAAACTCGCTCAGCTCCACCCATCTCCCATAATACATTCATATGAAGACGGCCCTGACCAATAGCTAGTTCATGGGCGATCTTTGCTTGGGTAACACCACCCTCAATTGCATAGCGAATTAATTCTTCATGCCTGTCTTTTCGTGTACGAGAATGATAAACTTGAGGTATATGCTTGCCATCTTTATCGTAAGAGTCTGCATTTACAGCTGAAAACGTGCCCACCCCGCCAGCTGCGGCCCAAGCGCCTGAGCTTTTGCCATTGCTTACACCAATGCCCTTACCCCCCTCAATTAGAGGTAGCACTTCTGCACCAGATACTAGAAGCGGATTTACTAAGGCCACGTGTTACTTCACCCCTTTAAATTTAAATCTAAAAGTAACCTCACCCCTTATAATTTGGGTATTTATGAACAAAAAAGCAACCCGCTTTTAAGTTAATCACCAAATCCCCTTTGATTTCGCGTTTTAACTAATCTCTGCGCCTGTTTCCTGGTCAATTACCTTCATACTCAACTTAACTTTGCCCCTGTCATCAACACCCAGGACTTTGACTTTTACCTCTTGGCCCTCATCTAAGACATCAGCAACAGATTTTACTCTTTCTTGAGAAATTTCACTTATATGAACAAGGCCATCACGTTTGCCAAGGAAATTAACAAAAGCACCAAAATCCATAATTTTTACTACTTTTCCAGTATATATTTCTCCAACCTCTGGTTCTGCCACAATGTCTCTTATCATTTTTAGAGCAGCATCTGATGCTTCTCCCTCAACTGCAGCAACTTTGACAGTTCCATCGTCTTCAATATCAATTTTAGTCCCAGTTGATTCGCAAATCTCTCTAATTACCTTTCCACCAGGACCTATTATATCTCTTATTTTATCTCTTGAAATCTGAATTACTGTTATTCTCGGAGCCTTATCGCTGACAGTTTCTCTAGCTGAGGATAGCGCTTTCTCCATCTCACTTAGAATGTGCATCCTCCCATTCTTAGCTTGGTCCAATGCAGTTTCCATAATCTCACTTGTTATACTTGTTATTTTGATATCCATTTGTAATGAGGTAATACCTTCATTTGTACCAGCAACTTTAAAATCCATATC
>DBHM01000027.1:0-59006 GCA_002296185.1 Alphaproteobacteria bacterium UBA828
TGCAGATGTAGATGGTTCACACATCCGTACACTTCTTTTGACTTTTTTCTATCGTAATATGGAAAACTTAGTGAAAAGTGGACATCTCTATATTGCTCAGCCACCTTTGTACAGAATTAAAAGAGGTAATGAAGAATTATATTTAAAGGATGATTTGGCTCTAGAAGACCACCTTATTTCTGAGGGATTAAAAGATAGCGTAATTGAGTTAGCTTCAGGGGAGCAGCAAGCTGGAGATGATTTGAGGGAAACGGTAGAAAATGCAAGAAGTATTTCTAATCTAGTCAAAGCCCTTACAAGGCGAGTGGATCAGCGGATTGTTGAGCAGGCAGCAATTGCCGGTGCATTAAGGGAAGAAATATTGAACAATAATGCACAGCCCGCTGCAGAATATATAGCTACGCGACTTAATGAAATTTCCCCCTCGCTTGAAAGAGTATGGCGTGGTGAGGCAGTCACCCTTGAAAATGGCCCTGGCTTCAAGTTTGAGCGGACTATGCGTGGAGTTACAGAAATACACACTATTGATCAGGTGCTTATTAGAACTCCAGAGGCTCGAAGGCTAGATGAAATGAGTGCACATTTGCAGGAGGTTTATGCAAGATTTGTAACTTTGAGAAGGAAGGAAACAGAAGTAATAATTAGATCTCCTTCTGAGCTTTTAGACGTGGTTTACTCTGCTGGGAGGAAAGGCCTGTCTGTGCAGCGATATAAAGGGCTTGGCGAGATGAACCCCGATCAATTATGGGAGACAACACTGGATCCGGATGTCAGGACACTAATGCGTGTTGAGGTCAAGGATGCATCAGCGGCAAATAAACTTTTCGCAGAACTAATGGGAGAGTTGGTTGAACCAAGACGAGATTTTATTCAACAGAACGCTTTGCAGGTAGCAAATCTGGATGTTTAAATGTTATCAGTAAATGCCTAAGTCGGAAAATGACATTTGATTTATTATTAAAAATTTTTTTATGATAGTTTAAGTAAATTATTTGTCCCAATTATCAATAAGATGAATAAATGAGCCCATAATATTGCCAATACGACTACCGCTATTTCCTATATTGTTCCCTTTTGCATCAGAAATTGTAAATAGACTCTCAGAGTAATTTAGGTTCTGTATAGTGGCGTAGTGAAATTCATGTCCTTTATATATAGAGCCTAATTTTCCAAGGGGACTAGAGGCTGCCAGCTTGGCATTGCGATATCCAAGTGTAAGTTTTTTTTCTTTTAGGCTGGTGTGAATAGGAAAAAGGTTAGCCATATCATAGGTATTTCCCGAATAATCCATAATAGATTTTCCCATAACCATGTAGCCTCCACACTCTCCATAAATAATTTTGTCATTTTCTGCAGCCTCACGAAGTCCACTTAAGAATTTGTGACTCTCAGAAAGTTGTTTGGCATGAAGTTCAGGATAGCCTCCAGGTAAATATATGGCACCAGTATTTACGTCTGGGGTTTCATCTGCGAGCGGGGAAAATAATGTCAAGTGAGATCCAGCGTTATGCCAGCTATCGAGAAGGTCAGGGTAGGTAAAAGTAAAGGCGTCATCAGAAGCTATAGCAATATTTGTACTTAATGGGGGTATAATTGGTTTTTCCAAAAAGGGACCCTCATCTGTTTTTACTTCACTTATAATCTTTAATATTTTTTCTATATCAACATACGAAATAATTATGTCAGCAATTCGGTTAATGGTATTCTCAAGGTCATCATACTCTCCAGCTTGGATTAGTCCCAAGTATCGAGACGGAAGATGAATTTCAGCACTTTCAGGAATAACCCCGAGAACGGCAATCTCTGATTTATCTAAAGATTCTTTGAGTATAATCTCATGGCGCTTACTATTTACCCTATTAAGTATAACACCGCCAAGAACTACGTCAGACCTATATTTTGCAAATCCTTCAGCAAGGGCTGATACTGAAGAACCCATTCCCGAACAGTCTATAACTAGCAATACTGGCAAACCAAGCTTTGTCGAAATGTCTGCAGTTGAGGAACTGCCATTGATCGCACCGTCAAATAGACCCATTACGCCTTCAGTCAACAAAATGTCCACATTATTTACACTGCGATTAATAATATAATTCACGGTATTGGGATGCATAGCCCAAAGATCTATATTATGACATTGGTTTTTTGCTGCGGTGCTTAGAAATGCTGGATCAATATAATCAGGGCCTACTTTAGCTACACCAACATTTTTGCCGGCTCTTTGCCATGCCCTTGCTAGACCTAAGGTTATAACAGTTTTTCCACTTCCAGATCTAGGGGCGGAAATTACTATACCTTTAGCGTAACTAGAGATGTTTTCTCACTTCCTCAGCAATTTCTACGGGTTCTTGGCCGCGACTAAAGTGCCGAACATATTCATCTTCAGGGCTAATAAGATAGATGTATACTGAATGATCCATAATATAATCATCATCTATAGAAGAGTCTTCTGCTTCCGGATTATTTACTCTTCTATAATAGACTCTGTATTCTTTTGCTGCTGCTTCTATTTGTCTTTGAGTGCCTGTAAGTCCAATGATATCTGGATGGAAAATAGATAAATATGATGCAAGTTGTTCTGGGGTATCACGAGCGGGATCTATAGTTATAAAGAGAGTAGCAAGCTTACTTTTTTCTACATCCAATATTTCAAGCACTTTACTTATAACAAGAAGTTCTGTGGGGCAAATATCTGGACACCAACTATAACCAAAGAATACTAATTTATGTCTATTAGAGAAGTTTTTCTCCGTTACAGTTTTTCCATTATGGTCAATAAGAGAAAATGGTCCCCCAATATTCGCTCCGGCCGCACTTGAGGTTAGTTCTAATCTATCACCTATTTTGTTAATATCACCAAATAAAGAACCTTCGAACCACGCGTAAAACATCAATAAGCCAAGTATAATTGTCCATATTGTGGTTTTCTTTGTAAAGGTTGGGAGCTTCATATAAATTCACCTAGAATTAAAAATAATTTTATTTATCAATAATATTCAATATTTAAGCTTACGCTATTTTATCAAATTTTTTAGCAAGTTTATGCGCTGCTTCCCGTCTTTTTTCAGGTGATACATCAGGATCAAGAACCTTCCGTAATTCAACAACATTACCAATAACTAGGATAGCTGGAGGCTCAATTTCTTCCTTTATAGCTACCTTGGCTAGTTTACCAAGAGGTGCTTCTATTACTTGTTGATTAGCTAAAGTGCCGTTAGCTACTATAGCAGAGGGTGTGGAGGCTGAAAGTCCATTTTCAATTAGTTTTTTTGCTACATTTTCTAAATGAGCAAGCGCCATATAAAAAATTAAAGTTGGAGCCCCTGCTGCTATTGCTTTCCAGTCGAGGCTATCAGGTATATTGCCTCCAGCACCATGGCCTGTTAAAAAAGTTACACCATGTCCAGTAGTGCGATGTGTTACGGGTATGCCTGAGGCAGCAAGCCCTCCTACACTCGCAGTTATTCCAGGTACTAATCTAAATGGTATATTTTCTGCTGCTAACGCCAAGGCCTCCTCACCTCCGCGGCCGAACATAAATGGATCTCCACCTTTTAGACGTAAAACACGTTTCCCAGATTTTGAGCATTCAATTAGACGCTGAATAATGTCACGTTGCTTAAAAGAGGGTTTCCCTCCTCTTTTACCGGCATATTCCAAAACTACTCCTGCTGGCACTAATTGAAGTATATTTTTACTTACCAAGGCATCATAAATTACTATATCTGCTTGATGTAAGGATCTATACGCACGGAGAGTTAGTAGCCCTGGGTCACCTGGGCCGGCCCCTACTAGCCATACAGAGCCAGTTTCAAAACTGGGGTTATCAATTTCTGATATATCGATGATACTACGTTTCATGATGATCCAATGCTATCCTGAGATAGCTCTTTGGGCTATATAAACTTTACTTATGATGATAAACGACCAAGAATCAATATTTGGCCATGGAGAGGGCCTGAGGGGTCCAGATTCTGCGAATTTGCGCAGAGGATGGACAACGGGTGCCTGTGCTGCGGCAGCTGCCAAGGCGGCTACAGAGGGCCTATTGGGGGTGATTTTTCCTGATCCAATTACTATAGATCTTCCTAGGGGTATAAGGCAGCCTTTTAATATTACTGCATTTGAGTTTGGTCACAAGTGGGCTAGGGCAAGTGTAAGAAAAGATGCTGGCGACGATCCGGATGTAACACATGGAGCTTTAATTGTTTGTGAAGTACGTATTACTGAGCCTGGGTCAGGAATCAGATTTATAGCTGGTTCAGGTGTTGGCACAGTGACACGACCAGGTCTCCCTATTTCTGTTGGAGAGCCTGCTATAAGTCCAGGACCAAGAAAATACATAAAGGAGGCTATCGAAAGCGTTACTGAAAGGGAAAATAAACCATGCAATTTTGATATTATCATATCAGTGCCGGGCGGAGAAAAACTTGCTCAAAAGACTCTAAATGAGAGGCTTGGGATTAAGGGTGGAATTTCAATTCTTGGTACGACGGGAGTGGTTATTCCATATTCCTGCGGTGCATGGATAGCATCGATACACAGAGGGGTTGATGTCGCTCGTGCTGCAGGGCTAACACACATTGCAGCAGCTACAGGAAGAACATCAGAAACAGGTGTAAAAGACTTACATCAATTATCTGACCAAGCAATTATAGATATGGGTGATTTTGCAGGTGGATTTTTAAAATATCTTTCAAAGAATCCGTTGCCTCGGGTAACAATAGCTGGGGGGTTTGCAAAAATAGCTAAGCTAGCAAGAGGGCACTTAGATCTTCACTCTAAAAGAAGTCAGATAGATATAGAATACCTAGTTACTAGCCTGTCCACCTTAGGTGCTAGTGATGAAATAATAAATGAAGCTAAAATGTCTAGTAGTGGAGCTGAAATATTATTGATTGCCCAAAAAGCTAAACTACCCCTAGCAAATCTTGTTGCTGTTGACAGTTGTAAGGTCGTGATTCAAACGCTCTCATCTGGCGATCATGCAAGTGGCATCTCTGTTGATGTGGTTATTTTTGATAGAAACGGTGTTTTGGTTGGACATGCAAATGGATAAGGGGCCTATACTAATTCTCGGTGGAACTCACGAAGCGAGAAAATTAGCAGAGCATCTGACAAAAGAATTGGGTAATAATTCAGTAATAAGCTCTCTTTCTGGTGCTACAGAAAAACCAAAAAGTTTACCTGGGAAATCACGCATAGGTGGTTTCGGAGGGGCTGAAAAATTTGGAGAATTTCTGCTAGATAATCGAGTTATAGCAGTAATAGACGCAACTCATCCTTTTGCTGAACGTATATCTGTCAACGCTATAACTGCTTGTAGAAAAGTTAATATACCATTGATCAGCCTACAAAGAAAACCATGGCAGAAACATAAAAATGACAATTGGATAGTGGTGCGTGATTTACCTGCTGCTGTCGATTTAGCGCCGAATTTTGGACTAAGAGTATTCCTGAGTTTAGGACCAAGAGCCATTTCATATTTTTCCAGGCATACCGATTTGTGGTTTCTTGTGAGGGTGATTGATGCACCGGAAGAGCCTATAAAACTAAAAAATTATAAACTAGTTTTAGGGCGTGGCCCTTTTAATTTAGAAGATGAGTTAAATCTATTAAAAAGAAACAATATAGATTTGCTAATTACTCGAAATAGTGGGGGCGAAGCTTCATATGCTAAGATCTTAGCCGCTAGGAAACTAAGTCTTCCAGTGGTTATCATCAAACAACCAATAAACATAAATCTTCATGTGGCTAATAGTTTAGATGATACACTTAATTTAATATCATCTCAGTTAGGCCGAAAAATATGAGTATGATCCTTGCTATATAGCAAGCTATCAATTGATTGGTCGCTATTTAATGATTTACTTATAATTATTAGTGCCGTTCGAGTGATTCCTGCTGATTTCACTTTACCCTTGATGTCTTGGAGAGTGCCATAAATAATTTTTTCGTCAGGCCATGATATACGGTAGCCAATGATGATAGGGCAATCAGCTCCATAATAAGGGATCAGTGTTTTTACAACTTTTGCGAGGTTATTAATAGAAAGATGAATTGCTAGTGCTGCTCCAGTCGAAGCGAGGTTGCTTAATTCTTCTCCTGGAGGCATCTTTGAAGCGCGAACAGCTGTCCGGGTTAGTATAATCGTTTGAGTCAAACTGGGTGAAGTTAGCTCTTTTTTCATGGCCGCAGCAGCTGCGGCAAATGCTGGTACGCCAGGAGTTATATCGTAATCGATATCCAGTTTTTTGAGTCGATAAATTTGTTCATTAACTGCTCCGTATAGGGAAGTATCACCTGAGTGGAGTCGCACAATAATATCTCCACTTGCATGATATTTTATAATTACTTCTATTATTTCATCTAAAGTCATCGTGGCTGTATTTATAACAGTATGAGCGTTTTTAGCTTGTTTTACTAAGTCTTCAGGTACTAGTGATCCTGCGTACAAAACGACTTGGGCTTTTTTTAAAAGATTGAGCCCTCTCACAGTGATTAAGTCTGGTGCTCCGGGCCCGGCGCCAATAAAATGAACTGTCATTGACTGCTCACATTTTTTTGATGATATCCACGTGGAGTATAAATGTATGATCTCCCCGCATTACGCGCATTACGTGTTTCATGGTTACCAATTATTAAAATGGTAAGCATATCTATTAGGTCTTCATTTAGATCTCTAAGTTTGAGCATTTTAACATTTTCATTTCTCCGCCCCAAGCAGCGCGCAACAATCACCGGGCATTCTGGTCCTCTATTATTTTTAATAATATGTAGAGCTTTTTTGAGTGGTTGCCTCCTATTTTTTCCTGCGGGGTTATAGAGTGCAATGACAAACCCAGACTCAATAGCAGCAGAAACTCTTTTTTCAATTATTTTTAAGGGTGTTAAAAGGTCAGATAATGAAATCGCGCAAAAGTCATGTCCAAGTGGAGCCCCTGCACGAGCAGATGCTGCTTGCATGGCGCTTATGCCTGGTTCGACGACTACATCAACGAATCTCCATTCAGAGTCTTCAATCTGTTCAAGAAGTTCAAAAACTAGACTTGCCATTCCATAAATACCAGCATCACCAGAGCATATTAGAGCAGTATCTTCACCTTTTGCGGCTAAGTTTAGAGCCATACTAGCTCTCTTAGTTTCATCTCCGATGGTAAAAGAGTGCTTAAGACAATTGATGTTTAGATGCTCAATAAGTTCTAAATATCCAACATACCCTACATGGTGTTGGCTTTCATTGAGTGCTTTGAGAACCGCAGGTGTCATCCAGCTTTTCTGACCTGGCCCAAGCCCTACTATGGTAAGTCGGCCAATTCTTCGTCCAACCTCTTCTATATTTATACTATTTTTTGACTGCGCTATAGAGCACGTTACACCTTTTGCGCTCTGTTTTGGCGCAATGAGGGAAGATTCTGATCCCGCTGCACACAGGGCAGCTCCTTCTGCAACCCCGTAACAGCCAACAGCTTCAAATACGGTATTTGAGGGATTTATTAATCGTAAACGTTGTTCATTTAATTGATGAACATCAAAAAATATAAGAGGTACCTCAAGGTGCGAAGATAGGTCGCGAATTGCAACTTCATCTGCTTTTAAGTCTATTGATGTTATACATGCAATCGAGGATGGAGATATTTTATTATCCTTTATCATTTTCTCAGCAAGATTAATTAATTCTTTTGATTTTACTTCTCTTTCGCAACCTACGCCTATTGCAATTGTTTTTGGTATTAGCACTACATCACCACAAGCATCGGATTTATCACTAAGAGTTATAGAAAGTTTGGCGTCTTCATTCCATTTATATTGATCTTTTATCCACGAGCAGTCTCCGGATTCAACTTGAAGGCGTACTGGCTTATCGTTTAAAATTGCGTTTGTAACTTCCTTAACCTTACTTTTATGGTTGATTTCCCACCCTGGTGGAGGATCATCAAAGGCAGTATCAATTAATGTTTCGCTTGCTGTGGTGTTCACTAGAGACGCTTGTAACTTTAAAGCAATATCCTTTCCGATTTTATTTCCCCCTCTGTGGCCCCCTAGTATGGGTATAACAAAAGATCCATCAGTCGATATGGCTATTACTGGTGGTTCTTCTAGCTTATTAGATATAATTGGTGCCAAGGCTCGAATGAGAATACCACTAGAGCATATCCCTATAATTGGTCTTCCTGCCAAAAAAAGTGACTGAAGAAGAGGTGAGATATTTTCAAAAGCACTGTCTTTATTTCCGGCTATATTTTTAGGTGCGTATATCTCACAAGGGAAGCATGCTGCACTCAAAGTTTTTGCGATATTAGCACTATAGGTATTAAGTGTAATGACTGCCGCGAGATTGTTTCGAGTATTCATTTCCAGGCATCTCCTCTTCGGTGTGCCATAATTATTGAGAAATATGGAACTGGAGCGGATATTTCAGAAAGTGGAACTATTCTCTCTTCCTTAAGCCCTGCGCGTTCAATGTATTGTGCATTGTCCATAAGACCTGATTTTTTTAGTGCTGAAAGTATTTTTTTTATGTGACGTCCAATTTTGACAACAACAACTCCTTCTGCTACCTCCATTTTTTTTATTATTTGTTCTTCGGGTAGTGTCCCTGGAATAATAACCAAGCAATCATTTTTTGTTACTAGTGGTTTTCCAAGAATTGCTGCACAAGCCATTGGAGAGGATACTCCGGGGACTACAACTACTTTTTCCGTCTTTATTAATCGTTCAAAAAGATAAATGAAAGAGCCATATAGAAAAGGATCTCCTTCGCAAATTGCCGCAATATCAGAACCGGAATCAAGTAATTTAGAAATCTTAGTTGTAGCTTCACCATAAACCTCGTCAGAAGGAAACTGAGAGTTTTCGAGCGGCATTTTGATAGCAATTTCTGTGTATTTTTTATCCAAATGGGGATCTATAATTTTTCGTGCAAGAGAGTCCCCGTCTAGTGGAGCGGGATAAACTAGAATATCTACAGATTTAAGAATTTTAAGTGCTTTGACGGTTATTAGGTCGGAATCCCCGGGTCCAATTCCTAATCCGTATAGGGTTCCCTTAGTCACGATTTATCTACTTCTAGCTGTGTTATGGGGTTTAGGGGTTTCCAAGCGACATGAGATCCAATTGGTGTTGCTCGTGAAATTGATATTCTATTCAGCTTTCCTCCATAATTTTCATAGAATTTCTGCAAGGTATATTCACTTTTGATAGTAACGGCATTTGCCACTAATCGTCCTCCTGGTTTTAGCCGTTGCCAGCATTCATCAAGAACACCTGGAATGCTAATACCTCCTCCAACAAAAATAGCATCTGGGTCAGGAAGAGAAATGAAGGAATTAGGAGCTAGACCATGTTCAATTTTTAGTCTTGGTACACCAAGGTTATTTGCATTCTCAGCAATAAGTACACAAACATCTTTGTTTTTCTCCAGGGCTATAGCTTCATTGTTGGAGTTAGCTAAAAGCCATTCAATACTGATAGATCCAGAGCCTGCGCCTATATCCCAGAGTAATCCGGTAAGCATCGGCTTTAGCGCAGATAATGTAAGAACTCGTATCTCTCTTTTTGTCAATAAGCTGCTATTACGGAATGCCTTATCAGGAAGACCTAATCCCCCCGCAAACCTCTTTGCTCGATCCTCAGATTTACACTCAATTGCTATAGTATTTAATTTTTCTAAATGTGTTTCTTTCCAGTTTTGAGCTGTACAGGTTATTTTTTTTTCTTTACTTCCACCCAAGTTCTCAAAAACATGAATTATACTTTTCCCATATCCTAAATTTGTTAGTTCTTTTGCTACTTTAATTGGGGTTTCTCCGTTTTGAGTGAGCGAAATAATACGAGCATTATCAGCAAGTTTACTACGCAATATTTCCAAAGGTCTGCCATGAAGAGATATCAGGTCAACCTTATTACTTGGCCAGAGCAAGCGTGAACAAACCATGCTAAAAGCAGATAAGTATGGGGTAACAGACATTTCGGCGCCTGAGAAGTGTTCCGATAAAGTAACCCCAATGCCAAAATGCATAGGATCTCCTGTAGAGAGTACAACTACAGACATTCCTTTATGAGCCGCTATTTCATTTATAGTTTTAGAGATAGGTGTTTGCCAAACAATACGTTTAAAATCTTGAGGAAGAGCAGACTCAATTATTTTAAAATGTCTTTCAGCCCCAACTATCACCCGGGCCTCTTTGATTAATTTTAAAGAGTGGGTGCATAGACTCTCTTCCCCGTTTTCACCAATCCCAATGATATTTAACCAGGCACTCATTAGATTCCCCTTGCTAGGGCATTAAGGGCTGCTACAGCCATAGCACTTCCTCCCAATCTACCTCTCACTGCAATAAATGGAATACCTCTATTATCATTAATCAGTGCCTCTTTGCTTTCTGAGGCGCCGACAAAACCTGGCGGTGTTGCGATTACTAGGGCGGGTGTATTGTTTGGTGTGTCAATAATTTCAAGAAGACGAAAGAGAGCTGTAGGAGCATTTCCAATAACTACAATAGAATTCTTTAGAAAGGGTTGCCAGAGATCAACTGCCGCCATAGCTCGGGTAATTTTAGTGTTAGTACTAATTTTTCGAGTCCTATCATCATTCAGTGTGCATAAGATATTATTATTTTTTGGAAGGGCTGAAAGATCTATTCCAGCCGTTACCATATTAACATCTACTATTATTGTTGCTCCTTCGCTGAGTGCTTGCTGACCTGATGAGACCGCATTTTTTGAAAAATCAATATAATTGTGTAACTCTGTTATTCCGCAGGTATGTATCATACGGCTAGCAATTGGACGCATATTTTTAGGTAAAATTTCGAGATTTATTTCGCGCTCAATAATATTGAATGAACGCCTAGTAATCTCCTCTGGATCTCTAATATAATTATTATTCATTATGCTTATCATGATTGTGACTGTGATGGTGTTGCTCTGATTCAGTTCCTATCCCCTCAACATGGTGGTGATGTCCAACTTGAGCGGCCCCATGATCATGCTCATAGCCTATTATTTGCTCGCGATATTTACAGAGCTGACAATTCATTACATTTTTACCTATTGTGATTTCATCTAACCGGGAAATGAAGCTGTCAACGACTAATGGATGATCACCAAGATACTTGGCTACAGAAAAATTTATATCTTTGTAGTTTTCCCTTGCCTCATTGACGGCGTCATAAATTCTTTTTACCAAAACACCAGTGAAGAGAAAGTATGGGAAGACCATTATTCGATTAAATCCAAGTTTTACAACCTTTTCCAAAGCTGGTCGGATTAGTGGATAAGTGACTCCTGTATAAGCTACCTCTGCCCAACCAAAATTCATTCCTTCCCAAAGCATACGTGTAACCTTTGATATATTTGAATTTGCGTCTGGATCAGAGGTTCCTCGTCCTACAACAAGTAGTAATGTATCTTCACGAGAAATAAATTCAGAGCAATTTTGTTCTGCATTTTCAATGCGAGCACGACTTGCTGCAATAAGTTTAGGGTGAATAGCTAGTTCACGGCCATAAGAAATTTCAAAACCATCATTATCAGCAATAAAATTATTTAATACAGAAGGAATATCATTTTTTGCATGACCTGCAGCAAATAGCATGCCTGGCAAAGCCTCAACGCGGCTTATACCTGAATTTCTCATTTGAGTTAGTTTTTCACCTATGGTAGGTCGAGCAAACTCAAGAAAACCATGATCTACAAACCTATTTGGTAGACGTTTTGTTATAAGTTTTGCAAGATTCTGAAACTCCGAGACAGCTTCAATATCTCGACTACCATGGCCGCAGAGTAGAATGGCTGGTTCATCTGCCATTGATTTCTCCTAAATCCTGGGAATTGACTGTGATGGATATGAGCATCATGCTCTCCTTATGGAAAATTTAATGATATGGTACTTCCCTGACTGGTCTTTTATGGACTGGGCCACAGGCCCTGGCAATGCCTTGATTCTTATTTTTGCCCTTATTCTTGATGGAATAATAGGCGATCCTCGCTGGTTTCCTCATCCAGTTCGGGGTATAGGGATAATTATTCAGCTCTTCGACAAAGTTTTGAATCGTAGTATTTTTAGTGAGACCCTTAAAAAGGCATTGGGTCTTTTGACTGTTATTTTTATTGTTGGAGCAATGTTTGTAGCCGGATGGTTTCTTGGAGGATATGCCAAAAGCATTCCTTATTGTTGGCTCATTGAACTCTTTTTTATTACTATTTTGATGGCTCAGCGGAGTATGGTAGATCATGCAACTTTGGTGGTCACGCAAATGCGCCATAATGGTATTTCTGGCGGTAGGGCTGCTGTAGGCCTCATAGTTGGAAGAGAAGTCTCTAAATTGGATGAAAAAGGTATTTCGCGAGCAACCATTGAGAGTACCGCAGAGAGCTTTACTGATGGAGTTTTTGCTCCGATATTCTGGTATCTGCTCTTGGGGTTGCCGGGTCTTTTCGCTTATAAATCTATTAGTACCCTCGATAGTATGGTTGGATATAAAACAACAAAATATATGGCTTTTGGTATGGCTGCGGCAAAGACTGATGACTTTGCCAGCTGGATTCCTGCCCGTATCGCAGGGCTGATTATTGCTTTTGCAGCAATATTTATTCCTGGTGCATCTTTTAGGGGTGCGTTTTCTATTTTCTTCCGGGACTCTAGAAATCATAGTTCTCCCAATGCAGGGTATACCGAAGCTGCAATGGCCGGTGCTTTGGGTCTGAGACTTCTTGGCCCCAGGAAGTATAGTGGTGTTATTTCTGAAGACACTAGATGGTTGGGTGCGGGGGCTAAGGACGCAAATAAGGATGACATTATCCAAGCTATAAAGATTTTTTCTGTTGCTTGTTTTATCACTGGCGTACTGGTCGCTATATTGGCGGTAATAATTCAGTTTAGTATTTCCTAGTGGGCTAACGTGCATGGGCTATCTCTATAATTCTATCAATATCAATTGATCCTTCAATTTTTTTTGCCAGACCATTTAGTGCTTCTTCCACTTCATTGTTCCAGTTTATCAATATATTATTAGCTCTTTCCTCTTCTCTCAAAGACGCAAGCCAAGCATGCCTGAAGGAGTCATTTTGGAAGATACCATGAATATAAGTTCCAGAAATATTTCCGCTCAGCGAAATTGCTCCGTCAATTTTTCCTGTACTTAATTTACACAACGGGCGTTCTAAGTCTGGTCCGTCTGTTTGGCCCATATGCATTTCATATCCCTGGATCTCCGTATTAGTTTGTATGTGTTTACCGCTTACTTCTAAGAGAGTTTTTTCTTCTGTGATTCTAGTTGAAACATTAAGTAGTCCAAGACCTTCTTCTGTCCCTGGCGTGCCTTCAACGCCTATCTCGTCGTTAATTATTTTTCCTAGTATTTGAAATCCTCCACAGAGGCCTAGAATGATTCCCCCGCGACGAGCAAAAGCAATTATATCTGTATCCCAACCTTCCAATCTTAGATCTTTCAAATCAGCTCTTGTTGCTTTTGACCCAGGAATAATTAGTGCATCTATATTGGTGGGGATAACTTGCCCTGGTTGCAAAAAACTTACTTTAACATCTGGTTCTGCTATTAGAGGATCAATATCATCAAAATTTGAGATACGTGATAGGCGAACAACCATTACATGAAGTGGGTCCAAATTATTTTTATTGGGAGGTTTATTGTACTCTTTATTTTTTTTATCTATACTTGATGAATCTTCTTCAGGCAGTATCGCTGCCTCAGATAGCCAGGGGACAACCCCAAGAAGGGGAGCTTTTATCCTATTTTCTAGTATAGTTTTTGCATCATCAAATAAGGATGTGTCGCCTCTAAACTTATTAACAATAAGCCCTTTTATCCTCTTTCGTTCAGAATCTGAAAGTAATTCGAAGGTTCCTACTAGACTCGCTATAACCCCCCCTCTTTCTATGTCGCCCACTAAAACTACGGGTAAATCTGCTGCTTCAGCGAATCCCATATTCGCCAAGTCTCCTTCACGTAGATTTACTTCTGCAGTGCTCCCAGCTCCCTCAACCAGAACAATATCAGCCTTTGAGCTAATAGAATAAAAACTATCGAGAACATGAGGCAGTAAAGTAGGTTTAAGAGAATGATATTCTCGCGCCTGTGCATTACATAAAACCCTTCCACGTACGATAACTTGTGAACCAATTTCACTTTGAGGTTTGAGTAAAATTGGATTCATATCTGATATTGGTAGGACCCCTGCTGCTCGTGCCTGTAACGCCTGTGCTCTACCAATTTCACCCCCTTCACAAATCGCAGCATTATTTGACATGTTTTGGGGTTTGAAGGGATATACATTAAGCCCTCTAATTGCTAATGCTCGCGCTAATCCGCTAACTAACAAAGATTTTCCGACATCAGAACCAGTTCCTTGAATCATTACTGAAGGGGTATTACCCAATTTTGTTGGCAATGATGACATGGCTAAAATTCTATGCCTTTTTGTGCCTTTACACCTTGACGGAAAGGGTGTTTCACCTCACTCATTTCTGTGACAAGATCTGCTATTTCCATAAGTTCGGGTTTTGCGTTTCTGCCTGTTGCGACAATATGCAGTTCCTTTCTTCTAGTTGATAGTATTTCAATGACACTTCTAATCGGTAGATAGTCGTACCTGAGTACAATATTAATCTCGTCTAGTATTATCATGTTGTAGCTAGTGTCTTTGATAAGCTCTTGTGCCTTCATCCATGCTGATTCAGCGGCGGTAATATCTCTTTGTCTGTCTTGGGTATCCCAGGTAAACCCTTCACCCATTACTGAGATGGTGCAAAATTCGGGGAATTTTTCTAAAACAACTCTTTCACCAGTTTCCCATTTACCTTTAACAAATTGAACTATGCCTACTTTCATCCCGTTTCCTATAGCCCTAGAGGCTAATCCAAATGCAGCTGTTGACTTTCCTTTACCCTTTCCGGTGTGAACAATAAGCAGACCTTTCTCTATAGTTTTGGTAGCTAAAACCCTGTCTCTGGCAGCTTTTTTCTTAGCCATACGATCAGCGTGATGGCGGTTCAACTCAGACTCACTCATTTGATCACGTTTCTTCAATTGTTTTATTCCTCTATCTTATAATTTAAGACCTCATCGATTAAAGCTGCATACTGGTTACTTTGTGGCTTCCAAAGATTTCTATCAACTGCTTCCCTAAATCTTGAGGCTATTTCTTTTAACGCTGATGGATTGGCGTTTAAAATGAAGTCGTGTACTTCTTGGTTTACTATATACGCATCAAATAATTGTTCAAAATGATGGTTTTCAACGGCATTTGTAGTTGCTGCGAATGCGAATAAATAGTCAAGCGTTGCTGAAATTTCAAAGGCACCCTTATATCCATGTTTCATGACGCCTCTAATCCATTTTGGATTGGCAGCCCTTCCTCTAACAACTCTACTAATTTCTTCACTTAGGGAACGAATCACAGGATTTGCAGGATTACTGTGGTCATTATGATATATGGAGGGTGCTTTACCTTTTTGGGACTTTTGGACAGCTGCGGATAAACCACCTTCAAATTGGTAATAATCATCACTGTCTAATATATCGTGCTCTCGATTGTCTTGATTTTGAATTATTGCTTGGACTCTACTTAAGCGTTCTTCAAATAGTTCGTAATCTGGTTCTCCCTGGCAGTCTGCTCCGTAGACCCATCCTCCCCAGGTTATATAGGCATCCGCTAAATCCTCCCTTCTTTTCCACCCACTCTCATCAATTAGTGCCTGTAATCCTGCCCCATAGGACCCGGGCATGGAGCCGAAAATTCGTCGGCTTGCTCTAAGGGCTGCTGTATTTTTGTCTACTCCCTTTCGTTGCATCAAGTTTGTTTCAAGTTTAACTTGTGCTGCAAAGGGATTTATAAACTCATTCTCGTCTAGTTTGCTAATAGCTCGGGTTGCAGAGTCAAAAAGAGAAATGAGTCCTGGAAAAGCATCGCGGAAGAAACCTGATATGCGTAAAGTTACATCTACTCGAGGCCGGTCCAACAAGTTTTGAGGAAGGATTTCAAATCCTGTTACTCTGCCGTTATGATTGTCCCATGTTGGACGTGCGCCAATTAGAGCCATTGCTTGAGCGATATCATCTCCACCAGTTCTCATACAAGCAGTTCCCCAAGCGCTAATAGCCATATTTTTTGGCCATTCTCCGTGCTCCTGAGCGTATTGTTCGCAAACCCTTTGGGCAGATTTCCAGCCTAGTAGCCATGCTGCATTAGTAGGTAGTGAACGAGTATCAACAGAATAAAAATTTCTTCCAGTAGGTAAAACTTCTGGCCTTCCCCTACTCGGTGCGCCAGAAGGCCCAGGAGGAACAAAACGGCCATCAAGGGCGGTCAAAAGCCCCTCTACTTCCTTAGGTCCGCTTTCATATAAAGCTGGACGTATGCGAGAATTAATTTCCTTAAGAATAGGAAGTGTTTTTGACCATTTAGCTTTGGGTGGTTGCTCCATCGCGACAAGTTTAGAAGCCAATATCTCGAGCCGCTCCACTGTATCTCCATAAGTTCTCCAAGAATTTTCGTTAGCCAGCTCGTAAGGTTTCGGTCCATCCCATATTGCCCCCATATCGCAATCTAAGGGGTCAAAGCCGAGCCCTAAATCATTACTTAGTGCTTGAGTTATAGAACAGTCTTTTTCCTCAGATCCTCTTGGTACGCGAGTCAGGGAAACAAGAAAATCTGCAGTTTTTGATTCATCAGGTGTCTTACCAAATATATGTAGGCCATCACGGATTTGCATTTCTTTAATCTCGCATAAGTATGTATCAACTTTTGATAATGCTGTCTCAGTGCTATCATTCTCATTAATTCCACAATCCAGGTCTAAGCCTATAGATTGGACGAGACTCAAAATATTCTCTGATAGCGGCTTTAGCCGGCGTTTATCTAGGTGGCTCGCCTCAAAATATTCATCAATTAGTGTTTCTAATTCACCTAATTCACCATGTGTGTCAGCTCTTGTTAGTGGGGGTGTAAGGTGGTCAATAATGACAGCCTGAGTCCGTCGTTTCGCTTGGCTACCTTCTCCAGGGTCATTGACAATGAACGGATAAATATTGGGAGTAGGACCGAGTATTGCATCCGGATAACAATCGGCTGATAGAGCTAATGATTTCCCAGGAAGCCACTCTAGACTCCCGTGTTTTCCAACATGAACTATTGCATCTGCGGAGAAATTTTTTCTAGCCCAGAAATACGCTGCGAAGTATCCGTGGGGCGGAACAAGTGCTGGATCGTGATAAGTTTTAGTTGGATCAATATTATATCCCCTCGCAGGTTGTATCATGACACAAATTTTTCCGAAGCATTTAGCTGGTAGAGAAAAATGATCTCCCAATTTGTCTTTTCTAAAAAATGGATCATTAATAGGTCCCCCCCATCTTTTTTCAACAGCGGACCTGATTTCTTCTGATAGAGAAGAAAAAAATAATTGATAATCCGTTAAGGTAACCTTTTCTGTATATTTGTGCTTCTCACTTACTTCTTTGTTGTTTGTTACACCATTTAGTAAGTGATCCATGAGACCTTTTCCTGTTAGGCAACTAGTGCCTACATCATAACCCTCTTCTCCAAGTATTCTTATGATTCTAGCAGTACTTTCGGGGGTATCTAATCCAACACCATTTCCAATTCTCCCATTACGGTTTGGATAATTTGCTAATACCATTAATATTTTTTTCTTATATCTTGGAGTTTTTCTTAAGTGCGCCCATGATTTAGTAAGCTTTGATACAAACTTTATACGTTCTTCATCGGGCTTTAATGATATTAGAGATGTCTGAGTTTGATCGTCACGTTTATCTTCTGTTTTAAACGCAATTGCACGAGAAAAAATTCTCCCGTCAACCTCTGGAAGTGCGACATGCATAGCTATATCTCTTGCAGTGAGTCCATACGTTTCTTCCTTCCACATTTCAATTGTTTGACTCGAAAAAGCTACCTGAAGAATGGGAGCGTCAAAATCGTCTAAGGGGGATTTCCTAGTCTTCCCTGGCGATGAAACTGCAAAAGCACAGGAATTGATAATGACTTCTATATCAGTAGTCTCAAATGCGGTTTTAAGAAAAGCTGCTGCAGAAGGATCTCTAAGGCTAGATATAAATATAGGGAGTGGGTTAAGATTTAGTTTTTGGAGCTCGTTAATTAGACTTTTAATTGGAGATACATGATCTGCTTGAACTAAAGCTCTATAAAAAAGTATAGGTATTACAGGTTGATCATTTACCCAGTTATCAAAAATAGTATTTGCAGTATCTATTTGATTATAATTTAGTTCAGGACAATAAAATCCGGCTTTTGGGAGTAGTTTAGGCTCTTCGTATGTTATTGGTATTCCTATAATATTCGTACTATATCTCAAAAAATTATAGGCATTTTCACTTCCTCCGTGGATTAAGAATTGCCATAATTTTCTTACAATCTCTTCAGGTAGTGTACTATTCTTTATTAATTGAATGTCAGGTGTGTCATCGCCAGGTAGGAATGCTAAAGCTATATTTTTTTCTCTACATATTATTGAGAGTCTTTCCACGCCATAGGGCCAATAGCTTGTTCCTCCAAGTATACGAATAACAACCAGTTGTGAATGCTGAATGACTTGGTCTACCCAGAGATCTATAGACAGGTTGTGAGACAAGTGCATTAGGTTAGCAAGTCTTAAGCTAGGTTTGTTGGCATCCAGCCTTGCGTATGCTTTTGCCAAAGCGCTTATCTCAGTATCTGCAGCTGAAGCAAAAATAATGTCACCAGGTGTTTGATCAAGGTCTACCGCTTCATTGCTATCTGCAATATTTCCAGGTTTTGCTGCGAGCAAATGCACAACTTAGGCTTCCACTGTTGCAAGAATTTTTTCTATCTCAATTGGACGTTCTGCAATAAATACTAATTGGCTGAATCGTTCTTCATTAGGCCCCCAATCACGATCATAATGGCGGTCAATTCTTGGCCCTACTGCCTGTAGTACATGGCGACGTGGTTTTCCCTCTATATTAAGAAATCCTTTGATACGCAAAATATTGTGTTCATTAATTATATCTATTAGTTGATTTTCTAATAACGACGGATCATTAATTACTCCTAGGTTTAGTACAAAACTCTCAAAATCTTCGTGCTCATGCTCATCATCATTGTCATGATGAGATTTACGATTTTCAATATCAAGTTCTGAATTTGCCTTTATTCCTGTAATTATAGATGGAGGTACCTTGGCATGTTCCGCTATGACTATGGAAACCCCTTTTCTGCTAAAATTTAATAATTTTTCTCTAAGTTTATTCTGCTCTTTTATTTCCAGCTGATCAGCTTTATTAAGTACTATGAGATCTGCGCAGGCTAATTGATCTTCAAAGACTTCAGAAATTGGACTTTCATGGTCCAGTGAATCATCATCAATTCTTGCGGCCTCAACAAGCTCTGGGTTATCCGCAAATCGTCCGTCTCTAACGGCCGGTCCGTCGATAACGGCTATAACGCCATCAACAGTTACTCTATGTCGTATTTCTGGCCAATTAAATGCTTGAACGAGTGGCTTTGGTAAGGCAAGGCCACTCGTTTCTATAACAATATGGTCTGGCAACTCTTCCTGACTCAGAATTTTTTCCATTACAGGGAGGAATTCATCAGCAACAGTGCAGCAAATACATCCATTTGCGAGCTCAACTATATCATCGTCGCTACACAGTTCATTCCCACAACCTGATATTAGTTCACTATCAACCCCTAAGTCTCCAAATTCGTTAATAATAAGGGCAATTTTTTGGCCATTATTCTCTATGAGAAGATTTCTGATAAGGCTAGTTTTACCCGAACCTAAGAAACCAGAGATAACAGTAGCAGGGATTTTTTTATTAATTTTATGTAATATCATTTTAATTTATTACCTTTAAATTCGATGCCAAGAAGTTTTGTTATGTCCAAAGTTAAATATTTCCTGGTTTAGTATTTCTGAGATTATTTCTATAGACTGAAAGAGCCTTGGACCGGAGCGATTTATGTGTGCATTACCATCAACAGCAAAGCATTCATTTGTTTTTACTGCTCGTAGATTTTTCCATGAATTACATGTAATAGTTTGATGAGACTCTATGTATGATTTTTCCAAAGAAAAACTACATGGAGCAAAAATAATAACATCAGGATCTTTTTCTAATATTTCATCAAGCGTTATACGCCTTGAGGGTTGACCAGGTCTTGTAAAAATGTTCTCCCCTCCTGCAATAGCGACTAATTCTGGAACCCAGTTTCCCGCAGCTATCAATGGATCGATCCATTCTATTATTGCCACTCGCTTTGGTTGAATGTCCATAGCTTGGGATTTCATAGCAATTTGGACAATTTTTCTTGTAATATTATGTGTGCATAAATCAGCTTTAGATTTTCCTTTTGGACCTAAGATTTCTCCTACTTTGCGTATATCTGCCCACACATCTCCAAGCCTAGATGGGTTGAGGGATACGATAGATATCTTTTTATTTAAGAAAGTAGCTAGGGCAGACTGTAAATACTCCATACTAATCGAGCATTCTTCACACTGATCTTGTGTAATTATATGAGTGGGATTTAATTTGGAGATCTTTTCTTTGTTTACTTCGAATATACTAATTGCTGATTCAAAAAGATTTTGCATATCATCATGAATCTCTTTGCTAGATTTTTCTGGGAAAATTCTTGTATTTGTACAAATAGGTACTTCATTTGCTGCTGCAGGATAGTCACATTCGTGTGATCTTCCCACTATATTTTTGATATAGCCTAGCTCAGCAACTATTTCGGTAGCGCTGGGAAGTAAGGATATTATTCTTAAGCTAGATTCTTTTTTGTTCATTTATTTTTCTTTATGTTAATTGGTATGCCGGCAGTAACGAGATAAACTTCGTCCGCCACCTTAGCAATTAGTTGGTTAAGGTTCCCGGAATAATCACGGAAAGTTCGTGCAAGGGGATTATCTGGCACTATTCCTTGCCCAACTTCATTGCTAACAAAGATAATTGTACCTTCTATCTGACTCATTAATTTGGCCAAATTTTCACTTTCATCAATAACAGAATAGTTTGCCATCATAAGGTTGCTGATCCATATAGTTAGACAATCTACAAGTATGATATTTTTTGATGTTGAGTTTTGCTTTATTGATGAAATTAGATTTAGAGGAGACTCTAATGTATTCCAAAAAGGGCCTCTTCTCTTTCTATGTTCATTAATACGGGCAGCCATCTCTGGATCTTTTGCTTCTGCAGTAGCAATATATATATGCGGTCCTTCGTGTCTTTCTGCTAGGGATTCAGCGTACGTACTCTTCCCTGAGCGACTGCCGCCCAAAATTAATATACATTTGCGCGTTGTTTGGGAGCGCAATCCGCTATTTGTTTTCATCCTCCCTCCGAGGATATTTCTAGCTTGACGTCCAGGAGGTCTCCTGGCTTGGTGTCATTAACGCTGTCGGCCTTCCCGCGTACTTTGTCTCTAGGGGACAGTTCTGCAGTGACATATTTTGCCAGCCATAAATGTGGCATTGGGCATTTAGACAGCGTCTAATTCCTTACAGTTGCGGGGGCAGCACCGGACTAGCAATATTGCATCACCGGCTTCCCTGTCTAGACGTCAGGGACCAAGAGTAGCCTAGACTGAGCATAGAAGCGAGTCGAATGATTAAAAGTATAAATTTTTATTGAGGAAATCGGTTTATCATGAAGTTAATACAGCTGATGCGCCACGAACTACCCTTACCAGGGCCATCAACATGTTCTAGACAACTGAGCGAACAATTATCCACCATTATCGCTAGGGCTTTTTCTGGGCATAGGCCTAGGGCATGGGCAATTGCAGCGCGTATTGACCCTCCATGAGCGACAGAAATTATATCCTTGCCTTGATGTTCCGAGGTAAGTCTGTCTATGGCTGGCCCTACCCGATTTATTACGTTAACAAAGCTCTCACCTCCTGGAGGAGATTGGTTGGCAGGAGCAACCCAGAATTTGTGAAAGTTATCACCAGCCTGTTTATGTAATTCATCCCAGGATAGGCCTTGCCATTCACCAAAATTTTGCTCGATAAAATCTTGTTCTATATGATAGTTCGGATAGATAGTAGCTTCTTCATTTATAGCATCTGCGGTCTGTCTTGTGCGTTTGAGCGGGGTTATAATCCAGGCTGCTTCTAGAGGGAGGGCAAGTGATAGCGCTTTAAAAAGATGACTTTCCGAAACGTTTGCTGGAAGATCTCTTTGTCCGTAAAGCTTCCCTTCAGCTATTGTAACAGGTGCATGGCGGATCCACCACCAACGGGTAATATTCGTTTCCATAAGTAATACTCTTCCAAAATTTATTCAACTTAGGGCCGCTAGGGCTAGTAAGAAAAAAAGCTCTGAAATTTGTTGTGTGGCTCCAAGAACATCACCCGTTTGACCAGAAATCTGTCTTTGTGCAATTGATGCAACAAGCAAAGTTCCCGCTGCTGCAGCTATTAGGGCTACTAATCCTGTCCAGTTAAGTAAAATTAAAGATATTATAATGGCAATTATAATGCCGGTAATTACGTGGTTTCTGGGTGGTCTTCCTGCTGCAGCTGAGAGTCCATCGACTCTAGCCGGAGTCATCCAGCACATAAGGGCAGGCATAGCCGCTCTTGACGCCGCGGCGGCTGCAATAAGAGCACACATTGTTTCGCCAACTGTGTCGAAATCAGAAATAGCTCCGACCTTAATTGCAATAACTAATAAAAGGGCTAGGACTCCGTATGCGCCAATACGACTATCTCGCATGAGTGCAAGCTTGTCCTTTTTTGATCGACCCCCGCCAAAGCCATCAGCTGTATCAGCTAGCCCATCTTCATGAAGTGCGCCTGTAAGCAAAGCTGATATAGCTACAGCGATTAGAGCAGCGACAAGATCAGGAAGGCCTAATCCGCTTGCCAGCCCAAAAGCAATACCAGCTATTAGGCCTATTATGATGCCTATAAGGGGAAAGGCGCGGACGGCTCTTCCAATAGGATATTTTTTTTCAGTTTTATTTTCTTTGTCTAATGATTCATCCCCAGAATCCGAAGGGGATATTTTATCTATCAAATCCAATTCTGTATCTATTAAATCTTCAGAATCGTTAGATTCAAAGGGACTTGTGCGTCCTTGCCAAGGCCACGGCATACGCGTAAGAAGACTCACGCTAGCCTGCAAATCCTTGGCCCAAAGACCCAGGTGCTTGCTCACTAACGACAGTCCGTGTCTATTATTTAGTCCATCATCATTCATAGGAGGCCTTACTTCCACTTTCCTCCAGAGCCCTGTAATATTGTTTATACTTTACAAATTTGGATGCGCCAAGAGTAGCTCGCAACCTTTGAAAGGTTATTACTTTGTTAGATTCACCGTTACCAGAGAAATTTTGTCAAATACAAGACCTTGTGGCATCTATGCCGGCTATGGATAAAAAGTCAGCATTAAAAGCGAAAGAGCGTGAGTTACTTCTAACGAAACCTCCAGGATCTTTAGGAAAACTGGAGGAAATCGTTGAGTGGTTGGTGTCTTGGCAAGGTAGGTATCCTGGAAAGCTAGAAAATATAAAGATAGCAATATTTGCTGGTAATCATGGTGTGGCAGATAGAGGTGTTTCAGCGTATCCAGCTGAGGTAACAGCCCAAATGGTGGAAAACTTTAATAAAGGAGGTGCTGCAATAAATCAGTTGGCAAATATGATAGGCGCTGAACTAGAGGTTATACCCTTAGACTTAGATACACCTGTCAATGATTTTACAAAAGCACCTGCCATGGATGAAAAAGAGTTTCTGAGTGCTTTTTGCAAAGGCATGGGTGTAGTTGACATTTGTACCGACTTATTATGTTTAGGCGAAATGGGTATTGCAAATACTACAGCAGCCTCAGCCTTGTCAGCAAGCCTCTTTGGTGGAGATCCTAATGATTGGATTGGCACAGGGACAGGTCTGGACAATGAAGGTTTAAAGAGAAAAAGAGAAGTTGTGTCTATAGGTATTAAAAAGCACCGAATTATTAAAAATAATCCTATTGAATTGATGAGCTGTTTTAGTGGCAGGGAATTTGCCGCAATATTAGGCGCCGTTGTTGCGGCAAGATTTTGTAAAGTACCAACTATATTAGATGGTTTCACATGTACCGCAGCAGCATCTCCAATTCATTTAATTTCTGCTGGTGGCCTTGACCATTGTCAGATAGCACATTTATCCCAAGAGCCAGGTCATAAAAAATTACTACATGCATTAGGTCGCGATGCTTTGATTGATTTTGAAATGAGACTTGGCGAGGGAACAGGAGCAGCACTCTCTGCAAATCTAATCCGCGCAGCACTCCAGATACACTCGGGGATGGCAACTTTTTCCAGTGCAGGTATTAGTGGCCCCAAGGATTAGGCAGCTTGAGAGTTTGAAATTGTTCTATTCGCCAATCTGATGAATTAACCCACGTATTCGTGCTGAGCGAAAGAACCAAAGAAACACGACAATACCGACTAAAAGATATACTCCATCTAGAATTAGGGCGCGCCAGAGTAGTTCGGTTTTAAAGTTATTATCTATTAGAATAGATCTCATTCCTTCAAAGATATAAGTAGACGGAATTAATTGAGCAATAGGCTCAATCCAGTCAGGTAAAATTGAAAGTGGATAATAAATACAACTAATTGGCGCTAAGGCGAAAATAGCTAACCAGGCTAAGCTCTCTGCGCCCAAGCCAAATCGGATCAGCAATCCGGAAATCATCAATCCAATAGCCCAACCCATTGCAATTAAACAAAAGAAGAAAGCAATTATTGGTAACCCTAAGTCGAATATATTGAATTGATATAATAATAATGCAAAGCAAATAGCTCCAGTAATCCCAATACTGGTTTTGAGCAAACTTATAACCATAAGTGAAAAGATGAATTCCCATGGCCTTAGAGGGCTTGTAAATAAGTGCCCAAGGTTTCGGGAGTACATTTCTTCTAAAAAAGCAAGGGTGAGACCTATTTGTCCTCTAAAAAGTATATCCCATAAGAGAACACCTGCTATAAGAACGCCCCCAGCCTGAGCAATCCAACTACTTTCATTGACAAGGAAAGAAGTAATAAGTCCCCAGAGAACCATTTGGATTGTTGGCCAATATATAAGTTCAAGGATACGGGGCCAAGAACTTCGCAAAAGGTAGATTTGTCTTAGTACTAGAGCCCAAATCCGAAGCCCAGAGCCATTAAATATAGACTTTGAATTTGTTACCAGAGAGAAACCGCGATGGCTATATGATGTCATATAATCAAACCAACTTGTTTTTATTATGGCGCGCAATATCAAGAAATACTTCTTCTAGATTTTCTCGACCATATTCTTGTATAAGAGTTTTCGGGGTATCTATAGCAACTACGCGGCCAGATCTAAGAACTATTACATTATCGGCCAAACGTTCCACCTCTGCCATATTATGTGAAGCTAACAAAATTGTAGCATTATTATTTGCTCTCCATCTTTCAATATATTCTCTTACCCAGTCAGCGGTATCGGGATCTAAGGAAGCTGTTGGTTCATCGAGAAGTAGTAGCGATGGGTTGTTAATGAGGGCTTTAGCAAGTGCCACTCTTGTTCGCTGGCCAGCAGATAATTTTCCAACAGAGCGTTTTAATAAATTACCTATTTCTAAACTTTCTGATAGTTCCTCTATACGATTTTTAGGTCTAAGGATTCCATATAGCATAGCGTAGACGTATAGATTTTCTCTAACTGATAATCGATGTGGTAAATCAAGATATGGGGATGAAAAATTCATTTTAGAGAGAAGCTGAGAACGTTTTTTTTCAAAATCTTTACCAAAAATTTCTATATTACCAGATGTTGGAACTACAAGACCCAGGAGCATAGCCATTGTGGTAGTCTTTCCAGCGCCATTACCGCCAAGAAGTGCAACAATACCGTTTGGAGCAATAGAGAAATTTATAGAATCTACGGCTGTAACTTCTCCAAATCTTTTCGTTAGGTTGTGGGCTTTAATTATAGATTCAGTCATAATTGAATTATTATTCTTTGATTTGTATATTTTAAAAAAATTAATCTTTTTACTATACAGTATAGGTTGTGCAGATGATCAAATATGATCAGAAAATATGGCAGAGAGATAAAGCAAGCAACCTTTTGCCAACTAAGACAACATTAGTGCGCTCTCGAACCTTGGTAATGATTCGTTGGATAGCAGTAATTGGTCAGCTTGTCAGCCTGTTAACTGTATATTATGCGTTAGATTTCGATTTTCCTATCCTATACTGTTTGTTAACAGTAGGTCTGTCAGCGACTTTAAATATATTTATTTTTTTTAGAGGTGGCCAAAATCCTAATCTGAGTGAAAATGAGGCCGGTTTTTATCTTTCATTCGATATAATCCAGTTGGGGTTACTGATTGGATTAACAGGGGGGCTTCAAAATCCATTTGCAATTTTATTTTTAGTCCCAGTAATGATCTCAGCTACTAATTTACCAATTAGATCTACAATTATATTATCTCTTCTGGTTATTCTTTCTGTCTCGATGCTCTCAATTTTTCATCGGCCATTACCTTGGGGCAATGAAATATTACTTTTATCAAATTTATATTTAGTCGCTATTTGGGTTGCATTGGTCATATCTACAGTTGTTATAGCTGCTTATGCAGCGAGAATATCGGTAGAGGGGAGTAATATGGCCAAGGCTCTTCAAGCTAGTCAAATGGCTTTAGCTCGTGAACAGCGTTTGTCCGCTATTGGTGCATTGGCAGCAGCAGCAGCACATCAGCTTGGCACGCCTCTTGGTACTATCGCAGTCGCCTCTAAGGAGCTTGTGCGTGATCTTCCCATTGAAAGTCATGCTAATAAGGATGCCCAATTAATTCGTGATGAAGTTGTTAGGTGCCGCGAGATTCTTAATCAATTATCTGTTTCAGAAACAGAAGAAGATACGATTTATAGCCGCATTCAAGCTACTGATCTTATAGAGGCAGCAGCAAGTCCACATCTTAGGCAGGGTAAAAATTTTATTATCCATGATAAAACTGCAGATAATAAATTAAAACTCCTAATCCCGCGTAGAGCGGAAATCATGCATAGTTTAGGAAATATTCTTGAGAATGCCCTCTATTTTGCCAAAACTAGTGTAACAGCAGAAATAGAATGGCAAGAAAAAAAATTGATAATAGAAATACTTGACGATGGTCCAGGTTTCTCTCCTAATGTTTTAATGCGATTAGGTGAGCCTTATATTTCTACTCGAGGTCAGGATAACGGACATGGGCTGGGATTATTTATAGCAAAAAATCTTATTGAAAGAACTGGCGGTGACATAGATTTTAAAAATAATCCTTTGGTTGGGGCAAAAGTAAGAGTACTATGGCCTGTTAATGTTATTGAGTCACTCACTGCAACAAGTGTTTAGGAATTAGAGTATGTTATCTAGCGCAGCTGATTCAGAAAAAATTTATGATAATCAAGATAAGGATGAATCTAAGACACTGCTACTAGTTGATGATGATCAATCATTTCGACACCGGCTTTCAGTTGCTTTGGAAAGGCGCGGTTATTTAGTTACTTCATCCCCGGGTGTTAAAGATGCTTCTAATGTTGCTAAAGAGTTAAAACCAAAATTTGCTGTGGTTGATCTTCGAATGCCCGACGGTAACGGATTAGACGTAGTGAGGGCAGTCCGTGATTCCAATCCATATGCTAGAATTATAGTTCTAACAGGCTATGGTAATATAGCTACAGCTGTAGCGGCCGTTAAGAATGGTGCTATTGACTACTTGGCAAAGCCTGCAGATGCCGACGAAATAGATGCAGCCCTCAATATGGGTGAAAGAGTTTTACCTCCACCACCCGAAAATCCTATGTCTGCAGATAGGGTAAAATGGGAACATATACAGAGAGTTTTTGAGCAGTGCGACCGGAATGTATCTGAGACAGCAAGGCGGTTGGGAATGCACCGTAGAACATTGCAACGAATATTAGCTAAATATTCTCCGAATTAATCTCTATTTAGAGAAGATAATTGTATGTTTTAAAACTAAAAAGTTTTTTTGGAGATTGTTTCCTCGTCCATATATGATTGTCGAAGATATTGAGAAATAATATGCATTATAGAATGGTGTATATCTTCAATTATTCCATAATTATTTCCAAAAACATGTATATTGATATCAGCTATTGACGCCGAGCGTCCGCCATCAAACCCGGTGAGTGAAATTGTATTAAGTTTGTTCTGCGAAGCCCATTGAGTGGCTCTAACAATATTTTCAGAGTCCCCTGAGGCACTAATAGTAATTAATGTATCTCCAGGTTGTGCAGAAGTAGAGAGCTGATATGAGAAACAATCTTCATAGGATATATCATTTGATATCGCAGTAATTATTTCTAAGTTAGAACTTAGACTTATTACTTTAGGTTTGATGTGTGTATCCGTTTGTATGCATTTCGCAAAGTCACATAGGAGGTGATTTGCAATAGCTGCGGAGCCACCATTCCCGCAGACATAAAGCCACTTTCCTTCGTTAAAGCAGGATTCTATAGTATTTGCGGCTGTGGAGATTGCCTCTCGATCAAGTAAGGCGGCTGCCTCTGAGAGATTCTTAAAATATTCATCACAAAATCTATCTACTGAAACAAATTTCTTGTCAGGAAAGGTCATTTACTCATTCCATACATTTTTAGTTAATAAATAATAGAACTTTCTTAAATATATATTATTTTTTAGAGATATTGCCAGTTAATGAGCATTATTAATCATGTAAGGGCCGATTCAACGTCATGTGGTGCTACTTTTACATGGACAGAAAAATTGGAGTCCGCAATAGATAGTGCTGCTTTTAAGTGTTTTTTTCCATTTCCTGAAGAAACTAGCCATCCTTGATTTAGCCCGGCCCTTTTACCTGCTTGGAGATCAACTATTGAATCTCCAACAATAATACTTTGTGTAAGGTCTAGTTTTAGATCTTTGGCTGCTGTGAGGAGCATACCTGGGTTAGGCTTCCTATAGTTTGTAGGTTCATTTGGATGGTCTGGACAAGCATAAATTGCATCGAAATGTGCTCCTAAAGATTCACATTCAAGCATTATTTTATCATTTACTTTAGAAAAGGCATTCCAATCAAAATATCCCCGTGATATTCCGGATTGGTTAGTTATCATTATAACTTTGATACCGTTGTTATTGGCTTTATAAATTAATTCGATTATACCATTAATTATTTTTACCTTACTTGGATCATCAAGATAACTAATCAATTGTATTATAGTTCCATCGCGATCAAGAAATAGTCCACGGTTTTTTAATTTTAATCCTTCTGGTCTATTTCTTATTTCTCTCCATATCCCATCATATATATTGGGGTGTTTTAAGGTTTTATTCATTAAATACGTACTCTACCCAGGCTATATTCGGATTTAAACCAATCATATAACCTATTTATACCGTCTCTTAAATTAATCTTAGGTTTCCACCCCAGTTCAGAGATTTTTTCTGAGTTTATAAGTTTGCGTGGTGTGCCATCTGGCATAGACTTATCGAAAAATATTTCTCCTTTGTATTCAACAATATCAGAGATAATTTTAGCTAAATGATTAATTGTTATATCTTTTCCACTTCCAATATTTATTGGTTGGTAGTCTGAATAATTCTTTAGAGCATAAACCATTCCTTCAGCTGCGTCGTCTGAATGGAGGAACTCTCTTCGTGGTTTTCCCGAGCCCCAAAGAATTACTCGTTGAGCATTCTTTTCTTTAGCCTTATGAAATTTCATTATAAGTGCAGGTATAACGTGGCTATTCTCCTCGTTAAAAAGGTCTCCTGGTCCATAGAGGTTAGTCGGCATTACAGAAATGAAATCATTTCCATATTCTTTTCTGTACGCATCGCACAACATTACTCCAGAGATTTTAGCAATCGCATACCATTGGTTTGTTGCTTCAAGTGGACCGCCAAGCATATCAGGTTCAGAAATAGGTTGTGCAGCATATTTAGGGTATATACATGATGAACCAAGCATCATTAGTTTTTCAACTTTATTGAGTTTTGCTGAATTAATAATGTTTGATTCTATCATTAAATTATCATATAGGAACTGAGCGGGTTGATTGTCATTGGCTTTTATTCCTCCCACCTTTGCTGCCGAAATTATTATTGCGTGAGGTTTGTTATTTAAAACCCAAGATTCAACTTCCTCCTGTCTCCTGAGGTCAAGTTTTTCCTTTGGACATGTAATAATTTCACAATTTTCATTAGAGAGGACACGTGATAATGCCTGTCCCACCATTCCGTTATGTCCGGCAAGCCATATTCGTTTTCCTGATAAAGAATATACCACGAGAAAAAAATCCTATCCTATTATTCTTGTAAAATACGTTTTTCCTTATCAATGAGTTTTATATCAGCATTGACCATTTCTTGAACAAGATCTTTAAACGGTGTGCTGTGCACCCAACCTAAGATTTCTTTAGCTTTGCTTGGGTCACCAAGAAGAATATCAACTTCTGAAGGCCGAAAATAACGAGCATCAACTTCAATTAATTTAGATCCTGTTTGAGAATCTCTACCTATCTCTTCTACCCCATTACCTTCCCAAACAATTGTTCTACCAATTTGGGAAAAGGCAAGTTCAACAAATTCGCGCACAGAATGAGTTTCCCCTGTTGCCAGGACGTAGTCGTCTGGAACATCCTGTTGCAGTATTTTCCACATACCTTCTACATAGTCACGCGCATGCCCCCAATCACGCTTGGCATCAAGATTTCCTAGATACAGTTTCTCTTGTAAACCTCTATCAATTGCTGCAACAGCTCGAGTGATTTTTCTAGTTACAAAGGTTTCTCCCCTTATTGGACTTTCATGGTTAAAAAGAATCCCATTAGATGCATGATACCCATATGCTTCTCTATAATTTATTGTTATCCAGTAAGCATATAGCTTTGCTGTGGCATATGGGCTGCGAGGAGAAAAAGGCGTATTTTCATTTTGAGGTATTTCTTTAGTATTCCCATAAAGCTCAGAAGTTGAAGCTTGATAAAAGCGACAAGAATTCCCGAGTCTTAGTATTCTTATTGCTTCTAGCAGCCTGAGTGTTCCTAATGAATCTGAGTTAGCTGTATATTCAGGAGTTTCAAAGCTTACTTGAACATGACTCTGGGCAGCAAGATTATATATCTCATTGGGTTGAATGTCTTGGAGAAGTCTAATCAGATTAGTAGCATCAGTCATATCCCCGTAGTGCATATGAAAATTAACACCATCTATATGAGGATCACGGTAAAGATGGTCAACTCTTGCTGTATTGAAGGAAGAAGACCGTCTTTTAATGCCATGAACAGTATAGCCTTTTCTTAAAAGGAGTTCGGCTAGGAGTGCGCCATCCTGCCCGGTGACTCCAGTTATTAATGCTATTTTATTTTTATTGCTCAATTAGTTTTCCTCACTCATTCCATGCAAATTACTAAAAATTGTTTAAGAAAAAAATCACATGAATATGAGTAAACTATAACAATAGTTATGAGGCAAACAATCTAAATTCTATATCGAGATATTATTTGAAAATAAGGTAGTAGGTAAATTAATTGATAAGGTTTAAGTTGGGTAAATGTTCAATACGGGCTATGCTAGAAAACCTGAGGGATAAGTCAGATTTATTGGTCAAAATTACAGAATTAATTAGCGGACGACCTAGCAGAATTTGTTCATGTGGGGCACAATCAAATGAATAGATGGTATTTCTTTATCCTTAGAGGTTAGAGTTGGTATATGAGAAATTTTCAATTACCTGGGCGCTCCCCAGTTTTTGGGTGCCATGGAGCTGTAGCTACTTCACACCCTCTAGCAACCCAGGTCGCTGCAGATATTTTGAAGTCCGGTGGAAATGCCATTGACGCAGCTGTGGCTTCTGCCGCTACACTAAGTGTTGTTGAGCCTCAATCAACAGGCATAGGCGGCGATTGCTTTGCTCTTTGCGCTATAAATGGGAAGGTGCCGCCTGTGGCTATAAATGGTTCAGGATATGCTCCTGCAGCCGCGAAACCGGAGTGGTTTAGTGAAAATAATATTACTAATATAGACTCTGACAGTCCTCATGCGGTTACTGTTCCGGGCGCGGTAAGAACATGGGAAAAGCTTATCTCAGATTATGGCACTAGATCTTTAGGAGAGCTTCTAAAGCCAGCAATTAACTATGCTCGTGACGGATATGTAGTTTCTCCCAGAGTCTCAGTAGACTGGAAAAACAATCAGGAAAAGCTCTCTGGCTGTGATAACGCATCAAGAATTTTTCTTAAAGAAGGAGCTCCTCCAGATGCAGGGACAATTCATAAGCAGCCTGAATTGGCTGACACACTTGAATTAATATCTAGAGAAGGTGCTGATATTTTATATGAAGGGTGTTTAGCTGAGGAGCTTGTTACATACTTACGTTCACTAGGTAGCTTAATGACAGTTGATGATTTTTCCTCTTTTACACCAAAGTATGTTAATCCGATTTACACTAACTATCGTGGATATGATGTATATGAATGTCCCCCTAATGGGCAAGGTGTAATTGCGTTATTAATGTTGAAAATTCTGTCAGGTTATGACGCAAAAGAATTAGATCCTTTGGGAGTTGATAGATTTCACCTTGAGGCAGAGATAGCTAAACTAGCATACAGAGATCGATCAATATTTTTAGCTGACCCTGACAAGGTGGAAGTACCTTTAGAATATTTACTTTCAGATTCTCATGCGGAGGAACTGCGATCAAAAATTAGCATGAGGAAGGCAATATCTAATTTATCTATAACAGATAAATTTAATCATCGTGATACTGTATATTTAGCTACAGTGGATAGTAGGGGAAATTTTGTTTCATTTATAAATTCACTCTTTCATCCTTTTGGGTCAGGCCTTTGTTCGCCTAAATCTGGAATCATATTTCAAAATCGTGGATCTAGTTTTTCGTTAGACAAAAATCATATGAATTGTATAGCGGGACACAAAAGGCCGATGCATACTATAATTCCAGGTATTCTCAGTAAGAATAATTCAGCTATTATGGCGTTTGGTGTAATGGGTGGGCATTATCAAGCTTGTGGCCATATGCATATTTTATCTAATCTCATAGATTATGATATGGATATTCAAGAGGCCTTAGACTTTCCCAGGGGATTTTCTTTTGAAGATAGCTATGATTTGGAATCTACAATTCCACATTCTGTTGCATCAGGTCTACAAGATAGGGGGCACAAAATAAATTGGGTAGAGGAAGGTATAGGTGGTGGCCAAATAGTTAGTATGGATTTGGCTAGTGGTGTAATATCTGGCGCTTCAGAGCCCCGCAAGGATGGCGTAGCGCTGGCTTGGTAGGGAGGGTTAAAAAAGGAAAAATTTTATATCTTCGTTATACATTCGAAGAACGTTGTTTTAGCAGTCCATAAACAATATTAATTGTAGGTGTCGGTACTCCAACAAGTTTTCCAATTTCTGCTACTGACCCTAAAATAGGGTCAGTTTCCATAGGTCTGCCAAGTTCAAGGTCTTGCAACATAGATGTTTTATGTTGTCCTACTGATTTTGCTCCTTCTATGCGTGTATCAACATCTATATTAAATTTAGCGCCTAAACGTTCTCCAATTGCCTGCCCTTCTAGCATCATTGTTCTAGCTAGAGCCCTAGTTTCATGGTTGACACATATCTCTTCAAGAGTTGCTCCAGTAAGAGCACTAATGGGATTAAATGCTAAGTTACCCCATAATTTCATCCAGATATCCGAGCGAATATCTGATCTTATTGGAGATTTAAATCCTGCACTTATTAATAATTTGCTTAGTTTAATAATACGGTCGGATTTACTGCCGTTTGGTTCTCCAATGGGTAGACGTTTTTGACTGATATGAGGTTGCATTTCAATTATTCCGGGAGATATAATCTGGGCAGCTGGGTAAACAACTGTTCCTATAACTCTCTCAGGCGTAATTTTGTTCCATTGAAGATTATCTGGATCAACACTCCTTATTTTGTAATTTTCCCACCTTCCCGCTAACTTATAGAAATACCACCAAGGTAAGCCATTCTGTGCATTAATAACTGATGTTTCTTGACCTATTAACGGATTAATTAGCTCGTAAGGGGATGCAGATGAATGTGCTTTTAGAGTTATAAACACGTAGTCGTGAACACCTGCCTCCTTTGGATCATTAATACAACGCGGTCTAGCAACTATTTCTTCACCTTCAGTTTTTATAGTTACACCATTATCTTGCATAACTTTAAGATGCTTTCCGCGAGCAATAAGTGTTACGTCAGCCCCTGCCAATGAAAGTTCTGCCCCTATATAAGCCCCTATTGCACCGGCGCCAAATATACATATACGCATTATCCTAAACCTAATTTTTTTGCGAGACCTGATCTCTGGAGTTTTCCAGTAGGACCCTTTGGTATCTCTTCTAAAAAAACAATCTGTCTCGGAATTTTAAAATTAGAAAGTTTTTTTTCTAAAAAATTTTGAAGATCTTTTTCACTGACTGTTTCTCCATCGCATAAAACAACTGCAGCCGCAACATCTTCTCCTAGCTTGTCGTGGGGAACAGCAAATACCAAAGACTGGTGAACGCTCGGATGCTCAGAGAGAACATCATCAACTTCATTCGGGGATATTTTTTCTCCACCACGATTTATAATCTCTTTGAGTCTTCCGGTAAGCTTAAGGTAGCCGCTTTGATCTAATATTCCTTGATCTCCAGTTCGAAACCAGCCATTAACGTATGCATAGGTATTTGCTTCTTGATTATTTTCGTAACCAGATGTTACATTTTCACCACGTATTACAACCTCTCCTTCTTTACCGCTCGGTAAGATATTTCCATCATTATCAATTATTGCAATTTCAGGACCAGCTGCTAGACCTACATGACCGGGAAGCCGCTTAGTTGGAGGCAGTGGATTGCTTGCCATTTGGTGAGCTGCTTCAGTCATGCCATAAGACTCGATAACAGGGCAGTCAAATTTATTTTCTAAATCAATCATAACTGAAGAAGGTAAGGGCGCTGATGAGGAACGTATAAAACGAAGTCTATTCTTTTTAATTATATTATTATTACGTGGTGCACGTGCTAAAATTGCTTGGTGCATTGTCGGCACCCCAGTATACCATGTGGGTTTTTCAGAATCTAACCAGGAAAAAAATTTAAGCGCATTAAACCCTGGAGAGCAGGAGATGCTGGCCCCAGCATTTAGTGAAGATAGTACGGCTGCAACAAGACCGTGTATATGAAATAATGGCATAATATTTAGGCATATATCTTTTTCACTCAGTGCCAACCATGAAGAAATATTATTTGCTGAATAAGCCAGATTTTTCTGTGATAGTGGAACTATCTTAGGTTTTGATGTTGTACCTGATGTATGCAAAACAAGTGCTTCATCTTCTTCATGTAATCCATTTGTATTGTAGTATGTGTCTGAACTGGAACCTTCAAGTTCGAAGCTGCCTGCGGGATTTTGTGGCTGTGAAATAAGATATATGACCTTAATCCCAAGATCTTTTGCAATTTTTATTGCAGGAGAATTGTCACCATAATCCACAATTACTGCCCTAGCATTTAAGTCTTTAAGATAGTATTCAAATTCTTCTGGGCGATATGCCGGATTTAGAGGGGCCGCTGATGCCATAGAAGATACTGTGATAAATGCAGTAGCCATTTCGGGCCCATTATTAGCTATAATTGCAACTCTATCATTTCTTCTGATCCCGAATTCTTGAAGTTTTAAAATGGACTTCTCAACCAAAGTCCTGAGTTCTAGATAATTAAGATAATTTCTGTCAGGAGCTTTAATTGCTGGGTCATAATCTTTGCCATAGCTAAGTAATTTAGAAATTGTATTCATTTTTAACTACTTTTTTCTTCAGTATTGATTTGTAATATCATCTAGAATCATACAATTATAATGTTTCTGCTTTAATTTTCATAATCCATAGAGCATTAAAAATTTAAATTCTTAAATAAGTCTTATAGATCATTGTTTATTGGACATTCAACTAATGGTATTTTGGCAGGGATTCATCCATCGGGCAAACTGATAGAGTGGGTATTTCGTAAATATAGATTTTAGTCTTTAAATTATTGTTTTATTTTTTTATTTATAATTAAGTTTTTTTATTTAATTAAAGGTTTTAACAGAGTCTTAGGAGATATTATGAGCAAAGTTGCTTTAGTTACAGGGGGTACGCGCGGTATTGGTGAAGGTATTGCAGTTAATCTTAAGGAAAGGGGATATAAGGTAGCTGTAAATTACAATAACGATGACTCGGTTGCTAAATCCTTCCATAATAACACAGGTATTCCTGTTTATAAATGGGATGTAAGCGATTGGGAGTCCTCTGAGAAGGGTATAAGCTCCCTAATAAATGATATGGGCTCAATTGATATATTAGTTAACAATGCTGGAACTGCATCTGATTCAAAGTTTGAAAACATGACTCTTGACCAGTGGAGAAAAGTACAAAGAGTAAACTTAGATTCTGTATTTATTACATCAAAGTTAATTTATCCTTATATGATAGAAAAAAAATGGGGGCGCATAATTAATATTGGATCCATGAATGGGCAGGCTGGACAGTTAAATCAGGTCAATTATGTTGCTGCAAAAGCTGGAATGCATGGATTTACAAAGGCTCTAGCATTAGAGGCTGCGAAATATGGAATAACAGTTAATACAATAGCCCCAGGATACGTCGATACTTATCTTATGAGTCAGATGCCAGATAGAATAATGGAAAAAATTATAGGCGCATCACCGGTTCGAAGATTGGGGTTAGAAAAAGAGGTTGCTCATGCTGTAATATTTTTAATTGATGAATCTGCTGCATGGATGACGGGTTCAACTATCTCTATGAATGGTGGGACTCATATGTATTAGTCTCATTTGTATTAAATGAGATGGTTAAAACTTAGTACAAATATAATTACTAATGGGTTAAACTATTTATCCCGGGTCAATAAAAATATTGCTTGCTCTCCGAAAAGATTAGCATGGCCATTTGTGCCTGAAAATCGAGTGGCGCGACCCTTAGAGTCAAGTTTGATTCCTTTTTCAATTATGTGACCATCTTCTTGACAAAGAAAAATAAAATCTCGGATAGTGCAGGGGTGAATATTCTCAGTATTCCACCATCTATTATCATTTTTTTCAGCAATAGGTATCCGTCCACGAAAGAGCAGATGAAAGCGATTTTTCCAATAGCCAGCATTAGGTATTGATACTACTGCGTATCGTCCTATTCGTAGTAATTCATTGAGCATTTCCCGAGGTTTAGATATCACCGGTAGCATTTGCCCAAGGATTACGTAGTCAAATGTATCGTCTGGATAGTCATATAGATCAGTATTTGCATCACCTTGAATAACCGAAAGCCCTCGGGCAACAGATGCATTTACTCCTTTCTGGCTTATTTCAATGCCTCTACCGTCGACATTTCTTTTTTCTTCCAAAAGTTCTAATAAACTTCCATCACCACAGCCAATATCTAGGACTCTGGATCCAGGTTCTACAATTCCTGCGATTAGATAAAAGTCAGCCCGTTTTGAGCGAACATTGTTTATTTTTTTAGACATTTTGCTCGAGCCCCTTATGCCTGGCAGCTCCATTGAGAAAGCCTGAGAGAATATGAAAAAGGTCAGGTTCATCTAGTAAAAATGCATCATGTCCTTTATCACTTTCTATTTCAACAAAGCTTACATTCGCAGCAACAGTATTTAAGGCTCTAACAATCTCCTTACTTTCAGCGGTAGGGTAGAGCCAGTCACTTGTGAAACTAACAAGACAAAATCGTGCGTTTGAATTACGAAAAGCTTCCGCTAGTGCACCACCGTATTCTTGGGCCAGGTCGAAGTAATCCATAGCCCGAGTAATATAGAGATATGAATTTGCATCGAATCTGTTCACGAAACTTTCACCTTGATGACGAAGGTAACTTTCAACTTGAAAGTCAGCATCAAATGCGTATGAAAGATCTGCTCGATCTTGAAGATCACGACCAAATTTTTTGTGTAATGCAGTTTCAGATAGATATGTAATATGAGCTGCCATTCTGGCAACAGCTAGTCCGCGTTCTGGAGACACTTCTTTTTCAATAAATCTTCCATTATGCCACTCAGGATCTGCCATTATAGCTTGTCGCCCCACTTCATGGAATGCAATATTTTGTGCTGAGTGTCGTGCAGCTGCAGCTATTGGTATTGCACTAAATACCTTTTCTGGAAAATCAGCTGACCATTGCAAGACCTGCATTCCACCCATAGATCCACCTATTACACAAAATAATTCTTCTATCCCAAGTTTTTCAATAAGTAGAGATTGGGCTGAGACCATGTCTTTGATAGTGATGATTGGAAAGTCAGTGCCGTAGGGCTTGTTAGTCGCTGGGTTAATTGACCCTGGTCCTGTAGTGCCCATACATCCCCCAAGGACATTTGGGCAAATAATGTAGTAGCGTTCGGTATCTAATACTTTCCCTGGCCCAAGCATTAGTTCCCACCAGCCAGGCCTACCTGTTTGAGGATGTGGCCCCAGAACATGCTGATCTCCAGTAAGGGCGTGGCAAACTAATATTGCATTATTTTTTTCCGAATTTAATTTACCCCAAGTCCTATAAGCTATAGAGATATTATCGAGGTGTTCTCCTGACGATAGTTTTAGTGGAAATTTATCAGCTACAACCATACTTTGATCGACCGGGGAAGCTGGTGTTCCCCCAGGCGAGGTTTTTTTAATAGAGTTAGCCTTTAAATCTTCTGTCATGCTACTTTTTTATCCTATAACCTAAAATTACTATCGTGAAGAGACTAAAATATTCCCTAAACTGTAAGGAATTGGCAAACAATACTATAATGTCAATGTTTTCTTTGATTTTGTTGTTCACATACCTTACCAAATAACTCTATAAAGCACTTTGATCGGTTCATAACATATATTTGTAATAATGATAAATAAGCCTAACTCGACCAAAAACTTAGACCAGCTTCGTCAAGATATTAATGAAATTGATGACGAAATTCATTCTCTATTGATAAGAAGGTCTTCTATTGCGGTTGAAGTTGGGAAAGTTAAAAGACGCTCAAAACAGTTAAAAAGCTTTATTAGACCTGCTCGAGAAGCTGAGGTTATGAGGCGCTTATTATCCAACCATAATGGTTTTTATCCAAAAGGACTCATTGTTAGTATCTGGAGGCAAATAATCTCATCTACATTAAGTTTAGAGTCTGAATTTACAATATCAGTCTTTTCTGGGGATGATACTAGGTCTGGAGCGGCATATGAGAACCTTGCCAGAAGATACTTTGGAGAAGATTCACCTCTTCGTCATACAAAAACAGAAAGTGGAGTACTCAGAGCAGTTAGAGACGGTAAATCATCAGTAGGGATTTTACCCATACCAGAAGATGAAAGATTTGATAATTCCGATATACCTTGGTGGGCAACGCTTGCATCAAGTGGTGAATTTCGTCCCAGGGTAATTGCAAGGATACCCTGGCTCATGGATAAACATGGCGTTAGTAAGGGGCTTGAGGGGCTTGCTATTGCATGTTCAGAGCCAGAAGATAGTGGCGATGATATGACATTTCTTGTAATGAAATTTAAGAGCCCAGTTAGCGCAGATAAAATTACAAAATCTATGGGTATTGCAGGTTTATCGACTGCTGGTGTAATTGCTTCTAGCTCGAAAATAAATCAAGGGGAACCAGATTGGAAGCTTATTGAAGTAAAAGGTTTTATATCTGAGGAAGATTCTCGATTAGCCAAATTTTCTTCTTACATTGGTGATGCCCTGGAAATATATTTTGTGCTAGGATCTTATGCTCGACCAGATAGAAATTAAATTTTTGATATCGTAAAGACCCAAAATAGCGAATAGCTTCTAATGTTAACTAGATTAAACAAATTGTGAGGTAGGCCATGCTCAAATACCCAGAGCCCAGGCCGAGAATCCTGGAGATTGACCCCTATGTTGGCGGAAGCGCTGAGATAGCCGGTAAAAAAAATGTTATTAAGCTTTCCTCAAACGAGGCTGCTCTAGGCCCTAGTGGAGAGGCAATAAGAGCATATAAAGCTCATTCCGAAAGGATTTCAAGGTACCCGGATGGTGGGGCCAGTGAGCTGAAATTAGCTCTGTGTGGCATACATAATATTGATCCTAATAGAATAGTCTGTGGTGCAGGTTCAGACGAGTTATTGCAGTTGTTATGTAGAGCATACGCTGGCCCAGGAGACGAGGTATTATTTACTGAACACGGTTTCTTGGTTTATAAATTAGCAGCTTTAGCTTCAGGAGCGTCACCAATCGCAGTTCCTGAGACTAACTTATGTGCTAATGTTGATCAGATTTTAAATGCAGTATCTAAAGATACACGTATTATTTTTATTGCTAATCCTAATAATCCTACAGGTAGTTATCTATCACGGTCAGAGATTCATCGCCTTTGGAGTAATCTGCCAAGTAATATCATTTTGGTAATTGATGCTGCATATGCCGAGTATGCAGGATTACAAGACTATAATTGTGGAATAGACTTAGTGGATTCTAGTGAGAATGTAGTTATGACGCGAACATTCTCTAAGTTATATGGTCTAGCTTCTTTGAGAGTTGGTTGGTGCTATGCTCCAGGAAGTATAGTAGATGTTCTAAATCGTGTAAGGGGACCTTTTAATGTTACCGGTGCAGCAATAGAAGCTGCCACAGCTGCTTTGTCGGATAGAGATCACATTAACAAGTCGCTTGCGCTCAATGATAAATGGCTTAATAGTTTTCCAGATCAGCTTTCTGGGACAAAAATTAAATGTTTACCTAGTGCAGGTAATTTTATACTCATGCAATTTCCCAGTATTAAAGGACAAAGCGCAACTGATGCTGAAAAGTTTTTAATTAAAAATGGTATAATTGTTCGTAACGTTGAATCATACGGACTTCCTGATTGTCTGAGAATTACTATGGGTTTAGATCATGAAATGGAGACTGTTATTTTAAAACTTAATGAATTTGCGAGGATCCCTTGAAGAAAAAACCACATTTTGATTGTGTAGCACTTATTGGGATTGGGTTGATTAACTCATCATTAGCACGAGTCATTAGACGCGATAGCCTAGCTGAAAAAATTATTGGCTGCTCTCGCAGTGATGCAACCCTAGAGAAAGCGAAGAAATTAAATCTATGCCATTCATATACAACAGATGTTAGTTTTGCTGTTGAGGGTGCTGATTTAATTGTTCTTGGGGTTCCTGTTGGAGCAAATAAGCAACTTGCGAAAATAATGGGGCCTGCTTTGAAGCAGGGAGCAATAGTTACTGATGTTGGCTCTGTAAAGCGCTGCGTTATTGAGGATGTGAAACCTCACCTACCTGAAAGTGTTCATCTTATTCCTGCCCATCCTGTAGCTGGTACGGAGCATTCAGGTCCTGAAGCTGGCTTTGAAGGTCTGTTTGAGAATCGTTGGTGTATTTTGACACCAGAAGAAACGGCGGACCCTGACGCTGTAGAAGCCGTCAAGAATTTATGGTTACAAGCTGGTATGCAAGTTGATTCTATGGACGCTTATTATCATGATCAGATTCTTGCTATTACCTCTCATTTACCTCACTTGATAGCATATAATATTGTTGGAACAGCTTATGACCTTGAGGTTGTTAATGAGAGTGAAGTGATAAAGTATGCCGCTGGAGGTTTTCGTGATTTCACACGTATCGCTGCGTCTGACCCAGTAATGTGGCGTGATGTATTCCTGAATAATCGAGAAGCAGTTCTGGAGATGCTTGGGCGGTTTTCAGAGGACTTATCTGTATTGCAAAGAGCAATTCGCTGGGGTGATGGTGATACCTTAGAGGAACTATTCTCTAAAACAAGAGATATTAGAAAAGGTATAATACAAGCTAAACAAGTGTAGCTATAAAATGTTAGGTGTTAGACTAGAAAGTTATAGGGTCTACACTAGTTACATTCATAGGCCCAACGGATAAAATGCCATCTTGTATGGTCAGCGGGATCGCATTTAGTTGCCTTGATCCATCAGACTTTTCCTCAGCAAGCATGTTAAAAGCCACTTTTGCTATGAATGCATCTCCTAAAGGAATTGCATTACTCATAATTAATGCATCTATCATATCACCATACCCTGTTACATCAGCGGCAATTGCAGCTAATGGGCGCTCATGTTCATCGAGTGTCATAGTTCCGCTAGCCTCTAGCTCTAGCGGTCCCCATCTTCCACGAAGAGAATTGATATCTAAAAACCCTCCAGAATCACGCCATCTTTTCATAGTATTATTAGGCTCGTCATCACTTATAGTCCCAAATAGACTGGTAGAAATATCAAGGTGATCTATATATTCTCCCATATCCTCGCCAAATCCATCTGGCAATACAATTTTTTCTAAATTAAGGGTAGTATTCACTAGAGGGGCATTTAGTTCTTGAGATTTATGAGATCCCAAAACCTGAATTTTTAGCTGTAAATAAGAGACTAGTGTAGGCTCTTTACTTATAGGGCTTTCTAAAGAGATATCAAAAAGTTGGGTATGAATATCTCTCAAATATTTCCCATCTCTAGTTATCTCTACTCGGCCGGAAGCCAATTTTATTAAATAGGTTTCTATTAACCCATTATTAGTAGTTTTAGCCCAAGTCTCTTTATCAGGGGTTATATTTATTCTTCTAAAATTCCAGGGCTCTAAAGAAATATGAAAACGCTTTGTAGCTATAATTAGATCAGAATCAGAAATCTCTATTTCAGGTTTTTCTATTTGGATATCTAAATTCAGAGGAAATCCACGAGTAGAAATATCCTCAAAAACTATCTTATTACCCAAAGTATTTTGTATAGAGGCCCACTCATTGATTCTTTTGGTAATTTCAGATGCTGCTATATACCAGTATGTAGTATACCCAAATATTACAGTGGAAAAAACTATAAGAGTAATAGTTACAACGGATAGAAAAGCCATATAAGTAGCCTTTATAAAAAATTACATAGTTATATGATTAGTATTAAATAATAAAGCTAACTTCCGATTTAAAATCGGGCAAGTGTTGAGTATAATTTTCTATTTATTAGTTCTATAGGCAGTAAACATATCAAATAATTGAACCCTTGAGAGTTAGCTATGAATAATTTTAATAGTGATATTTGGATATTTGCTTATGGTTCCTTAATTTGGCGACCCGGATTCAAGTATATAGAATCACAAAAGGCTTTTCTTGGAGGCTATAATAGATCTCTTTGTGTCTACTCTTACAAGTATCGTGGTACACGTGAATGCCCCGGATTAGTTCTTGGCTTGGATAGGGGGGGCTCTTGCGAGGGTGTTGCTTATCTGGTTGATCATTCTTTAGCTGAGAGGACATTGCAAGCGGTTGATAAAAGAGAAATTGTTTACGATGTGTATATTAGATCTAGAGTCGAGGTAGAAATTTTAACAGGACCTAATTGTGGGAATAGAGTGCAGGCTTTTACATATATTGCTAACCCAGCCAGTGAACAATATATTTCTAGTATGAGTTCAATGGATAAAATAAAATATATAAAACAAGGGCATGGAGATTCTGGATCATCACTAGAATATTTGATTAATACTGTTGATTATTTAAAAAAACTAGGAATAAAAGACTGTGCATTGACAAAACTTCTTGATGAGGTGAGGGGGTAGAATCGCATAGTTTTTAATTTTTTTGTTCTACTTCCGTTAATAAGTCACTCATAGCCTCTTCCATTGTATTTTCTAGTCTAAACATAAATTTTTCTCTATTTAATCCAGGTTCAATTGCAGGTAAGAATTGGAGTATTATTTTTCCAGGGTATTTTCGAAATGACCTTGGTGGCCAGTGCATACCTGAATTATGTATTACTGGAACTACTGAAACATCTAAGTTTGAATATATTCCAGCAACACCCGATTGGTATCGAATTTTAGTTCCGGGCATAACTCTTGTGCCTTCAGGAAAAATTATTAACGACCGATTATCATTGATGGATTTTTTTGCCTGTTTGATAAGGTATCGCAAGGCTCTTGCGTGGCCGAGTCGGTCAATACTGATCATTCCCATTTTTTTTGTGAACTGGCCGTATCCTGGAATGAATCCTAATTCTTTTTTTATTACATAAACAGGGTTATCTAGTAAAAGTAAGAAAACTGTAGTTTCCCATTCAGACTGATGTTTAGAAGCAATTATAGCCGGTTCAAGGGGTATGTTTTCTCTCCCCCTTACTTCAAATGTAATACCTGCGACTAGATGGAGGATAATATGATTTCCTTTAGCCCAAGTTATCACTAGCCATTTAAATAACGATTTAGGAAGCAAAAATATAGTAGCAATCATTACGCAGCCTATAATAATTGCCCAAACGTAAAATCCAATTGTACATAGCAGCGAACGTGAGAAGTTAAGTTTTTTATGTCTACTTTTTAAAGGCATTACGTAGTTGGCTTAATCATGATTAACAGAAATTTAGCATATTCGCTTGCAATCAGTTTAGATGTTCCTTGATGATACCACCAATCTCTAACTTTCACGTGTTGAGGAAATATGGGATTAGCTACAAGGGTAGCGTTTGGGAGTGATCTGCGGAATTCCATCATACTCCTTGGCATATGATAACTGGCTGTTACAACACGTAAGCTAGTAAAATTATGAGCATTGAACCATGAAGCGGTTTCTTTTGCATTTTCAGCAGTGTTAGATGCATCATATCCGATTTTTATACAGCATTTTAATTCAGAAATTATTTGTGCAGATGAATTAAATAGGTCAATTGGTTGTAATCCTTTTGTTACTCCACTTACGAATAGTTTCTTACCTAGTCCATCATTAAGTAATTGTAAGCCTGCTTCTAGTCTTCCAGAGCCACCAGTAAGCACTACAATAGCATCAGTATGACTATCACGATCGAACTTCGTATTTGAAGTTTGATTAGCAAACCAGATAAGTCCAATAGACCATGCAAAAAGTGCAGCAACTAGTAGCCCACTAGTAATTGCCCCTAGAAGCGGGAGGTGTTTGAGATTAAAAAAACCAATTATTTTCACAAGCTTATCCTGTTGTGTTCATTAACAGATAATTGTTACCTTTTTATCATGGGCACAGTTAGAAAGAGCTGTTAGTTTGTTGTATAAATCTTATTGTATATGAGTCATACAGTTTTTTATACTCCATAACAGATTTGAAAGAGAAAGAGGAAATATCTTATCCAAAATTTGCAAAAAATATCTGCTAAAGGCTAAATTGAAAAATTACCCTATCTCCCATTATTTTTTTATATGCTCTACGGTTTGAATATGATTGTTATATGCCCTTCATGCGACGCGCGATATCTGGTTGACCCTCTTTCACTAGGTTCTGAGGGTAGGAAAGTGCGCTGTGCAAAATGTAATTTTACTTGGCATAAAAACCCCCCTCCGGAATTACCAAACAAATCAGAGACTGAAACTGATCTTGTCCCCTCAAGTCAGAATCCAATACCTTTATCACCTGGTGCTAATTTGCCAGTAATAGTTTCTCAAAGGGAGCGTAGCAAAATTTTTGTTTGGGCGGTAATTGTTCTTTCATTTATGATTGTTGTTGGGGGCATTCTTGCGGGGCGTCATCCAATAGTAGATTCGTGGCCTGAAGCAAATAAATTCTACTCTGCTATAGGAATGGGCATTTCTTTTGCGGGCCCTTCGACCCTTTCATTTAAGAATGTATCGCGTTTACAAATTACTCAAGAAGGAATTCCGGTCTTAGAAGTTAGGGGCGAGGTCTGGAGTAATAAAAAAACAGAGATAAGAATTCCACCTATTCGTGTAGCGGTAATTGATTCTGGTGGTAGGGAGCTGCATCATTGGATAGTGATTGCTACATCAAGAGTTGTTGATGCATCTAAGGGTATAGAATTTATGACTCGGCTTTCAAACCCTCCTAGTGCTGCCGCCAGTCTTGTCCTTACTTTTGTAGATAAGAAAGATTCTTAGTGTAATTTTACACCTCTAACTGAAACTATTTAGAGGCTTAAATAAATTAAGTCATTGGTCTTATTCTGTAAGCCACTCAGCTATGTTTTCATCTGCCACAAAGGCTTCAATAGAAGAATTTTTTCTAATAATTGACCATTTCTTCTTTTTTACTAAAACCTCGCTTGCTGGAATACGACTATTATAATGAGAGGACATGGAAGCTCCATATGCTCCGGTGTTAAGTATAGCTAACAAATTACCAGGAGCTAACGGGGGCAAATCTCTATCATGTGCCAGGAAGTCACCGCTCTCACAAATTGGCCCAACAACATCTACGGTCTCCTTGTCCGGGGACTCTTTGGTCTGTATTACGGGTTTAATTTCGTGCCAGGCATCATATAAGGCTGGTCTCATAAAATCGTTCATGGCGCAGTCAACGATAGCAAAATTTCTTGCCTCTGTTCTTTTGACATAGATAACTCTTGTTAAGAGGATGCCTGCAGGAGCAGTTATCCATCGGCCAGGTTCAAGAATAATTCGGCATCCTGCTGCACTAGCTGCTTTACTCACTATAGACGCATAATGTAATAATGAAGGCTCATCCTCTGAAGAGTATCGAATGCCTAAACCGCCACCAAAATCTATATTTTCAATCTGATGGCCTTTTGATTTTAAATTGCAGGCTAGCTGAGAAATTTTTGAGAAAGCCATCTCAAAGGGTTCTAAATCAGTAAGCTGGGACCCGATATGTGTTGCTAATCCAGTTGCTTTTACTCCTTTCAAACTTTCAATTTTTTTATAAAGATGTATAGCTTTTTCATACGGTACACCAAATTTGTCTCCACTTCGCCCGGTAGCTATCTTGTTGTGGGTATTTGCATCAACATCGGGGTTAACTCTAACGGCTACAGGCGCCGTGGTTCCGCGATTGAGAGCAACACTATTTAACTGTTCAAGTTCTGGTTCGGACTCTATATTTATCTGAAAAATATTTGCATCTAGGGCTGCTCCCATTTCATCTTCAGTTTTACCCACACCTGCAAATACAATTTTTTCAGGAGAGACCCCCGCTTGTAATGCCCGATATAGTTCACCTCCTGAGACTACATCTGCACCAGCGCCGTGCTGAGCTAGTGTGCGTATGACAGAAATATTTCCATTTGCTTTGACTGAGTAACAAATTAGTCCATTGGGGTTAGTTTTTGCTATTGCTTTATATCTTTCAATAAGTGCCTCAGATGAATAGACGTATAATGGTGTTCCTACTTCTCGAGCTAGTTCGGGAAGAGAGACTTGTTCAGCGTACATTAGTTTATCATCTGATCCTTCCATACTATTATAGTTGAATTGGTCTCTTATATTCATAATTAAATATCCATAATCATTTAAATATAGGGGCTAGTGCTAGATAATTATGCTGCTGCGCATAGCAGTTTCAGGTATTTTAAGAGGTCCTTTTTTTCCGCACCCTCCTGCTAGAGCAATTACGAGACCTAATACAGCAACTAAAGTCAAAATAAGACTAAGTTTGCGTATCATAGAAACCTCTTTTTAGCTTGCCTAAGTTGAAGTTTTACCTGTTTCACGGAAGTGCCCCCATAACTAGTTTTAGTATTTATGGCAATTTCAGGTTTAAGAATATCATGTGCTGCTTTGGTTATCTTTGGTTGTATACTTTGTAAATCTGACAATGACAAATCCCATAATCTTGAATCTTTAGAGTCTGCCATTTTTACTATTTTCCCAACCGACTCATGGGCATTGCGGAATGGTATATTTAATTCCCTCACCAACCAATCAGCTAATTCAGTTGCGGTAGAGTGTCCTTCTTTTGTTGCCTCTGCCATAGCCTCTTTATTTATTGTCATATCGTTTATCATTCCTCCGGCTGCTCGGAGGCAAATCGATAAAGTTTTAAAGGAATCAAATATAGGCTCTTTGTCTTCTTGCATGTCCTTTGCGTAAGCTAAAGAGAGTCCCTTCATTGTATTTAATAGTCCAACAAAATTTCCTGTAACTCTCCCATTTTTTCCTCTAATAAGCTCAGCTGCATCAGGATTTCTCTTTTGGGGCATTATTGAGCTACCAGTTGAAAAGCTATCAGATAATCTGATAAACCCAAATTGATTACTTGACCATATGACTAGCTCTTCTCCAAGTCTGGAGAGGTGGGATGAGCAAAGAGCTACTGCAGCCAGCGCTTCAAGGGCAAAATCCCTGTCTGAAACAGAGTCAAGGGAATTTCGTGTTGGACGATCAAACCCTAAACTTTCTGATGTCATCTTTCTGTCTATAGGAAATGATGTTCCAGCAAGGGCCGCTGAACCCAAAGGGCATTCATTCAATCTTTTTCTGGCGTCATTGAATCGGCCACGATCACGTCCAAACATTTCCACATAACTCAAAAGATGGTGTCCAAGCGTTACCGGCTGGGCTCCCTGTAAGTGTGTGAATCCTGGAATAGGAGTGTCTGAGTGTTGCTCTGCTCTTTTAATCAAGGCGCTCTGTAAAGCTTGTAATTCTCGATCGGATTGATCAATTGCTTTCCTGATCCAAATTTTGAAATCTGTAGCAACCTGGTCATTTCTTGATCTTGCAGTATGGAGTCTACCGGCGGCATCACCTATTAATAAAAATAATCGGTTTTCAATATTCATGTGGATATCTTCCAGGGTATGATTAGGAGTCAGTTCGCCGTCCTCGATCTCACGCTGAATTTGATTAAGTCCTTTGATTATCTTTTTTTTATCTGAATTATTTAGTATGCCCTGGTTATAAAGCATCTCAGCATGAGCTTTGCTGCACTCGATATCCTCTTCATATAAAACCCAATCCACATCTACAGAAGAGTTAATATCCTCCATAATGCTGCTTGGTCCTTTACTAAAACGGCCACCCCATAGGGGGTTAGATCCAGTATCTTTTAACTCAGATTGAGTAGAGGATTTAGCCAGTTTTTTTGGTCTTTTTTTGTACGTTCTTTTAGTTTGCTTTTTATGTTTCTTATTATCTTCCATAATCTATTACCGCCATTAGATAGGTGGGCTTTGTATAATTGTAACAGATTCATGCCTTAGAGCATATTGACGAGATTACCAATATAAAAATAAATAAATTTTTAATTTATTATTATTGATCCTGCTTTATTATCAAGCCTATTACGAGGAATCGTTATTTATTGGGATTCTAAACAATTGAAGCACAAGAGGTAAAGAAAATCATTTTCTTAAAAAATTCTACGTCACACTAGGTTTTTGCAGTTTTTTGGTATTTACAGCATCTATTTTTACTTACTTACAGTCCTTAAGGCACGGTATTCATAATGGATAAAGTTATCTGCGATAGTATAATTCAAGATACTGGTGTAAATAGGTTTTAGTAAGTAAATAAGGATAAGAGATTAAATGTATAAAATTATTTTACCTATCCCTAGACGTATACTCGGTTTCTTGCTGGTTACACTAGCAATATTTATATTCCTTTCTACTGATTCGTTTTCTCATGATAAAATTCATGGTTCCTTAGTTCTAATCCACCCTTTGATTAAAATCGTTCCAGGTTCACCTAATGCGGCATTGTATATTGAGATTGCAAATGAGGGTAAGCTCCAGGATAGATTGATTGGCGCAGAATGTGACTGTGCTAGAAAAATGGCCCTTCATTCTCAAATAATTGAGGATGGAATCGCAAAAATGAGACATATAGATTCTATAATTATTCCACCTGAGACTAGTATTGAGTTACTTCCTGGTGGTTATCATATCATGATAATGGGCTTAAGGGGCACATACGAGAATAATGATACTATTCCAGTGAAATTCACTTTCGAAAATCAAGGTATTATATCTATGCAGGCTCTAGTTGAGTATGTAGTGACGGATCAAAACAGAAGTTCTCTTATCGGCGATGAGAAGATAATTACAAAAGAAAATCATATACACCATTAGCGAGTAGGAATTGGTTTTTCTCCGGAATAGTCATAGAAGCCCTTTCCTGTTTTTCTGCCCAACCAACCAGCCTCAACGTATTTAGCCAACAATGGACAGGGCCTATATTTACTGTCTGCAAGCCCTTCATAGAGTACATGCATTATTGCATGACATGTGTCTAAGCCAATAAAATCAGCAAGCTGGAGGGGCCCCATGGGATGGTGTGCTCCGAGTTTCATGGAGGTATCTATTGCTTCGACATTTCCTACTCCTTCGTAGAGTGCATAGATAGCTTCATTAATCATGGGAAGTAGGATACGGTTCACAATAAATGCAGGGAAGTCCTCAGCCATTGCAGGGGTTTTGCCCATACGTATTGTTACATCACGTATTGTCTCATATGTTTCTGTATCAGTTGCAATCCCTCTAACAAGTTCTACTAACTCCATCAGTGGAACAGGATTCATGAAATGCATACCCATGAATTTGTTAGGGCGATCTGTGCTTGCTGCAAGCCTGGTAACAGAAATAGAAGATGTATTTGTACAGAGAATAGCTTCAGGCCTTAACAAACCGTGTAGGCTATTAAAGATTTCTTTCTTAAGTGGCTCGTTCTCAGCTGCGGCTTCAATAACAAGATCACAATGTTTTAGATCATTGACTCCATTACCACTTTTAATCTTTTCAATTGCATTTGATTTTGTATCTTCAGAGAGCAGCCCTTTTTGGACTTGTCGATCCAAATTACGTTCGATTGAAGAAAATGCATTTCTAATTTTCTCTTCGTTTACGTCAATGATTGTTACGTCGAAATCGTTTATGGCTGCGACGTGGGCGATACCATTACCCATTTGTCCAGCACCAATAATACCAATAGTTTTTATCATTTTATTGCCTCAAGTTTTTGAAAGGCCACGTTTATCAAGTTCTTCTGCTAGTTCTGGGAGTACTTTAAACAAGTCTGCGACAAGACCATAATCTGCAACCTGAAAAATTGGTGCTTCTTCGTCCTTATTTATAGCAGCTATAAATTTACTATCTTTCATACCAGCAAGGTGCTGTATTGCTCCAGAAATCCCCACAGCTAAATACAGAGTAGGAGCAACTACCTTTCCCGTCTGTCCAACCTGATAGTCATTAGGTACGAACCCAGAGTCTACTGCAGCACGGGAAGCTCCTATTGCAGCACCCAGTCGATCTGCAACAGCTTCGACTAATACAAAGTTTTCTCCTGATTGCATGCCGCGCCCGCCAGATACTATTATATCAGCGCTGGTAAGCTCTGGTCTTTCAGAGGCACTCACTTCAAGTTTTTTAAATACTGATAATCCCGTATCTTCATTCCCTTTAACCTCTTCAGTAGGGGCAGTTTGATCTCCCACTATTGCTGCTTCAAAAGCTGTAGCACGCACAGTAATCACCTTTATTTTATCAGTACTTTTAACTGTTGTGATGACATTTCCAGCGTAAGTAGGTCGCGAAAATGTTTCTTGATCGATTATACTGCTAATGTCAGATAACTGTGCCACGTCAAGCAGTGCTGCGACGCGTGGCATTACATTTTTACCAAAAGTAGTAGCCGTAGCCATGATATGACTATATGAGTCGCCTAGTGACACAAGAATAGGGGCAACGTTCTCAGCTAAACCATGCTCATAAGCGCTATTATTAGCGTATAGAACCTTGGTTACTCCTTGGATTTCAGAGGCTGTTTTTACAACTGGGCCTGCATCATTTCCAGCAACTAAAATATGGACGTCTTCCGATATTAGTAATGCTGCTGTCACTGAATGCATCGTGGCACGTTTAAGTTCTGAGTTATCATGTTCGGCTAAAATAAGAACAGTCATTAGATCACCTTAGCTTCGTTTTGTAGTTTGTCTAAAAGCTCAGTTACGGATTCTACTATTACTCCAGACTCTCTTTTTGGTGGCTCCTCCACTTTAAGAGTAATTAATCTTGGCTCAACATCTACAGATAATTCGTCTGGAGATTTAATATCGATAGCTTTTTTCTTAGCCTTCATAATATTTGGTAGTGATGCATATCGGGGTTCATTGAGTCTTAGGTCAGTTGTTATTACGGCGGGTAGTTTTACAGAAATTGTTTCTAATCCACCATCTACTTCACGTGTAACCTCAGCATTTCCATCTGATAACACAATATTTGATGCGAAGGTTGCTTGTGACCAATTTAATAAAGCCGCCAGCATTTGTCCTGTTTGGTTGCTGTCATCATCGATTGCTTGTTTACCTAGGATTACGACTTCTGGTTGTTCTATATCCACTATAGCTTTTAAAAGTTTTGCGATAGCAAGTGGTTGTAGTTCTATATCCGTTTTTATGTGAATGCCTCTATCAGCTCCCATAGCCAATGCTGTTCTGAGAGTTTCCTGAACTTGGTCTGGTCCAGCGGACACTGCTATGACATCTTCTGCTAGGCCAGATTCTTTCATTCTCACAGCTTCTTCTACGGCAATTTCACAGAAAGGGTTCATTGCCATTTTAACATTGGCCATGTCCACATCAGTATTATCTGACTTGACGCGAATTTTTACATTGTAATCAATAGTTCGCTTTACGGCGACTAGCAGTTTCATCTACAGCCTGCTCCCTTAGTTATTTATATCCATATAATTGTAATGCTATTCAGCGGTATTTTCCAAAAATAAATATAAACATACATATTATTTTTTAAAACCTTATCAAGTCCTAAGGAAGAGTAGGATATTCTCGGCTAAGTATTAAGTCAACGGGAAGCGGCTATCATCTATTTGCACCAGGTTTCCAAAGGACATCATTGCTTCCGCCATCATTTAAATATCGTGCAAGAACAAAAAGGTGATCTGATAAACGGTTTAGGTAAGATATTACAAGTGGATTAACCTTTTCAGATATAGCTAATTCAGTACAAAGTCTTTCAGCTCTTCGTACAACCGTTCTAGCGTGGTGAAGGTGTGCTGCGGCGTTGCTCCCTCCTGGTAAAACAAAGGAATTTAGTGGCTCTAGCGATGAATTAATATCATCGATTTCTGATTCTAATCTTTCAACTTGAGTGCTTGTTACCCTTAGGGCGCTATCTTCCTCGCCTATTGGCCTGCAAAGATCTGCACCAATATCAAATAGATCGTTCTGAATCGCATCAAGTCTTTTATCTGAGGGCTTCGGGCAGTGAAGGCGGGCAATGCCAATAATAGAGTTTGCCTCATCAACAGTTCCATAAGCATTAACTCTTATGCTATGTTTTTGGACCCTTTCGCCGCTTCCAAGAGATGTTTCCCCCTTGTCGCCACCTTTAGTGTAAATCTTAGTTAATTTTACCATCAGCTCTATGCTCCTTTATTCTTTAACGAGGAAAACTAGAATTGCTAGGAGTGCAACAGCCAATAGCTGAAGCCCGACGCGCCATCTCATTAATATATTTGATCGATTTGTTTTACCGTCGCCTTTGTAAAAAGAACCTAGCCCGAGAAATAGGACAACAACTACAGCCCCCATCGCAACGTATACTAATATTTCAAGAACATCGCTCATTTATAATTATACCTGAGATAAAGTACGCAAATATATGCGAGTGATATGATTACGGTTGATAATAAATACAATCATTTTAAGACCTTTATAATAGCCAAGCTATTAATGCAATTATCTTTTGGGCCTAAGGTTTCTGCTATAGATTCTTCATCTAGATTTATTAAAAAACAATCATTCTGCAGTTCTATCTAATAAATCAAGTAATCTCTCATCGTTTCCATCGAGTAAGGCCTCTATTAATTGATATGAAGGTATTCCTGAGGATCTTAGGGAACTGATAGTTGCGCTTTTATTTCTTTTGGACAGGCGTTCACCGTCATTATCAAATATAAGTTTGTGATGCTCATACTCAGGCTCTGAAAAACCTAATAGCTTTTGTAATATTCGATGAATTCCGGTTGAAGGCTCAAGGTCATCACCTCGGGTGACTAAGTTGATATTTTGCAAGTGATCATCAACTGTAACAGCAAGATGATAGCTTGTTGGCGTATCTTTGCGGGCTATAATAATATCGCCAAATAACTCTGGCTTGACAGCTTGGAGTCCTTTTTTTCTATCGTACCAGGTAATTTTTCCGAGACGATTTAGTGATTCTTTGACATCTAATCTTAGGGAATAATTTTTACCTACAGATATTTTGTCAACAATTTCTGATCTATCTAGATTACGGCAAGTACCAGGATATACCGTGATTCTTGACTTATGTGGTGCATTATTTATTGCATTTATATCTGAACGGCTACAGAAACAGGGATATATTAGCCCTTGATTCTTGAGTTTTTTTACAGCCAAAGCATAATCATCCAAATGTTCTGATTGTCTCCTGATGGTTGTATCTGATGAGATTCCCAGCCATTCAAGGTCTACCAAAATACTTGTTTCAAATTTAGATTTACAGCGAGAAGAGTCTATATCTTCAATCCTAAGAAGAAAATTACCTCCTCTTGATTTGTCAGCTCGTTTGTATGCAAATAAAGCCGAATAAGCATTGCCTAGATGCATTTCACCAGTGGGACTTGGGGCAAACCTAGTAGTGAATCCAAAATTCATAATTAATCAGTATTTAATCTAAGTAACTTTTTTTTTGTTAAGAAAATTAATTTTTTCATCTTCGTATGAGAGCCAATCACGGAGCACTTCGTCTGTATGCTGACCCAAAGTTGGTGCGGCAGATGGATAGTCAACGGGGGTTTTTGAGAACTTAATAGGGTTTCCTGGATGATCTACATATTCCCCAGAAGCATGTGGAATAGATACTTTCATATCACGGGATAAAATTTGTGGGTCAGAAAAGACTCGATCTAATTTATTTATTGGACCGCAGGGTACTCCGGCAACATCGAGCTCAGAAATCCATTCATCCATAGTTTTGCTAAGTGTTAAATTTTGTATTTGCTCATTAACAAACTCACGATTTTCAATTCTAGATCTATGGGTTGCAAATCGGGGGTCTTTGATTAAATCAGGATTTCCTGCAATATTTAAGAATTTTTCTAGCTGTCCATTGTTTCCTATTCCGAGAATCATGTGCCCGTCTTTTGTGGGGAATACTCCATAGGGAACAATATTTATATGTTCGTTTCCAAACCTTTCAGGTGCTTGACCCCCAACTAAATAATTCATCGCTTGCGTAGATAACCAACTAGCTTGCGTGTCTAAAAGTGCCAAATCAATATGTTGACCCTCACCTGTCAATTGTCGCCAGTTAAGTGCAGCTAAGATGGCAGTTATTGCATACATACCAGTCATTAAATCTGAAACTGCAACTCCAACTTTTTGAGGTCCTGCACCTGGCTGACCATCAGGTACACCTGTTATACTCATTAGTCCGCCAGCACCCTGAATGATTAGATCATATCCAGCTCTTTCTGAATAAGGGCCTGTTTGGCCAAAACCCGTAATAGAACAGTATATCAGGCGTTTGTTATAATGTGCTAAGCTCTCATAATCGAGGTTATATTTTTTTAGACCACCGACTTTATAGTTTTCAATTAAAATATCTGCCTTGGTTGCAAGCTCACGAGCTATTTCTTGGCCCTCTATTTTTGATAGATCAATTGTTATAGACCGCTTTGCCCTGTTTGTGGACATAAAATAAGCTGCGTCACCAGTTTCATTTCCTTCACTATCTTTTATAAATGGGGGGCCCCAACTACGAGTATCATCACCGGTATTTGGACGTTCAACCTTTACGACATCCGCTCCAAAATCAGCTAAAAGCTGACCACACCATGGACCAGCAAGCACTCGGCTCATATCAAGAACACGTAGGTTTTTTAGTGGTCCTGTACGCTCGTTATTTGTAGTGCTTGAGTTCATTTATGCGCCCTTTTTAACTGAATTGAATAAAAAATATAAAGACTAATGAAGATTTTATTAAATGCGCTCTGATAGCCATATTGCTACTTTTGTACCGGATTTAATTGCTTTTGATAATACTTTATAGGCCGGAGCTAACTCAGCTTCATGTTCCAGACCGGTATCTTTATGGTGAGCTTCCTCTTCTGCAAACTTTTCTATAGTTTTGCGTAGTTCTGATTCATCTTCACCAAGTTGTTTTGCTTGATTGTAATAATGTTCTTCAATGACTTCTTCCACCGCTACCGTACATGCCATAGCAGCGCGCTTTCCCATCATCGCTGTAACTGCTCCAAGTGCAAATCCTGCAACATGCCAAAATGGTGTTAAGACTGTAGGCCTAACTCTTCTCTCAACAAGGAGTTGATCAAAAGTATCTAAATGATGTTGCTCATGTGCTTCCATTTCTCTGATTGTATCCCCAACAGATGAGTTGCCTAAAACTGCAAGCTGACCTTGGTATATCCTTTTAGCACCATACTCTCCAGCATGGTCAACTCGGATAATTCGGGCAATTAATTGTTCCTTTGTAAGGTCCCCATGTAACCAATTTTCGGCAGTTTTTTTTGTTTGATCACTACACTCTTCATTCATTACAAAATCTCTCTATTTTTTCTTATTCTAAATATAAAAATTGAACTTACAAATGCATAAATCGCAAGCATTGCAGAGACAATAACATTCCATCCGGCAAGAGAAACACCAAGTAAAGACCATAAAACTACATCGCAGTAAATCAATGTGCGTGAGTCTATTTGTTTTTTTAGATTCTCTATAGAAGCGGCAATCTCAATATCTTTTTGGCAAGAACTTTCAAACCATTGTTCTTCCACTCCCAGGTGATAAAAACCATATCCAGTTGTTATGAGTAGAGCAATTCCAGATATAAATACTATATAGGCATAAAATTTCTTATTAACAATAATTGCTATCAAACACATTCCTAACACTGCGAAATAGGGATAGCGCTGAATGATACAAATATCACAGGCTTCAATTCCGGCTAAATGTTGCATCAAGTAGACTGTTAAGAGTATAGCTCCTGCGCATAAGGCGAGAACTAGCGCACTCTTCTTGCAAAGCCATTTTCCCAAAATAGCAATTTTTCTCATTATAAAAGTCCTAAAATAAAAAATGTTGCTACAACAGTTACTAGTACGAGGGTGAGAAATAATCCAAAATTTTGCCCAAGTAATTTCTTTATTGATGGTCCAAAATACCAAAGCAGGGCAGCTACTAAAAAAAACCGTAACCCTCTACCCGCCATAGAGGCAATAAAAAATATCCATGGGTCCAGGTGTAGTGCTCCACTGGCTATTGTAACCAGCTTATAGGGTAGGGGGGTTACTCCGCCTGCTGCTACTATCCAACCTCCCCAATCATTATAGTATTCTTCGAAGAGTAATAGCTTGTCTTGGTATCCATAGAAATCAACTAGTGGTTGACCAAACACACCAAAAAGATAGTACCCGAGCAAATAGCCTACAAATCCCCCGGCAACTGAGGATACAGAGCAAATAGCCGCTACCATCCATGCTTTATTTCTAGATGCTAGTATAATTGGAATCAGGAGAACATCTGGTGGAATGGGAAATACCGAGCTTTCCACGAAGGCCACTGCTGATAAAATCCACAAAGCAGATTTTTTATTAGATTGCTTAATAGTCCATTCGTAGAGTTGTCTCATGCATGATAATCCATATTTTAGATATTAGCTGTCAATAAATTAATAGATTAGTAAGAAATTTTTGTTTATTCACAAACCTTTTACGTTTAAGCATGTCTTGCTAATGTAGTTAAGTGATTCACAGAATAAGTGCCCCTGTGGCGGAATTGGTAGACGCGGCAGACTCAAAATCTGCTCCGGGTAACTGGGTGGGGGTTCGAGTCCCTCCAGGGGCACCATGAGTTGAGAGGATAAGTTATTCATCTATGTTTTGTGTTTCTTTAAAATCACTATCTAGAAAAGATAATAAATTATAAAAAATGAGATTTAGATTTCAATCAAGTGCTTGGAAACCATCTGAGCCAAATATTCTTCGCGGAATATTGCTGATGTGCGTGACAGCAATTATTATGTTTCCGCTTCTAAACGCGACTGTAAAATTTCTAGTTACAGATTTTAACGTATGGCAAATAGTCTGGGTGAGATCAATAGCTCATTTTGGAGTTATGGCAATATTTTTTATGCCAAAAATGGGTCCTATTGGTTTATTTCGCACCGCTCATCCAATATACCAGGGACTTAGGTCTGTATTTCAATTATTGGCAATGCTCCTTTATTTTTCAGCTCTTGAGAAAATATCATTACCTACAGTAACAGCTATAGGTTTTACTGCACCTCTAATGGTTGTCGCTTTTTCGGTGCCTATACTTGGCGAGCATGTTGGTTTTAGAAGGTGGGGAGCAGTAATAATTGGTTTTATTGGTGCCCTAATAATTATACGGCCTGGATCAGACCTGACTGATTGGGCTGTCTTTTACGTTCTTGCAGGTGCTTTTTGCTATGCAGTTTATCAAGCTTTAACTCGAAAAGTCTCTGAGAAAGATGCGCCTGGTATAACAGCTATTTATACTGTTTTATTAGCGCTTATAGTTTCTAGTATTTTTGCACCTTTTGATCTTAATATGCCAATGAATTTAGAGCATTGGCTTGCATTTATTGGTTTGGGGCTATTTGGGGCTATAGGACATTTTTTTCTTATTAAGGCTTATAGCTTAGCTGAAGCATCTATAATTTCTCCATTCGATTATGGCCAGCTGATCGGAGCAGCAATTATAGGTTATATGGTTTGGGGTGATTTTCCAGACTTATGGACTTGGATTGGTGCTGGTATTTTAATTTTGAGTGGTATTTATATTACTCGATATGAAGGTATAAATAAAAAAGATCTAAAATAATTAATATAAAGTGCAAATTAAGGACTAGTTATTTTACCAAAAAAACAGCATTATTTTATAATCGAAAAATATAGAGATTTAATTTTGATAAATTACTATAAAAAAAATATTGCTGTATTTTTTATATTTATGGCAATGATGATGGGAGTGAACATGAGTTCAGCAGAAGCTAATTCGGTGACAGCCGAGAATACTTTGGTTATGGAGTTAAAAAACGGGAGTGTCACAATAGAAATGCTTCCTGAAATCGCCCCTAATCATGTTATGAGAATTAAGGAATTAGTTAAAGATAAGTTTTATGACGGGCTATTATTTCATCGAGTAATAGATGGATTTATGGCTC
>DBHM01000027.1:59319-100908 GCA_002296185.1 Alphaproteobacteria bacterium UBA828
GGATTTATGGCTCAAACAGGAGATCCTAGAGGGGATGGAACAGGAGGCTCTGGAGTTAAATTGGAAGCTGAGTTTTCTCAAGAGTCTCATGTTAGAGGTGTAGTTTCTATGGCTAGAGCGCAAGATCCCAATAGTGGGGATAGCCAATTTTTTATTGTTTTTCAGGACTCAAATTGGCTCGACGGTCAGTATACGGTTTGGGGCCGTGTAACTGATGGAATGGAATTTGTGGATCAGATAAAACGAGGTGATGGTCAGAACGGAATGGTGAATGATCCGGATTCTATAATCAGCTTAAAACTTTTAAGTGAAAAAAATTAGTGATGGAAAATCTGTTATTACAATAAGCCTATTAGAATGTGCTAGAAAATCGTCCGCCATCAATCAAAAGATTTTGTCCTGTGATGTAACCTGCTTGTAAACTGCATAAAAAGGCGCAAGCTTCTCCAAACTCATTTGCTGTTCCATAACGTTTTGCTGGAATAGAGTTTTGCCTCTCTTTTGATATTTCTTCAGGATTACGACCAGAAATTTTTGCTGCATGGGATTCGGAGTTCTTCAATCTGTCAGTGGCAAATAAGCCGGGTAATAGATTGTTAATAGTGACATTATGTTGTGCAAATTTTGGTGTAACACCTGCTAAAAATGCTGTTAGTCCAGCTCTTGCGCCGCTAGATAAATCAAGACCCTCAATGGGCATTTTCACAGAAAGCGAAGTTATATTTACTATTCGTCCAAATTTTCTTTCTGCCATCCCGTCGATTACTTCAGAAATTAAGTCAATTGGTGTTAGCATATTCATTACCAGGCCTTCGATCATGTCATCGCGATTTAATTCTCTAAAATCCCTAAAGGGAGGGCCGCCGTTATTATTAATTAAAATATCTGGATCTGGACAGGCTTTCAGAATTTTCTCTTGACCCTCCTTTGTGCATAAATCGGCGAGGACCGGAATAACTTCAACTGAGCAGATCTTATTTATCGACTCTTTTGTTGTTTCAAGAACTTCTTTGTTTCTTCCATTAATAATTATATTGACACCATTTTTAGCTAGGGAGATAGCACATGCACGGCCAAGCCCCCGACTGGAGGCGCAGACAATTGCTTTACGGCCCTTGATATTTAGATCCATATTTATTCCCCTTTAATGAGCAGAATTAAAATTGATTCACTATATAAAAAACGTGAAATAAAAATTTGAGGCACAGAGTTATCTGGCCTCAAATTTTAGAAATCTTTTCCTATTTATAAAACGTTAACTTCAATTTTTCTTCCAGCTTCCAGCTTTTTTCTCATACGCTCTAGCTACTCTTAAAACACTTGCATCATCATAATGTTTACCGACTATCATCATTCCGATAGGAAGTCCGCCGGAAGATTTTCCACACGGGATAGAAATTGCTGGATGACCAGAACAATCAAAAGGCGATGTATTTCTAATCATATTGAGAGCGGTATCGAGGTAATCCTCTCTACTACAATCTGGTGCTGGTAATTTAGTAGCTGTCTGAGGAAGCGTTGGGAGAACAATTACATCGTATTCGCTGAGAGCAGCATCGTATGCATCACGAAGTGTCCGGCTTAAATTTTGGGCTTTTGCATAGTATCGGCCATTATAGTTTCTATGCATATATTCGCCTAACATCATCACCGTTTTAACTGTTTCAGATAAATCATTGGGTCTTGAACGCCATCCTTTCGCATAAGCATCAAGTAGTGAGGTGGTATAGTATCCTTCCCAATTAGTTCCAAAACCATTGCCCTTTAGCATTAATTCAGTAGCACCTTCGACTGCGATTGCGTTCCAAATATGAATTCCATCAAGGTGCATAGGTACTGAAACTTCTTTTACGGTAGCTCCAAGAGATTTGAATACTTTTGCTGCTGATTTTACTTTCTGATCAACTACTTTTTCGCTTTCCTCGTGTCCAAAGCCCTCCTTTAGTATGCCTATTTTCATACCTTTAACGCCTTTTGACAGGGCCTTAATGTAATCTTGAGTTTTGCAGTTTCCTTGACGCGGATCAAAGCCATCTGGACCTGCTATAGCTTGAAGTAGTAACGCTGTATCAGTGACATTACGAGCAAGTGGACCTGTATGATCGAGCGTCATTTCGATTGGGAATACTCCTGTATACGGCACCAATCCATGGGTTGGTTTATGGCCGACAACCCCCGACCAACATGCTGGAATTCTAATTGATCCTCCTTGATCTCCGCCCATACCCATATCAGCTTCCCCAACGGAAACAAGTACGGCGCTTCCAGAGGAGGAGCCGCCAGCTGAGTATCCTTTCTTGTGAGGGTTTTCAACCATTCCAGTAGCTGTTGTTGCACTACCTCCATCAACACATAGGTTGGTATTGGCTGCTTTACCAACAATTGTTCCGCCTGCATCAAGAATTCTAGTGACTAGAGTAGCGTCTATGTCAGGTACATACCCCTCTAAAATACTGGATCCATTCATCATTGGTACACCAGCAAGACAAATATTATCTTTTAAAACAATTTTTTTTCCAGAGAGTGGGCCCCGTTTTTTCCCCTGAACTTCAGACTTCCAATACCAAGCGTTGTAACGATTTTCTTCTGGTGGCGGTCTGTAGCCGGTTGTTCGAGGGTAGTTAACTGGCAATTTTGGTTCAGCAAGATCATCTAGTCGATGGTATGATTCGATCGTACCTGCCATCAGGCCTTGAAAACTTTCTGCATCTTCAAGTGAAAGATTTAGGCCAAAATCATCACCTAAATCAAGCACTTCCTCTACCGTTGGTGTTCGTACTGTTGGAAATTTAGCCATAATTCTCTCCCTAGTTATAATTTTTGTCCTACAAATATCTTATTTATCTTTTTTGTTTGTTTAAATATAAGCTTATTTTTAGATATATTGCACCCAACTGTGGCTTTATACTTTTAGTGTCTAATTCTAAACTAGTTCCATCATATATGTCCCTTAATAAATAAAGAAAATTCAATCATTTTTATTGAGGTGTATTTTAGCGCCTCTATCTTAGCTTGGTATATCAAAGTAACTATTATAAGGTTATTTATGTATAGGTGGGGTTTGATCATAAATAAAATTATTCAAGTAAATATGCAGCTGATTAAGTACTAATTTCTAATGAGGTATGTATGTCGGTAGTTATTTCATCTGACCATCACCCGATTACGTATTTCGAGGATCTGCGTGAGGGTATGAGTGCGGAATATAAGAAATTCGTAACTCAAAGGGATATTGAGCTTTTTGCTGAACTAAGTGGAGACGATAACCCTATTCATCTTGACGAGGACTACGCCAAAAAAACTATTTTTAAACGTCGAGTTGCTCACGGGCTTCTGACTGCCTCATTTATATCTGCTGTGATTGGGACAAAATTACCTGGTCCTGGATGTATATATATCAGCCAGTCTCTTAATTTTTGCTCAGCCCTATATGCTGGTGATGAGGTTGTTGCGCAAGCTAAGGTTCTGGAGCTACATCCCGAAAAGTATCGAGCTACTTTCTACACCTCGTGTAAGGTGGGCTCCCGCACAATACTTGAAGGTGAGGCTCTAATACAGGTGCCTTCACGTGCAGATCTCTAGGCAATATTTAATTATATATTTTTTATTCTTATAAAGAACCGCTAAGACTAGTTTTTGGTGACAGATAAGACTATTCTCCGCCTTAATTTGTAAATTAATAATTAACGGTTTGGAGTAGCAACCCCGATCATGCGAATTTTTCGCCATTGGAGTGACTTAAACTTTGATGCCCGTGGAGCTGTTGTCGCTATAGGTAACTTTGATGGAGTTCACTGTGGTCATCAAAAAGTTATTGCTATTGCAGCAAGCATTGCAAAAGAAAAAGGATTACCCCTTGGTGTAGTTACGTTTGAGCCTCATCCAAGAACTGTTCTTAGTAATGCCAGTGAACCTTTTCGACTAACCCCTTTTAGGGCTAAGGTAGAGGCTATATGTGCTACGGGAGCGGAAATACTGTACGTCATGAAATTTGATGAGAGTTTTGCATCACTTACTGCTAACGAATTTGTGTATGACATAATAGTTAAGGGGTTAGGGGCGCGACATATTGTAGTTGGCTATGATTTTGCTTTTGGTGCTAATAGAACAGGAAATGTAGATTTGCTAAAATCCTTAGCTAGTATTGGAGGATATTCTGTAACCAAGGTTGAAAAAGTACAGGATGAGAGGGGAGCATTTTCAGCTAGCTCCGCCAGAGAATATATATTGAATGGAAATATGGAAGACGCAACAGAGGTATTAGGCAGGCCGTGGGAGATTATTGGACATATACGTAAGGGTGACCAGATCGGAAGAGGCCTAGGGTTTCCTACAGCTAACCTTTCGGTTGCCAATATTCTGAGCCCAGAGCCAGGTATTTATGCGGTTTGGGCAGGTTTGCATTCTCCAATAAAACCTAATGAGAATCGATTTATTGAGTGGTATCCTGCTGCTGCCTACGTTGGGCGTAGGCCAACATTTGATAAAACTGAAGAGTTACTTGAAGTTCACTTGCTAGATTTCGATCAGGAGATTTATGGACAATTATTACGCGTTGCTTTTGTCTCGCAGATTCGTAAGGATCAAAAGTTTGATACTGAAAAAGAATTAATGGAGCAAATGGGAAAAGATTGTAAGGAATCTAGGAGATTACTTTCAAAGTACAATTGTCCGCAATCTAATCCTTAGGAATTTAATGAATAACTGATGTTTTTGAGTGAGATAATGTCACAAGATTATAGAAAAACAATATTTTTACCTCAGACAGATTTTCCTATGAAGGCTCAATTGCCAAAAAAAGAGCCAGATATAATAGCTTATTGGAATGATCTCGAGGTATACAAAAAACTAAGGACAAGTTCACGAGGTCGCAAAAAGTTTGTACTTCATGATGGTCCGCCTTATGCTAATGGACACTTACATATTGGGCATGCTCTCAACAAAATTCTGAAAGACGTTATTATTCGTTCTCAGCAAATGATGGGGCGAGACGCTATATATGTGCCGGGTTGGGATTGTCATGGCCTGCCGATAGAGTGGCAAATAGAGCAAAAATACAGAAAATCTGGCAAGGACAAAGATTCAATTTCTAAGGTTGAATTTAGATCTGAGTGCAGAGCATTTGCTGAACATTGGATAGATATTCAAAAAAAGGAATTTCAGCGTCTCGGAGTTATTGGTGATTGGGATAATTCTTATAGCACGATGGATTTTAAATCGGAGGCTCAGATTGTAAGAGAAATTGGAAAATTTCTTATAAATGGTGGTCTCTATCGTGGGTCAAAGCCTGTTATGTGGTCACCGGTGGAGAAAACTGCTCTTGCTGAGGCTGAAATTGAGTATCACGACCACACATCCACTGCAATTTGGGTTAAATTTCCTATTTTGAATTCACCAATAAATGAACTATCTGATGTTTCAATCCTAATTTGGACAACTACTCCTTGGACAATTCCTGGCAATCGTGCAATTGCGTTTGGTCCTACTCTCAAATATAGCGTCATAGAAGTAATCTCTGCTCAGGAGGGGTGTGGCGGTATAGGGGGTGAGAAGATAGCTATGGCAGGTCAGCTTATCCCACAAATTTGCGAAGAGGTTGGAATAGTAGACTATAGATTATTGAAAGAAGATATATCAGGATCTGATATCATGGGGACTATTTGCTCGCACCCGTTTCGTGGTATGGGCTATGATTTTGACGTACCACTTTTACCTGGGGACCATGTTAATCTGGATCAGGGATCAGGGTTTGTTCATACAGCACCAGGGCATGGAGTGGAAGATTTTGAGGCGGTAATTCAATATAATAGATCTCAGGAACATCTCTCTGATTCAAAAAAGCTAATAGAGATTCCTGAAACAGTAGGAGCGGATGGTACATATTTTGATCATATCCCAATTTTTAGTCGTAAACATGTCTATAAAGTTAATGAGCAAGTAGTTGATGTTTTAAGAGATACTAAGTCTCTTCTTTATCAAGGCGAGATGGTTCATTCTTATCCTCATTCTTGGCGCAGCAAAGCACCGCTAATATTTAGAAATACTCCTCAGTGGTTCATTAGCATGGACACTAACAATCTAAGGAAAAATGCCCTTGAGGGTATAGATAAAGTCAGATGGGTTCCAGAATCAGGTAAAAAGCGAATTTACTCAATGATTGAAACTAGACCTGATTGGGTGGTATCTCGGCAGCGAGTATGGGGTGTCCCAATTACTGTATTTCTTAATCGAGAAACCGGCGAGCCCTTGCGTGATAATGCTGTTGTTGATCGTATTGCATCTGCTGTTGAGGAGGAAGGAGCAGAGGCTTGGCTAACTAGAGATGCTAAAGATTTTCTTGGTCCCGAATATGATCCGGAGAAGTTTGAACAGGTGATGGATATTCTCGATGTATGGTTTGATAGTGGGTCAAGTCACTCATTTGTTCTTGAGGGACGAGAAGATCAAGCTTGGCCCGCATCATTATATTTGGAAGGCTCTGATCAGCATAGAGGATGGTTTCACAGTTCTTTATTAGAATCCTGTGGAACTCGTGGTCAACCTCCCTATGAGGCAGTTCTCACTCATGGTTTTGTAATGGATGGTGCTGGTAAAAAAATGTCCAAGTCTCTTGGAAATGTGGTTTCGCCAGATGATGTTTTAAAGAAATATGGGGCAGATATTTTACGTCTATGGGTTGTGGGAGCTGATTATTCTGAAGATTTAAGAATATCCGATGAGATATTAAAGTATCAATCAGATAGTTATAGGCGTCTGAGAAATACTCTACGGTATTTATTAGGTAATCTACACGGATTTGAGGAAAACGAAAAAGTAAACTTTCAAGATATGCCAGAGTTAGAGCGTTGGGTTTTGCATAGAATCTACAAAATTGACCAGGATATTCGACGTTATACCAACGACTTTGAATTTCATTCTATTTTTACTACTCTTCACAATTTTTGCTCTACTGAACTTTCTGCATTTTATTTTGATATTCGAAAAGACACTCTTTATTGCGACAGTAAATCAAGCATTATTAGACGTTCTGCGAGGACAGTTTTAGATGAGCTTTTTAATTGTTTAACAGCATGGCTGGCTCCTATTTTATGTTTTACTGCGGAAGAAGCGTGGTCCATCCGTTACCCTGACAGAACTGATAGTGTCCATTTTAGAGACTTTCCTTCAATACCGGCTGATTGGTGTAATGAAAATATAGAACTGCGTTGGGAAAAAATTCGACAGGTGAGGCGTGTAGTTACGGGTGCTCTTGAAGTTGAGAGGGCTGAGAAAAGAATTGGGTCAAGTCTTGAAGCTAAGGCTATTGTCTGGATTAACCAAGAGTATCAAGACTTATTTTCTAGTCTTAAACCTGAAGAAATTTTTATAACTTCAGGAACTGAGTTCCAGAGTGGAAACCCGCCTACAGATTCATTTTCAATAGATGAGGTTCCTAAAGTGTCTGTTGTAATAGAGGACTCAGAGGGTGAAAAATGTGTACGTTGTTGGCGTTTTATGCCAGATACCGGTTGTGTGAAAGCCCACCCTGACCTATGCACTCGCTGCGCAGAAGTTGTAATGGAAAGCGAATTGAATGTTTAAAAGGTCTATGCCTATAGATCATCAGCCATGTTGCGTTTTTCCTTAATTATTGCATTAGTAACAATTGGCCTAGACCAGGCAACAAAATTGCTTGCTGTAAATGAGCTATGGAATCCCTACCAAGTTCTGAGAGTCTTTGAATTTCTTAACTTAGTGCCAGTGGAGAATAGAGGCATCAGTTTCGGTTTGTTTCAAAGCTCTGGAGAGATTGGTCGGTGGGTTATATCTATTTTCTCTATATTAGTTGTTATCTGCATATTTTTTTGGTTACGCAGAGACAAAAGAAAATTCCCATCTTTTTGTTTTGGAATGATTGTCGGTGGAGCGCTCGGTAATGTTATAGATCGTTTGCGTCAGGGTTGGGTAATTGATTTTATTGACTTTTATGTCCAAGATTGGCACTGGCCAGCATTTAATCTAGCAGATACTTTTATAGTTCTAGGGGCTTGTTTACTTTTAATACACAACTTGATACGTCCGCAAAAACGATCATAATAGATATTATGAATAGTGAAGTAATAAAAAAAACAATAGATATGCCTTCAATTTTAAGATTGTTAGCACTTTATTCTCTGATGGGATTCGTGGGTATTCTGCTTTTATCTGCTTGTAGCGGGGGATTTATGGGTTTGGGGGGAAAAAAATCCCCTGACGAATTCGAAGTTGTATCTCATTCCCCTTTAGTTGTTCCTCCTGATTATTCACTTAGAGTTCCTCGACCAGGCGCCGAGCGACCAAATAAGAGAGCTATTAGAGATATTGCAGCCGATGAATTATTTGGTGATGAAAAAAATATGGAAAGAAATAGTTCGTTGGGTGAGCAGGCTATTTTGAAAGGGGCAAATGCCTTAGATCCAAATCCCATGATTAGAGAGGTAATAGAAAGGGAATTCACCGTAGACAAATCTGAAGGGGATGGATTCCTTGATTCAATACTTTTCTGGAAGAGGGATAGTGTTGATGACCAGTTAATTGATGCAGAAGCAGAGGCAGGTCGACTAGAAAATAACATTAATCAAGGCAAGCCTCCAAATGAGGGTGACCCTAAGGTTCTGGGGGAAAGAGAGAAGTCATTGTTAGAGGACCTCTTCTAAGGAAAAACTAAACTAAGCTTATGTCATTAATTAAATTTTTTTCAATAATAATTATATCCTCACTTGTATTTGTTGATTTTTGCACTGGTGAGGAAGCTTATGATGCGCCAAAATTTGATTTAAAATATTCCAAACTAAATAATGGCCTCCAGGTAGTTGTTGTGCCTCATCGTCGAGCCCCCTTTGTAGTTCATATGGTATGGTATCGTGTGGGTGGGATGGATGATCCAGTTGGAAAATCTGGTCTCTCGCATTTCCTTGAGCACTTAATGTTCAAGGGAACAAAAGATTACCCGGATGGTATGTTCTCCAAACTTGTTGCTAGAAATGGTGGACGTGAAAATGCTTTTACCTCAGCAGACTTCACAGGATACTTCCAACGCATCTCATCAGCCAAACTTCCGTTAGTTATGGAATTGGAAGCCGATAGAATGACTAATCTAGTTTTGACAAATGAAGTAGTAAGTCTGGAAAGAAGTGTGGTTTTAGAAGAACGGAGTGCAAGAATAGATAATAGTCCAAAGGCAAAGTTTTTTGAGGAACTTAATAAGTTATTCTATTCCGATCACCCTTATGGTGTGCCTATTGTAGGTTGGAGGTCTGATATTGAGGGTTTAGATCGCGAGGATGTATTAAATTTTTACAGAAAACACTACACTCCTGAAAATGCTATTGTGGTTATTGTTGGTGATATAGAACCTGAAAAAGCTCTAGACTTAGCGCGTAAATATTACCAGCCCATTAAGCCAAAAAATGTCCAGCATAAAAAAATTGAATATAGAATAAAGCAGCCCACTATAAGTCGCTTAGAACTTAAGAGCAAAAGACTATCTGAGGCTACTATTGTTCGTTTCTATCCTGCACCAAGCTATATCTCTGGCATGAGTAATATAGCTCCATCGCTAGAGTTATTAGCAGAAATTTTAGGTGGAAATATAACTAGCCGACTTTATCGTGATCTAGTTGTTGAGAAGAAATTAGCTACCTCGGCCGGTACTTTTTATAATCCCGTTGCTCGTGAATTAACAAAATTTGGTATTTACATGTCTGTTTTATCTGGGGTTGATATTAAGGTAGCAGAGCAAGCTTTTGATAATGCAATTAGACTCCTTTTGGAAAATGGTGTTACGGATTTAGAGTTAAATTCAGCAAAAAAAAGATTAATACAAAACTTCCTTTACTCTTTAGATAGTCCAACTACGATAGCTAATATATACGGAGGTGCATTAGCTGTTGGGATGACCCCAGAAGATATTGACCAGTGGAGTTTAAAGATTAAAAATATTCAGAAAACAGATATTATGCGAGCTGCTAATCTAGTTATAGATGAGAAAAGATCTGTAACAGGTATTTTGCAGCCATCAACAGAATATTTAAGATGAAGGTATATAGTCTATTAAACATATTTATTTTATTAACGGTATTTTTTTTATCTGTTTTTTCAATAACTACTCATGCAGCTAATGTAGAGCGTGTTATCTCGCCAGGCGGATTTGAAATTTGGTATGTGCGTGAAAAATCTATTCCTGTAATAGCTTTAAGTATTGGTTTTATTGGTGGTTCATCTTCAGATCCAATAAATAAACAGGGTTTGACTTCTCTTGCTTTGAATCTTTTAAACGAGGGCGCAGGTGATTTGGACGACAAACAGTTTCAGAAAGCTGTTGCCGATAAAGCTATACGCATGAGATTTCGTTCTGGAAGGGATTTTATAAGAGTCTCGCTTCAAACACTCTCAAAAAATAGAGAAGAAGCATTCAGATTATTTGGATTAGCGCTAACCAAACCACGTTTTGATTTGCCAGCAATAAATCGTGTTCGGAGTCAACTTTTAAGCGATATTGCAGCACAAGCAAAGGATCCGCAAACCTTAGCTTCAAGAAGATGGTATAAGGCAATGTTTGGAAACCATCCTTATTCTAGATCATCAATAGGGACAGTTAATGGGCTGATGTCAATAAGTCGTAATGACCTTCAGGAGTTTAGAAATAACCGGATTGGAAAAAGTGATATATTTATTGGTGCTTCCGGGAATATTTCTGTCAGTGAAATAAGTGCGCTCGTAGACTCTGCGCTCTCAGGCTTGCCTGACGGAACTAATAATTCCCGAATAGATATTTCTTTGCCTCCCTCAGTGGATCACCTAGAAATTATTGATATGGAAATACCACAGAGTATTGCAGTTTTTGGACTCAGGTCTCTTACTAGGGATGACCCAGATTTTTATGCAGCATATATATTGAACTATATATTAGGAGGGGGTGGATTCACTTCTAGATTGTATAAAGAGGTAAGGGAAAATCGAGGTTTAGCATATTCGGTATATTCCTATTTGCAGAGTCTAAATGATGTAGGCTTACTTGTGGGGGGTGTTGCAACACGTAATGAAGCAATTTCTGAATCATTATCAATAATAAAGCACGAACTAAGTTTATTATCTAATCTCGGGGTAACACAAGGTGAGCTAGATGACGCTAAACAGGCAATTACGGGTGGATTCGCCTTACGCTTTGGAACAGGACTATCAGTATCAGAAATGTTAGTTAGTATGCAAGTTCAAGGACTTGGCATAGATTATATACAAAAACGTAATGATTATATTAATGCTGTTACATTGTCAGATATAAATAGTGTTGCAAGGAGGCTTCTAAGTAATACTCCTTTGGTTACTGTTATTGTTGGGTCCCCAAAAGGTATTAATAGAGCCAATTAAAGCTCTAAAACCAACATATATTTACCTTTAGCATATTTAAGTTAAAGTTAATGAACTTGCTAATTTTCGAATCTGATACAGTTGAACAGGTCTTATGAAATATTCTCAAAGAGCAAAGCAAAACCTCAATCTATCACTTTCCAAATATGATTTAAATGAAGGTGATCTGCATGCTGAATTGAGTAATTATTCTTCAATCCAGGAAAAATTATTTATTGGTAAATCTACTGGATCGATGCCATTTCTGAGATTGCCTGATCAGTCTGCTGATCTTTCAAGCATAAATTTGATTGCGGGGAGTTTGCGAGAACGCTTTGATAGATTGGTAATATTCGGTGTAGGTGGATCAAGTTTAGGTGGAAGAGCGTTAGTTGGATTAACTGGAGCTGATTTGGGTAATCAAGCACCAATATTTATGGATGCCTCGGACCCCTACACCTTTGAAACAGTGTTGTCGGAAATACCTTTGGAAAGGACAGGATTTTTAGTTGTTTCAAAGTCAGGTGCTACTCTTGAGACATTAATGCAAACTCTTTTAGCCCTTGAGAACACTCCTACAGAAAATTTTGTGTTCATAACTGAGCCAGGCGACAATCCACTTCGAAGGATTGGGCAAAATTATGGTATAGAATTATTAGATCATGATCCAAAATTGGTTGGTCGATACTCAGTAATGTCTATGGTGGGATTAATTCCTGCTGCTTATTCGGGAATTGATATACAGGCAGTAAGAAATGGAGCAAAAGGGGTACTGAAAAACTTTTTTGACTCTAAGGACCCTTATAGTTGTGCTCCCGCTATGGGAGCTGCGGCAACAGTAGCATTTTCTCGTAAGGGTGTTGGTATAAATGTATTAATGCCCTACGCTGATAGACTCCGTGGGTTTGCTCATTGGCACAGACAATTATGGGCTGAGTCTCTTGGGAAGAACGGGTTTGGAATGACTCCCATAGTTGCACGTGGCCCAGCTGATCAGCATAGCCAGTTACAATTATATCTAGACGGTCCAGCAGACAAGCTGTTCACAATAATATTAGTTAAAGCAATAAATAAAGGACAAGTCATTGGGACTCAGTTTTCTCCATCTTCAGAGATGCCTTGGCTCGAGGGAAAAAGTATATCTAACCTTAATCAAGCTTTGGCTGAGGCCACAACAGAAACGTTAATTAATCATCATCGTCCAGTTAGAAAAATTATCTTATCAACAGTGGATGCCCAGGTAATGGGAGAGTTAATGATGCATTTTATGCTTGAGACAATAATAGCTGCCGAGATTCTTGGTATTAATCCTTTTGATCAGCCTGCTGTTGAGAATATTAAGATAAGTGCTAAGTCGCGTATGGGTGGTCCCTCCTTATGAGGATCAAGCGCCTTACAGAGGGTGTAGTAAACAGAATAGCTGCTGGAGAAGTGGTTGAGAGGCCATCTTCAGTTGTTAAGGAGCTAATTGAAAACTCTATCGATGCGGGGGCTAATAGAATTAAAATTACAGTAGAAGATGGAGGAAGGTCTGTAATTAAAGTAAGTGATGATGGTCATGGTATGGAGCCAGAAGAATTAATGCTTTCGATTGAGAGGCATGCCACATCAAAGCTTAAGGATGAGAATAATTTATTTAGTATTGAAACATTAGGTTTTCGTGGTGAAGCCCTGCCGTCCATAGGGTCTGTATCAAGGTTAATTATTAGTTCCCGTGTAAGACAAAGTAATGATTCCTGGAAAATTAAAGTCAATGGCGGAATTATTTCAAAAGTAGAGGCTACTTCGAGGAACCCGGGCACAGAAGTTTCGGTTAGGGACATATTTTTTTCAACACCTGCTAGGTTAAAATTTCTAAAATCCCCCCAAACGGAGACGCGACATATAAATGAAGCGGTTTTAAGACATGCGATGGCGAACCCTAGCATTGCATTTAATCTTTTAGTTGATGGGCGTTCTGTGATTAAATTAGAACCAGAATCTGAAATTAAATTGGGTTATCTAAATAGGTTTTGTAAAATTGTAGGTAAAGATTTTAGAGAGAATGCTCTTACTTTAGATTCTGTAAGAGAGAATATTAGATTATTTGGGTACTCTGGGTTACCGACTTACAATAGGTCTACTACAAAACACCAATACTTATTTGTAAATGGGAGACCTGTAACTGATAAACTTCTTACAGGCGCAGTAAGAGGGGCATACAGGGATGTTATACCGAGTGCTCGTCATGTTGTTTGCTGTCTTTTTTTAGAGATTCCACACGAATTTGTTGATGTTAATGTTCATCCTGCAAAGGCTGAGGTGCGATTCCGTGACCCTGGTATAGTTCGTGGACTAATTGTTGGAGCTTTGAAGCATGCTCTTTCGGACGCGGGGCATAAATCTTCTTCCAGTATCGGACATGGTATGCTGGGCGCCGCTAAAGCAGATGGATTAAAGGCTTATCAAATACTATCATCTTCATCACCAGGTAGTACAGAAAATCAGCCTAAGATGTTTGAAGGAGAACCAGGGGGGAGGGTTTTTTCAAAAGAAAATATCAATATTTTAGCAGAATATGAGGATGTTAGGTTAAGGGATAAAGCTTACCCTTTAGGGGCTGCATGTGCCCAGGTCCACGCAACATATATTATTTCCCAAACAGAAAATAGTGTAATAGTTGTTGACCAGCATGCAGCGCATGAGCGGATAGTTTATGAAAAAATGAAAACAGGAATTGCAAAAGGTTCTGTGCATACACAAATCTTACTAATTCCAGAAATAGTAGAACTTGATCCATCGGGGGCTTCCATTATTGAATCTAGATCTAATGAACTTAAGGATTTTGGGCTTGAGGTGGAGACGTTTGGCCCGGGAGCTATCTTAGTAAGATCAGTACCAGCTATTTTTGGTAATGGAGACGTTCAAAGTCTGATACGTGATTTAGCGGAGGATTTTTCTGAGTTAGGTGATTCTAGTACATTAACAAGTTATCTCGGAAATATTTGTGGAACTATTGCCTGCCACGGTAGTGTAAGAGCCGGAAGACTTTTAAATGAAGTAGAAATGAATGAGCTACTCAGGCAGATGGAAGTAACACCGAATAGTGGACAATGTAATCATGGGCGTCCTACCTATGTTGAGTTAGACTTAAAAGATATAGAAAAGCTTTTTGGCCGCCGATAAATTATTTATAATTTAATTAGATAGTCTTATAAAAAGTAGTCGTGATCTTCCATACGATCTATCGTCGATGATTTTAAACTCTTCAGGTATATCAAAATTCCTTTGATTACTAATCTCGATTACTATAACCGTATTTATGTCAAGCCATCCTCCTTGGTATGCGCATTTTATAACCTCAGCAGTGATATTTGAATCATAAGGAGGATCGAGAAATGCATAAGAGCAGTTGGACTGGTATTCTTTAGCTGGTGGTAGTTGAGTTGCATCGCCATTAATGATTGTAACTTGATCAGAAAATTCTAATTTTTCAATATTCTTGCGAAGGTATTCTAAGGTGTATTTATTGTGCTCTATAGCTATTAGGCTCTTTGCGCCACGTGAAAGTGCCTCTAATCCCAAAGCTCCGGTGCCTGCAAAAAAATCAATGACTTTAGACTTATTAAGCTCTGGTTTATCAAACTGTCCGTGTATTATAATATCAAATAAGGACTCTCGAATTCGTTCTGAAGTAGGTCTAACACCAAGACCCTTAGGTGATAATATTTTTCTTCCTCTGCGACTGCCTCCAACAATCCTCATGACAAACCTGCCCTTAAAACGGAATTCGAGCGTGTTCTATATGTATTATATTTTTCACTGAGGAATCTGTTCATTTAAAACCTTTTCTGATACTTGGCGAACTTTACCTCTTTCTATATTTCCTAGTTGGAAGGGCCCGTAAGAAGTCCTAATAAGCCGATTTACTGTAAGGTCAAAATACTCTAGAACACGGCGTATTTCTCTATTTTTGCCCTCTCTAAGTGAGACGGTTAACCAGCAATTTGACCCTTGGGTTTTTTTGTCAGAGACAATATGAATTGGGCCATAACGAATTCCGTTAATTGTGCACCCTTCTTCGGCTTTTTTAAATTTTTTAGCATTCGGGTGACCATATGCTCTTACACGATAGCGACGAGTCCACCCTGTTTGAGGCAATTCTAGCTGGCGAGCTAAAGTACCATCATTTGTAAGCAACATTAACCCTTCAGAATTATAATCTAGTCTTCCAATTGCTACAGTGTAACCAATACTTTTTGGTATATTATCAAATATTGTTCGCCGCCCTTGTGGATCGCCTCTAGATACGATTTCACCTGGGTTTTTGTGGTATAGCCAAATACTTCTAATTTTAGGAATTGGTACACGTTTATCATCGACAATAATACGAGATAAGTTATTCACAAGTGTGGCTGGCGTAGTAATTAATTTCCCATCTACCCTGACTCGCCCTTCTTCAATCATTCTTTCAGCTTCTCGACGTGAACATATCCCAGATCTTGATAGACGTTTAGATATTCTCTCATGATCTCCCGAATCTTGTTTTTTAGTTAATGGTTTTATTAAATTATCGTTCATTAGATGACGCTTTTACAAATGACTTTAGTAATTTAGAATCTTCCAAACTGATTTCAAACTCTGGATGCCATTGTACACCTATATACCAGGGGTGATTGGGGTCTTCTATACCTTCGATTACTCCATCTGGGGAGTTAGCGTTAACTTTAAGGTTGGGTGCAATATCCCGAACAGCTTGATGGTGAGCACTGTTGACATGGAATTCTTGAGTTCCAACTATCTTTGAAAGTTGTGAGTCTTTGTGAATAGAAATTGGATGGCTTGACTCATCACGAGGGTTTTCTTGTTCGTGATTAATTGAGCTTTTTATATAATCCGGAATATGTTGAACTAAAGTTCCTCCTAGGGCAACATTCATGAGTTGCTCACCTCCGCAGATTCCTAGAGTAGGAATACTTCTATTATGGGCGCCTGTAGCCAAGGCTAATTCAAAACTAGTTCTTTTTTCTTTGGTAGTAATAGATTTATAATTAGTATTTTCGCCAAAAAGATGTGGTGGGATATCAAATGCGCCACCTGTAATTAATAAACCATCGATTAGTTCGAGATATTGATCTAAGAGAGTAAGTTCATGAGGGAGTGCTAACGGGATTCCTCCGGCTCTAATTACTGATCCACAGTAATTTTCTCTCAGGGCGTACCAATTAAAAGCAGAGTAACCGCCAGATAACTCATAATCCATAGTAACTCCTATCAAGGGATATATGGATTTACGGTGACCTAATTTTCCTATTTTTATCATTAATACAATTTAGATATATTTACGTTAATCCGCAATCATCCAGTAGCTAACTGAATAGCTATTTTATTGACAAGAGTGAGTTTGGGTGTAAATAGGATTATGACTAAATAAAATGCCCCATCTCTATTGATTTCATATTAAATATAATGATTAATAAATTAGCTATTAATAATATGGACTGTGCATTAATGGCCGCTAAAGAGGCCATGCAATTGGGTGAAGTTCCGGTTGGGGCTGCAATAATAAATTATTTAGATGGCTCTATAGTATCATTTTCTGGGAATAGAGTAGAGGCAGATTCTGATCCAACCGCACATGCTGAGATCTTAGCTATTAGAAAAGCCGCAGGGATTCTTAATACCCCAAGATTAAATATGTGCGATATTTATGTTACACTCGAACCCTGTGCAATGTGCGCTAAAGCAATATCACTAGCTCGCCTAAGAAGACTTTACTTTGGTGCGGAAGATCCAAAGGGTGGTGCTATTTATAATGGCCCAAAAATATTTTCTCATAGTGGTTGTAATCATTACCCAGAAATATATTCAGGAATTAGTGAAATTATATCCTCTAGATTACTGAGGGATTTTTTTAAATTACGTCGATAAATATCAAGTTAATCATCCTCAATGGCACGCCATCCTATATCCCTTCGGCAGTATCCATCAGGCCAATCAATTTTATCGACAAGTTCATATGCCTTTCTTTGAGCAAGTTTAACTGTATTACCTAGAGCCGTGATACCTAGGACTCTTCCTCCAGAAGCTATAATATTTTCTCCATGAAATTGTGTTCCAGCATGGAAGATCATGCTATCTGCTGTTTGGCGAATATTATTAAGTCCATTTATAATACTACCAGTCTTATAGTTTCCAGGGTAGCCAGCGCTTGACATGACAACACAAACTGCGACTTCATCCCTCCATTGTAGGGTTATATTTTCTAGTTCTCCATCGCGTGCTGCAAAAAGAACTGGCAACAAATCTGTTTTTAATCTTGGTAGGAGGGCTTGGCATTCAGGATCTCCAAACCTAACATTAACTTCTAGGAGTTTAGGTCCGTCTTCTGTAATCATTAATCCAGCATAGAACACGCCTTTAAATTCTATACCTTCTGAAGACAATGCTGCGATTAGAGGCTCTATTATAGTTTCCTGAGATTCCTTGCAAATTTCCTCTGTGAGAACCGGGGCTGGGGAATAAGCGCCCATTCCACCTGTATTAGGCCCAGTATCCCCTTCTCCTATGCGTTTATGGTCCTGGGCTGTAGCTAGTGGCAATACGGTTTTACCGTCTGCAATAGCAAAAAAACTCGCTTCTTCGCCCACTAAGCATTCTTCGACGATCACCTCTAAACCAGCTTCTCCATATATACCTTCGAACATGGATTTAGCTGCATGCTTAGCTTCTTCAATAGTTTCAGCTACGACTACACCTTTTCCCGCAGCTAGGCCGTCGGCTTTTACTACTATGGGGGCAGTTTGTGCCTCTATATATGATAATGCACTTTGATGATCGTTAAATTTAGCCCATTTTGCTGTAGGGACACCTACCTTTTCGCATAGCTCCTTCATAAAGATTTTTGAACCTTCTAGTTTAGCTGCATCAGCAGAAGGACCAAAACAAGGTATCCCTTCTTTTTCTAAATAATCAACTATTCCTGCTACTAAAGGGGCTTCTGGGCCAACTACTACGAGGTCAATATTATTAGTTTTACAGAAGGCTTTGATCTCGATGAAATCCATTAGATCAAGGGGAATACACGTTGCTTCAGATGAAATGCCTGCATTTCCTGGCGCGCAAAATACTTGATCGACAAGCGAGGAGCGCCTGAGAAGCCAGCATAATGTATGCTCTCTTCCGCCTGACCCTAAGATAAGCAATTTCATTGATAACTCCTATTATTTACGCGTTGAGTAATAGACATTAGTTTCGATCTTGGTTATCTGCTGTTAAAGTAAACACTAGTAGTTGAGAAAGTATAGCAGATAACTGAATGAAAACGGAAAATAGTTCATGGCATCTAAGGATGAGAAAATACCTATCTACTCTGTAGCGGAAATCTCGGCAGAATTAAAACGTGTTGTAGAAGGTAATTTCGGCTGGGTTAGAATACGTGGTGAGGTATCAGGTTATACGAAAGCAGCATCAGGGCACTTATATTTTTCTCTAAAAGATCAAAATGCAGTTATAGATAGTGTGTGCTGGAGAGGTGCGGTTAGTAATTTAAACCTAGTACCAGAAGACGGAATGGAAATAATTGTTTCCGGAAACCTTACAATATATCCAGGCAGATCCCGTTATCAAATAATTGTTCAAGCGTTAGAGCTAGCCGGAGAAGGTGCTCTATTAAAGTTACTTGAGGAGCGTAAAAAGACGTTTCTTAGGGAGGGTTTATTCGATCAAGCTTTAAAAAAAGATTTGCCATTCATACCTTCAGTTATCGGAGTTATAACCTCGCCGACTGGTGCTGTAATAAAAGATATATTACATAGACTTTCAGATCGTCTGCCGACGAACGTTATTATTTGGCCCACACTTGTTCAGGGTGAGGGAGCTGCCGAACAAATTAGTGTAGCAATTGATGGATTCAATAAAATTAACTCTGAGGGGGGTATAAATAAGCCTGATCTGATTATTATAGCAAGAGGTGGGGGGAGTTTAGAGGATCTGTGGGCGTTTAATGAAGAGACTGTTGTAAGATCAGCTGCTAGAAGTAATATCCCTATAATTTCTGCTATTGGACATGAGACTGATACTACGTTGATTGATCTTGTTGCAGATAAGAGGGCGCCCACTCCTACTGCAGCAGCAGAAATGGCTGTTCCTGTTCGCTCTGATTTGCTTGAAGATCTTGATAATTATAATTTGCGGTTGCGTTCTTCAATCAATCGAACCGTGGAATCATACTTTACTCATCTTTCTGGTCTAGTTAGGGGTCTTCCTGATGCTAGATCAGTTTTAAATTTTTCCATACAACTAATTGATGATAAAAGTGCAGACCTTAATAGAGGGTTACGAAGAAGAGTAAGTAATTCATATCAAGAAACTCAAGCAATTAGGATTCGCCACCCTAAGCAAATTATTTTTTTTAAACGTGAGCAATTAAGAGAACGTATTATGAGAGGGTTTTCTAGAGAACCAAGTTCCTTGATTATAGATATTAACAAAAAGTTTGAGCTTTTAGGTTTGAGGATGGTAAAGGCTATGGACTTTGAATCAAGGGCTAGACAGAAAAACTTAGACAAAGGAAGTAGGCTATTGGAGAGTTTTTCATATAAGTCTGTTTTAGAAAGAGGTTTTGTCGTAGTTCGAGATTCTAAATTTAAATCCATATCTTCTGTTAAGGGTTTAGATATAGGTAAGGAGGTGAGACTTGAATTCAAGGACGGAGAGGCGGGCGTGAGTATAAAAGAAAAAAAATCAGGATCTCAGGGATTTAAAAAAAGTAAGCGAAAGAAGTCATCCAAAAAAGCATGTGATGATGAGCAGGGCCAGCTTTTGTGAGGCAAATTTCACTCATAGCTGTTTTACTAACAGTCTTTTTTTGGCTATGTATTAATAGCTTAGCGCAAGCAGAAAAAATATTCTCATTAGACGGTAGTTTTATTCAGGGGGGGTTGGTTATAGGAAAAACGGATCCTAAAAACTACGTTGAGATAAATGGCCAATCTTTAAATGTTACGGGATCAGGACATTTTGTATTGGGAATTGGATATAAGGAAACCAATATTTCTATTTTAGTAACCTCTCCCAGTGGGTTACGTGAAAAAAAAGAAATTCTCATTACTAAGAGAAATTACGATACTCAGAGAATAGATGGTTTGCCAACTAATAAGGTCTCTCCACCCGGTCAGGTTATAGAAAAAATTAATCATGAACGCAGCCTCGTTTACTCAGCGCGTCAACGAAACTCTTCTTATACTGATTTCTTAGATCAGTTTATATGGCCAGTCACAGGTGTAATAACTGGCGTTTACGGTAGCAAGCGTATTTTAAATGGTAATCCCAGACAACCGCATTTTGGTTTAGATATAGCTGGCCCTATTGGTCGGCCTATTTGCTCACCTGCTGGAGGGGTAGTTTCACTTGCCGAGAGTAACATGTTTTTCTCTGGAGGTACGGTTATTATAGATCATGGGCATGGACTTTCTTCAACATTTTTACATCTATCTCAAATCAAAGTAAATATTGGTGAGCGTGTTGAAAAGGGTAGTATTATAGGCGCTATGGGAGATACTGGACGTGTAACAGGGGCGCACCTCGATTGGCGCATAAGTTGGTTTCAAAAGAGGTTAGACCCGGCGCTTTTAGTTGGTCCTATGCCTAAAATTTTAATCTCTCCATCTCCTATGAGGCCATAGCCACTGATCTGGTCTTTCGGCTATCCATTCTTCGAGGATATGGTTGGCATTTTGCATTATTTTTCTAACGTCTTCCTTGTGATTTCCTGATGTTTTAATCTTAATTTGTGGGTAAACAGTTACTCTGTATTTAACCCCTTTTAGTCTTTCAACACGGATTGGCCAGACGCTGCAGTGATATTTTAATGCTAGTTCAGCAAGCGCTGGTGCTGTCATAGCATCTTTGCCAAAAAAAGGAACTGCTATCCCATCATTCATTCTTTGATCAATAAGCATACATACCTGCCCGTGAGATTTTAAATGCTTTATCAAACCTTTTGCTCCGGACGATCCCTTTGGAAACATAGATGTAATAGTTTTTTTACGGATATTGTTTATGATAGTCTTAACTATAGGGTTATTTGGGGCCCGATACACAGCACCAAGATTGGCCCCATAGTCCGCAAGAACGTTGCCAATTATTTCCCAGTTACCTATATGTCCACTTAGAAATATGGCCCCATTTTTGTCTGATATAGCTGAAGAAATATTTTGACCTCCTACAATATCAATGAACTTTGAGCTATAAGGGTTGCGGATCTTAGGGAGCTTTGGATATTCTCCGGCTACTCTTCCTAGATGCCACCACATTGATATGAGTGTTTGGTCTACCTCTTTTGACTTCAAATCAGGCAGAGCTTTCATTATTTGTTCTTTAGCAAGCTGATGGGCCGGGAGTAATGGACCAGTAAATCTTAAAATTATGCCTCCTATCAAGGAAGCCATAAAAAAAGGAAGTGCCTGAAATAAATAAAATATTATAGTTAAAAATACTCCTTCAAAAATATAGCGTATCGTTTTTAGTCCATGATTCATGTGGCACTAGCCTTTTAGGTATTTATGAAGAGTTCATTTAGTAGGTCTTTTATCTTATTGGCATCTTTCCATTTGAGTTCTATAGGGATTGGCATGACTAGATTCTGCTTGTTTTTTTCAATCCTGATCCAGTCCTTTTCTGTTGTTACGAGTGTGGCGGAATATTTTTCTGCTTCTGATGCTAATCGATCAATTTCCTTTGGTTTATAATTGTAATGGTCTGAAAAGGTATACTTTTTTATAATCTCGCAGCCAATAAAATCTAAGGTATCAAAAAACTTTTCCGGTCTACCAATTCCCGCAAAAGCTATTACAGATTTAGTTTCTATATTGGTATCTTTAGCAACTGGAAATATGTCAGCATCTATTATTGGTAAAGAGTAATTCTTAATTTTTTCTTTAGTAGCATATTTGTCCTGACCTATTATTACCACTGCATCGGCTCGTATTATACCTGATTTTAAAGACTCTCTTAATGGACCAGAAGGAATCAATCTAGAATTTCCAAAACCGAAACCTCCATCAATAACTATTATTGATAGGTCCTTGATAATGTCATGGTTTTGATGTCCATCATCCATAATAATGATACTGGCCCCGGCATTAGTAGCAGCTGAAGCGCCTTTTTCTCTGTCACACGAGATCCATGTAGGTGCAATTTTTGCCAATAAAAGAGCCTCATCGCCAACCATTGATGAGTCGTGAATCTCTCGGTCTACTAGAGTTGGTCCAGATATCTTACCTCTATATCCTCTGCTCAAAAAATGTGGTGTCTGGCCCATATCTGCTAAGAGCTTTGCAATTGCGATTGCTGTTGGGGTTTTTCCTGCACCACCAGTTACAATATTTCCAGCACAAACTATTGGGATTGAGCAAGTTATATTTTTAGAATTTAATCTATTAACAAAAATAGAAAGTCGATAAATCATTGCTAATGGGGAAAGGGCTGCAGGAATTATCCAGTTCTTTCTATTAGACCAAAATCTAGGAGCTTTCATATTTTTTTTCCTTACTGACCAGACAGTCTAGTATGGGACGGAGAATTTCCATTGTTTTTTCAAGGGCACCAGAAAGGTCTTCAGCGCCTTTAATTGCAGCATCTTTTGCGTTTTTAAGACTAGTAGGATCAGAAAGCCATTGATCAACTATTGTGGTGAGTTCTTCTTCGTTTCTAATTTGGGTTAGGGCATGTTTACTTGTAAGGTGATTGACTGCATCCTCAAAGTTTCTCATATCGTAACCTGAGATTAGGGCGCAATTAAGTTTTGCCGCTTCCACGGGATTATGGCCAAAGTTTTTACTTAAAGAGCCGCCGATAAAAGCGATATCAGCAAGGCGATAAAATAAACCCATCTCCCCAAGGGTATCAGCAAGATATATATCTGTTTTTTCTGAGATAATTTTAGGTCCCGTTCTAGAACAAACCTCTAGTCCTAATTCAGTCAGTTCTCTTTCTATATCGTTCCCACGTATTGGGTGCCGTGGACAGATAATGGTTAATAAACCTGGGTGACTATCTCGAAGTTTTCTATGTGCATGCGCAATTACCTTTTCTTCACTATAGTGAGTGCTTGCAGCTATCCATACAGGGCGTAACCCTATAATAGTTTTTAACTCAGAGTAATCCGCATCATCTGCTGGTATTGGCAAAGAGTCGAACTTAATATTTCCAACATTATAAACTCTTTCAGCTCCTAGTAATTGGAATCTTTTTTGGTCAGACTTACTTTGTGACAGTATAAATCTAAAGGAATTGATCATAGGCTTTGATAGGAGAGGAAGTTTTTTCCAGTTATCTATTGAGCGATTTGTTATCCGAGCATTAACAAGTACCATTGGTATATTCTTATTATGCGTTTCTAACACAAGATTTGGCCACAATTCAGATTCTATCCATAATGCAATATCAGGTTTCCAGTGTGATAAGAATCTATTTACGAAGCGAATATTGTCTAGAGGTGCATATTGATGAATTGCACCTTCCGGTAGTCTCTCCAACAGCAAGTGACCGCTTGTCCTGGTTACAGTAGTAATGAGTATATTTAAATTAGGTACTTCACTCATTAGTTTTTCAATAAGAGGAAGGGCACTAAGTGATTCCCCTACACTAGCAGCGTGAATCCATATTAGCTTACCATGGGGTTTTACTTGTCCAGCTAGGCCTATTCTTTCACCTTTCCTTGCATAATCTTCTTTTCCAGATTTTATACGGTAATTAAGTAGTAGAAAGATTAGTGGCAACATTATTTGGCTTATGAGCTTATAGGATTTGGGGGTTATAAAATATCCTAGCATTGGTATTACTTATTTGTTTTGACTAAAGTTTTGGTTACGTTTTATGGGTTCTATTGGCTCAACTCCAACTAACTCATCAGCTTTTTTCGATAGATTGTTTAGTTGGTTTTCCAGTGCAAGCTGTTTGTCTCTTAATATTACATCTGAAGCATCTCGTGGGACAAATATAGGTTCACCCCATAGATAAATACCCTTACTAAAAGGTAATGCGATAAGAAATTTATCCCAGCTTTTTGCTACTTTACGTCTCGAGACTGCATAAGTTGCTGGGAAAATTGGGGCTCCTGAGATTTGTGCTAAGGTTATTATTCCCATCTGCGCCTGCATACGCGGTCCTCTTGGTCCATCTGGAGTGATGCCAACAAAGTTTCCTGCCTTTAAGGCTTTTAACATATTTCTGAGGGCGTTAGCCCCCCCTTTTGAAGTTGATCCTCTTATTGATTTGACACCAAAAAAGGCAGCTGTACGCGCAATCAATTCACCGTCACCATGCTGTGAAACCATCACATACAATGGTATGCGTCTTGGCCATCCTGTGGGAGCCATCAGTAGACGTCCGTGCCAGAATGCAGCTATAAAAGGTTTATCATTATCAATATAAGACTTAGCTGCATCAAAATTAATAGTAGTAAATCTACTTGTTAATCTAACGCTTATTATGAACATTGCGGCAATGGTGCTTAACAATCTTAGACCAGAAGAGCTGTAACCTATTCTCTTTAGCACACTACTAAGCTTCATTAATCTGCTTTCTTATTAGAAATTATTATTTGTTTCAGATGGATTCTCCTGTAATTGATGCAGACGGGCGTAAGAACTATTTTCTAATAGTAAAGATTCATGATTACCTTTTTCTACCACCTGTCCTTTTTCAATTACATAAATCATATCGGCATCCCGGATAGTTGAGAGTCTATGTGCTATAACTAATGTCGTTCGACCCTTCATGAGCGTAGATAAAGCCATCTGTACTTGTCGTTCGCTTTCGCTATCGAGGGCTGATGTGGCTTCATCCAGTAATAAAATTGGAGCATCCTTTAGCATTGCTCGGGCAATACAAATTCTCTGTCTTTGACCCCCAGATAATTTAGAACCTTGTTCGCCTATTACTGTTTCGTACTGTTTGGGCATTGCCATGATGAATTCATGGGCCCCAACGGACTTTGCGGCACTGATTATGCTTTCCTCGCTTGCGCCTAGACGTCCATAGGCAATGTTTGCTCTTACAGTATCATCAAATAATATAGCTTCCTGGCTTACTAGTCCTATTGACTCTCGTAACGATAATAGGGAAACATTTTTAATATCTGTTCCATCGATCTTAATTACACCTTTAGTCGCATCATAAAAACGTGGAATAAGATTTAAAATCGTTGATTTTCCTGATCCAGAAGTTCCGACAAGCGCAACAGTATTCCCCGCAGGAATATCTATGGAAACTGACTTAAGTGCTTCTTTACTTGAGGAATACGAAAAGGAAACTTCTTGAAAGTTTATTGTCCCACCATCAACCTTTAGCTCGGTTGCTTGCGGTGTATCTTGGATAGCTGGTGCAGTATCCAGTATATTGAATACTCTTTGGGTTGCCGCTAAGCCTTCTTGTAGGCTTGTATTTAAATTTGCTAGTGCTTTTAATGGTTGGTAAGCAAGAAGCATTGCAGTTATAAATGCAAAAAATTCTCCTGGAGTAAGCGTACTTTCCATCACTTGCCAGCCGCCATACAATATTATTATAGCAATAAAAATACCCCCCAAGGTTTCCATTATAGGGGTAGATGCTGCTCTAATTCTTAGTGCTTTAAAAATTAGCTGAAAAACCTTTTCTATTAGTTTATTTGTTCTTTCTCGTTCATATGCCTCCATATTATAGGCTTTTACATGTCGAGCACCTTGAAATACCTCATTGAGCCTAGCTGTGAATCTACCTAATTCTGAAAGTGCAGAATTTGAGACTTTTCGTGTTCTCCTGCCAATACGGATTATTGGCAGTAAGGCTAATGGAAAAATGACAAATGCTATTAAGGCTAAAGTCCAATCTTTCTCAAACATTACAGCAACTAAAAAGATCAATGTTAATGAGTCTTTTATCAAACCTGTCAGAGCATTTGAGACAGCGTTTCTCATTAGATTTACATCATTAGTAAGTCTCGAAATAAGTTTTCCTGAGGCGGTATCTTGAAAAAAAGCTAAATCAAAATTAAGTATGTGATGAAAGATTCTACTTTGAAGGTTGGCAATTATTCTTTGCCCTACGTATGCCATCAATACCCCTTGTACGAATGTAGCTATACCTTTGATTAAAGTGATAGCTACCACAGCAGCAGGAACAACAATAAGCATTGAGTTGTCTCTATCAATGAAAACTTGATCAAGTACAGGTTCCATTAGGTAGGCAAGAGCAGCTGTTGCGCCAGCAGCTAAAGCCATACACAAACCAGCAAGAACTAAGCGGCTGATATATGGTTTTACGAAATCTCTAACTAGTCGGGATAAAAGGTATCGCGTACTAGCTGGGGTTTGGTCCTCTAAAATTACGGACAAGGGTGAGTCTCAAGGTCCTTTTAATTTGAGTTTAAAATAAATAAAGTCTGACCACACTAGTATTTTTGTCTTATTATCATATCATGAACATTTCTTAGCTGCTATATTAGTGAGGAAGATATTTGAGCTAATATGCAAAACTCTCCAATCTTTCAATTATATTGCCATGAATCCGGCCATTGCTAGCGGCGCAAGTATTGTGCCGAGGGGAATTACAATTATAGATAAGAGGCATTCCCTTCAGAGAAGTAACCATTCCTCCGGCTTCTTCTACTAATAAGTGTCCGGCGCAAATATCCCAATCATTTTTAGGCCAAACGCTTGCTGCTGCGTCGTATTGACCTGCAGCTACTAGAGCAAATTTATATGCTATTGAAGATACTGTTTGCACGGTGTCTTTTGAGAAATAATTTGCCCAGCCTGACTCTTTATTTTCTGAGCGACTAGATAAGATGCTTATTCTTTGATCTTTTCTGGTGTTACTTACATTGATGGAGTTGTTGTTTAAAGTTGCCCCTCCCCCTGCAAAAGCAGAAAACGTCTGTCTATTTGCTGGATTTGATACCACTGCAGCGATTGGCTTACCGCCTTCTACAAGTGCTACTGAAATTGCGAATTCTGCAATACCGTTTAAATAACTATTAGTCCCATCAATTGGATCCACCACCCAAGTTCTCGAGCATTTTAGTCTCGATCCATCATCAACTGTTTCCTCTGATAGCCAGCCATAATTTGGTCGAGCTGTCATAAGTATTTCATAGAGATTTTCATTGACTTCCTTATCTGCTTCACAGACAGGATGATAAGTAGATTTTTGCCAAATTTTTTGTTCTTTTCCAAATCGTGCAAGGGCTAGTGAAGAGCTAGATTCTACTGCATGAAGCATTAAAGTCAGGTCAGATTTAAGTTCTTGATCGTAACTACTCATCTTCCTGCAACCATCATATCTTCAATTCTAATTGTTGGGGCGTCTATACCGTATTTAAATACCAAATCGTTTGCTGGACTAAGTTTTTGGAACATTTCTCCTAGATTTCCAGCAATAGTAATTTCGCTAACCGGATGGGTAATTTCTCCGTTTTCTATCATGAATCCTGATGCGCCCCTGCTATAATCCCCGGTAACTAAATTAACTCCCATACCCATCAAGTCTGTAACATATAATCCTGTGCTTATATCAGAAAATAGGTCTGTTGGATCAACTTCTCCGGCTTCCAAATATAGATTACTTGGTGCAGGAGATGGATAAGAGTTAGTGGATCGACTAGCATGGCCTGTCGTTTTTAGGTTTAACTGTTTAGCTGTATTAGAATCTAGAATCCAACTGTTTAAAACTCCATCACTTACAATTTTTAGTTTATTGGTATTGACACCCTCTCCATCGAAGGGTCTAGATCTGAGACCGCGAATACGGTGAGGATCATCGTAAATATTTATGTTAGGAGAAAATATAGGACTATTAAGCTTCTTATCTAAAAAGCTAGTTTGTCGAGAGATGGAAGTGCCTGATACTGCACTAGAGAAATGATGAAGGAGGCTATTAGAGACTCTTGGGTCATATATTACAGGCATTCGTCCAGATTGAATCTTACGTGCACCCAATCGTTGGACAGCTTTTTCGCCCGCAGTTTTTCCTACATTTATAGGTTTTAATAGGTCCATTTTATGACATGCAACTGAAAACTCATAGTCTCTTTCCATATCAGTGCCTGAGCCGGCAATAACAGATGCACTTAAAGAATGTCTCGTATATTCATACTGGTTAAAAAACCCTTCAGAGTTTGCGAGTATTAAATTCGTATGTGAGTAGCCCGCTTCGCTACCTTCTGAGTTTGTTACACCCTCTACATTTAATGCTTCTTCTTCAGCTTTAATTGCCTCATCAAAAATATCTTTAGGATTAGCCTGCAGAATATCAGTTGTATTTAAATCAGGGCATTTTGTAGCAAAAAGAGAAGTTTCAACTAAACCACAGTAGGGATCTTCTGGAACTGCTTTAGCCATACTAATAGCTCGAGAAACTGTATCGTTCAGCGTATCCCTACTGCTGATGCTTGTTGATACTAAGGATTGTTTGTTGCCTATGAATACTCTTAAGCCTATATCCAAGCTTTCAGATTGTTCCAAACCCTCGGGTTTCCCCATACGACAACTTACATTTATGCCTGTATTTGCAATTAGAATAGCATCTGCTGATTCAGCACCATTTTTTTTAGCTATGGTTAGAACGCTTTTTAGTAAATCCTCGTTATAGCGTGCAGAGTTTTCCATCAGTTTTTTCCTATAAAACTATGTTAAATTTTAGAAGAGTAAAACACTGGAAGATTTGAAGTTTTACCATATTGGTTTTCCTGATCCAGGAAGGCCAAGTTTATCCCATTTTTTAGAAACTCGTTGGATGATTTCATTTTCCATTCTTATCTTTTTCCCCCATTCACGACTAGTTTCTGGTGGTATTTTAGTGGTTGCATCTAAACCAATTTTAGAGCCGAGGCCTGATACCGGACTGGCAAAATCAAGATAGTCTATAGGAGTATTCTCTATTAACGTAATATCTCTCGAGGGATCCATATTTGTTGACATTGCCCACATGACTTCTTTCCAGTCTCTGGCGTTAATATCCTCATCTACAATTATCACCCATTTTGTATAAATAAATTGACGTAAATATGACCAAACTCCCATCATTAATCTTTTAGCATGTCCGGGATAGGCTTTTTCTATAGATACAACGGCTATTCGGTAGCTACATCCTTCGGGTGGAAGCCAAAAGTCCTTTATCTCAGGAAATTGTTGCTGCATTAAGGGAATAAAGACTTCATTAAGGGCTTCGCCGAGTACGCTTGGTTCATCAGGAGGTTTTCCAGTATAAGTAGAGAGATAAATAGGTTTATTTCTCATAGTAATCGCTGAAATAGTAAATACAGGGAATGGTTCAACAGAGTTATAGTAGCCTGTATGGTCTCCGTAGGGCCCTTCATTTTCATAATTTTCAAGACTGACATGCCCCTCTAAAATTATCTCTGCTTCAGCTGGGACTTCTAGTGGGATTGTTTTACACTGCACTAGCTCAACCTTTGCCCCCCTAAGGAGTCCTGCAAATTGATATTCTGATAGCGTATCTGGTACCGGAGTAACTGCCGCAAGGATGACTCCTGGGTCTGCTCCGATTACTACTGCCGCAGGTAAGGGTTCGCTCTTTTCATTCTTCCATCTCCTATGGTGTTGAGCCCCCCCACGATGTTTTAGCCATCGCATGAGTGTTTGCCGCTCATTGATAACCTGCATACGGTAAATACCAAGATTATAATTATCACTTCGATCTTTCCCTGGGCCTTTTGTTACTACTAGTGGCCAAGTTATTAGTGGTGCAGGTTCATTGGGCCAGCAAGTTTGGATAGGTATTTTATTTAGATCAATGTCGTTGTCTTGAAGCACTATTTCTTGACATGGAGCAGCCCGTACCTGTTTAGGTTTCATTGTCATCACAGTTTTTAGTAAGGGTAACATCTCAATTGCTTCTTTCCAGCCGCCGGGTGGTTCTGGCTGGCGAAGAAATGCAAGAGTTTCTCCTATATTCCGTAATTTGTCAGGAGTGGTGCCCATCCCTAATGCCACTCTTTCAACAGTCCCAAATAAGTTAATTAACATAGGCATTTCTGAAGGATTTCCATCTGATTTAATAACATTCTCAAACAGGACTGCAGGCCCGTTTTCTGATATTAATCGTGTTTGAATTTCTGTTGCCTCAAGTACACTAGAAACAGGTGTCTGAGTCCTTACAAGATTGCCTGTCTTTTCTAGTTGTTCAATAAAATCTCGCAGTGATTTATATGCCATGCATAAATATCCTTAATGCGTTGACTAAATAATAACTAATGCTAACAAATAATATACTTCAATTGTTAAAAGCGTTAGGGCTAATTTTACAAAGTATGACTATCTATGGTAGGAGGCCAAAATTCAAAATAAATTTTATACCGATATTATTAGAGAGGCTCTAGATTATCCATTCTTTCGTCCTTCATTTCCGTTTATTTTTAATAACGGTAAGGTGGAGAGAATTGATAATCTGACATTAGAGAAATTGAATTTTAGACTAAAAGAATTAGGTTGGCCTAGTATAAGAGACCTCATACCTGTATTGGCATATGGCGCAAATGCTTCCCCTTCAAGGCTGGCGATAAAATTTCAATCTATGAATCCTGGAGCTATAATCCCAGTTATTCCAGCTACTCTTCATGATTTTGATATAGTATTTGCAAGCCACTTTTCTAGCTATGGGTCAATTCCTGCTACCTTGCAGGAGAGTCCTGGAACAAGAGTCAGTGTTTCGGTCACGTGGTTTAACGAAAAACTTTTAGAACGAATGAATGAGACTGAATTAGGGAATAGAAATTACGTTCTTGGCTCGTCGGATAAGATTTATTTGGATATTGAGAGTATAGGACGCGTAAAAAATATCTATAGTTACTGGACGAAACGAGGATGTTTATTAATTCATGGTAGTCCTATTTCATTAAAAGCTATTTTGGCATCAAATAGAAAATTTATAGAATATGAAGAACGTGAAATTTTAGAAAAAATAAGAAAGATTCTGAGTATAGAAGTTCCTTTGGAAAATATGATTGTAAGTATAAGAAATGATAGCCAACTAAGAAAAAAACAAAATCTAATTTTGACGAGGTATGCTTCTCAGTCTGAGCCTTGTGCATTCAGTGAAGAATAGTAGTAAATTTAAAAATTTTAGTTCCATATATTGGAGCAAAGTATCCCGAAGAATATAATTGCACCTACCCAGGCATTTGACCTAAATCGTAATAGGCAGTTATTGCTATTATTAGGCAACAAGGACCATGTCTGCCAGAGGAAGTGAACAGCGCAGATGCTTATGGCTATCCATAAGGGCCATCCTGCATTAGAAAATAAACCTGCAATACATAAAAAACATGTACTTAGAGCATAGAATGCACCTATCCATTTGTTGGGTTTGTCTCCTAGTGCAATAGCGCTAGATTTAACTCCGATAATTGAATCTTCAGCCTTATCCTGAAGAGCATAAATTGTATCATATCCCAGGGTCCAAAATATTCCTGCTATATAAAGAAATACAGCCGGCAGACCAATAGAGTTATCATAAGCAGCCCATGCCACAAGTGCTCCCCAATTAAATGTCAAACCTAAAAAAATCTGAGGCCAATGAGTTATTCTCTTCATCAGAGGGTAGGTAAAAACTAAAAATAGTGAGGCAATACAGAGATATATTGCTAAATCATTTAACAGTATAAGAAGAAGACAGCTTGCTGCTAGCAGCGCTGTTAGAAACAGTAATGCGTTACGGACAGAAATTTGACCACTTGCGATTGGTCTGCTCAGTGTGCGTTGAACCTTTGAGTCTATTTTCCTATCTATTATATCATTATATACGCATCCCGCACTTCTCATTAGAAGTGCACCTAATGCAAAGATCCCACAGAGTCTTATATCTGGCATACCATTTGTTACGAGTGCTAGACTCCAAAAGCATGGCCATAACAAAAGCCATGTGCCTATTGGTCGATCAAGGCGCACTAAAGCAGCGTAGGGCTTGAGTCTTCGCGGAAGAAGCCTTTCAATATAACCAACTCTTTTATCAGGGCTGGGGTTATTTAAGTTTGTGACGTTCATATGAATAATCTATGTGGTATAGTTAATATGCTAGAAAGAGATTATAAGTATTAGGGAATGTCTATAAATATAAAAAATCCTTCCACTATTGACGCACGGTCTGGAAAAGTGCGGCTTTTTGTCAGTGAATCCTTTAATGCTGGAAAACAAATAAAAATCATTGGTAATCAACTGCATTATCTAAGAAATGTAATGCGTATGGCAAGATATGACACAATACTAGTTTTTAATGGGATTGAAGGGGAGTGGATAGCTGAAATTTCTAATATAAATCGTCAAAAAGGGATAATAATTCTAAAGGAATGCACACGTATTCAGTCAGAAAAGTCTAATTCATGGCTTTTATTTGCTCCTTTAAAGTCCTCTCGTACTGATTTTTTAATCGAAAAATCTACCGAAATAGGAGTTGGTAATTTAGTTCCATTAATTACCGATTACACGCAAACAAAAAGATTTAATGTAGAAAAACACTATAAGAATGCTGTGGAGGCGGCAGAACAATGTGGTAGATTAGATGTCCCAATAATATCCTCACTATCCACTCTTGATTCTATTCTTAAGTCTTGGCCTAGTGATCGACTCTTATTTTTTTGTGACGAACAGAATGGTCGAGCTCTGTCTAGATCACTTACACAAGAGGGAAATCTTAGTGAAGGGCTGGCTTTTATCGTAGGTCCAGAAGGTGGGTTTTCAGTTTCGGAGCGCGAGACCTTGCTTGCAAGGCATTTTATAAGACAAGTCTCTTTAGGTCCATTTACACTCCGTTCAGAGACTGCTGCACTGGTTGCGCTGGGCATGGGTTTGAGATCAGAAGTTTTTACAAAATCTTAAATGTGGAAATACTTGCCCGAAAGCGCCAATCAGCGTATCACGGTATTGGTAATTTTTGTTTTTCTATAACAGTATAATTGTGATTATTTTATGAATAAAAACACAGCACCTAGTAAAGACGAGGCTATCAAAGCCAAAGACTTGGTTGCCTATCTGGAATCTGGAAGTAAGGATAAAAAGGAATGGCTTATAGGTACTGAGCATGAAAAATTTGGTTATAGATTATCCGATTTAAGGCCTATTCCATATTTTGGTGAGGCGGGTATTCAGGCTTTGCTTACTGGCCTCACCCGCTTTAAATGGGAGCCATATTTTGAGGGTGACAATGTTACTGCGCTATTAAAAGAAGGCGCTTCTGTATCTTTAGAGCCTGGTGGACAGCTTGAATTATCCGGTGCTCCTTTGCCAAATTTACATAGAACATGTGATGAATTACATAATCACCTTGAACAAGTTGCGCAGATTGCCCAAGAATTAAAGATTGGTTTTCTTGGAACAGGGTTCCAGCCTAAGTGGAAAATTGATGATATAGAATGGATGCCAAAGGGCCGGTACAAGATTATGCGTGAGTATATGCCTAAAATGGGAAACCTTGGGCTTGATATGATGACACGCACCGCAACTGTTCAGGTTAATTTAGATTTCTCTGACGAAACAGACATGGTTAAAAAAATGCGTATCGGATTGGCTCTCCAGCCAATCATCACTGCTCTTTTTGCAAATTCACCTTTTACAAACGGGCACCCAAATGGGTTTTTGAGTTATAGAAGTCATGTATGGATGGATACTGACCCCGATCGTTGCGGCATGCTGGATTTTGTCTTCAATGAAGATATGAGCTTTGAAAAATATGTTGATTACGCCCTCGATGTGCCAATGTACTTTGTTCAGAGAGACGGAGTTTATATTGATGCCAGCGGGCAATCTTTCAGGGACTTTATAAATGGAGAACTGCCTGCATTGCCAGGAGAGAAGCCTTTGATAAAGGATTGGGATGACCATTTAACGACATTGTTCCCTGAGGTAAGAATGAAAAGATATATTGAAATGAGAGGAGCAGACGCGGGACCATGGAGTAGATTATGTGCATTACCTGCTTTGTGGGTTGGCCTTCTCTATGACTCAGTAGCTCTAGATCAGGCAGAACAATTAATAAAAGAATTTAGCCTAGATGATATCCATTATCTCAGAGCTGAAGTCCCAAAAACAGCGTTATTAACGAGAGCGGGAAAAAGAAATGCACAAGATGTTGCTTTGGATTTATTAGAAATATCTTCGCTTGGTTTGCGTAATCGTGCCGTAAGGGGGGTCAATGATCCTGATGAGCGTAGCTATTTGACTTGCCTTAAGGAAATAGCTTCGACTGGGAGGAGTCCTGCAGAGGAAATTTTAGAGGCATGGCATGGTCGTTGGGGTGGAAGTGTAGATCCAATATTTCTAGAGCATTCCTATTAAAAATTTTTATCCAGTACCTCCTACTGTCATTCCTTCTACCATTATTGTTGGCAACCCAACCCCTACTGGAACGCCTTGACCAGCTTTTCCGCATGTTCCAATCCCGGGATCAAGAGAAAAATCGTTTCCTACGGCGACAACTTTGGTGAGCACATCCGGCCCATTGCCAATTAGAGTAGCTCCTTTGACTGGTGCTGTTATCCTTCCTTTCTCGATTAAATACGCTTCAGATGCAGAGAAAACAAATTTTCCCGATGTTATATCTACTTGTCCCCCACCAAAATTTACAGCATACAGGCCTTTTTCCATTGAACTTATTATGTCTTGAGGGTGTTCTTCTCCGGGGAGCATAAAGGTATTTGTCATTCGAGGAAGGGGCTGATACGCGTAACTTTCTCTGCGCCCGTTACCTGTTGGATTCATGCTCATAAGTCTAGCACTTAAACGGTCATGAAGATATCCTTTTAAAATTCCATCTTCTATTAGAACTGTTCTACCAGTTGGTGTGCCTTCATCATCTATAGTAAGAGAGCCGCGTTTGTGAGGGAGAGTTCCATCATCGATTACAGTAACACCAGGTGCGGCAACCCTTTGTCCTAACAGTCCCGCAAATGCACTCGTTTGTTTTCTGTTAAAATCTCCTTCAAGTCCATGACCAACAGCCTCATGCAGCAATATTCCAGGCCAACCAGGGCCTAGGACAACTGACATTTCACCTGCTGGCGCTGCTATTGCATCAAGTTTTGTTTGAGCTTGTCTCCATGCTTCATCTACTTGTTTTTGCCAGTTTGTTGGATCTAAGAATGATGAATAATCTTTTCTGGCTCCAGTTCCATGTGACCCAGTTTCTTGTCTATTTCCGTCTTTAGCTATAATAGAAACGTTTAACCTTACAAGCGGTCTGATATCTGAAGCATGCTGCCCATTATTGTTGATTATTCTTATAGCCTGCCAACTACCTGTTAGAGAAGTGATGACTTGATGAACGCGAGAATCAAGGCCACGTGCGTACGAGTCGATTGCAGCAAGTGTATCTACCTTAGATTTAAATGTTAGTTTTTGTAGTGGATTAAAGTTTTCATAGAATTGATTATTTGTAGCCGATGGAGGTATAGCTAAAGAACCGTGATATCCTTTATGGGCATTTTTTATAGTTTTTGCAGCCCTTTTAAGCGCATCATTTGATAAGTTTGATGAATGGGCGAAGGATATTGATTCTCCCGAGATTGCCCTTAGGCCAAATCCTTCTGAGGAGTCAAAGTTAGTTTCCTTCAGATTGCCATTTTCAAAATTAAAGCTCTCGCTTTGTTTGTGCTCTAAAAACAATTCACCATCATCAGCTCGCATAAGACTATCAGTAGTTATAGAATTAGCTTCATTTATATCTAACCCCGCTGCATCAAAAAAAAGGTCTTTAGTAACAGCCTCATTAGTCATTAAAAAATCTCCCGAAGTGATATGAATATTTAGTGCCCGAAATATAATTAGGATTGAAGCCTTTCGGTTATATATGATGGCAAAAACAAAAAATCTAGCTCATAGGGGCGATTTAGGAATGATTCTACTATTGGAATAAAGTTACTAAAATTTAAAATCCGCGACATTAAGTCGCAATTAATATTTGTGAACTATATTAGTTGAATATACGCCGCTTATTTAATATTAATTTCAGTCGTTTAATTGTATTTTGATTATTTCTAGCATATGTTTAGTTCTAGGGTTATATAGAGGCTATGTGCTTTTATCTTGTTTGCTTAGAACCATCTACTTGGATGTTCTGTTTTTGATTTTTGGAGCATTTATCAGGAGTTATTTTTCGGCAAAGGTCGGATTTCTTCAGGATATGTTAAATGTTTTTTTAAGGGGTTTTAGTAACTAGATTTTTGTTAACGGGAGAGTAACTTGATTCCAATTAGAAGTTTAATGGCTCCAGCAATTGCTCTGTTGGCTACAATTGTATTGACAGGTATAGGACATGCTCAAGTGCCAGAGGAATGGCAGCTTGGGTTCCAAGATCCTGCTACTCCAGTCATGGAGCGCTTGGTGGATTTCAATAATATTTTGATTTGGATGTGTGTAATCATATCATTATTTGTCTTTGTGCTTTTGGGCATAATTATTTTTAAATTTAATCGTAAAGCTAATCCTGTACCTACAAAGCGGTCACATAATACACTTATTGAAGTTTTATGGACTGTAATACCAGTAATAATTTTGGTTGCTATAGCTGTGCCCTCACTGAGGCTTCTCTATTATCAGGATCGGGCAGTCGATGCTGAGATGACAATTAAAGCAATCGGAAAACAGTGGTATTGGACGTATGAATATCCAGATATAGGAGAAGACATATCTTTTGATGCAGTGATGCTTGAGGAGGAAGAGCTCACTGAAGGCCAGTATAGATTGCTGGAGACTGATACAAGGGTCGTGGTCCCGGTTGATACTACTGTTCGTTTGCTTGTTACCGCTGACGATGTGATCCATGCGTGGACTATACCAGCATTTGGTGTGAAAGTTGATGGGATACCTGGAAGGGTTAATGAGGCATGGTTTAAAGCGACCAAAGAAGGAGTATTTTATGGTCAATGCTCAGAGTTGTGCGGCGCATATCATGCGTTTATGCCAATTAACGTTGAGGTTGTGTCAAAAGAAGCATACATAGAATGGGTTGATTTTGCGCGAGAAGAATATGCGCAAAATAATCAAGATACACCACAAAACCTAATTCTGGCTAATTCAAGATAAGTCAGGTCGAGGAGATTATATAGATGGGCTATTTCACTAAAAATGATGCCGAGCACTCAGCACATCATCACACTCCACGAGGAATTACCAGGTGGTTGTATTCAACTAATCATAAAGACATCGGTACTATGTATATGGTGTTTGGTCTTATTGCGGGTCTTATAGGGACAGCTCTATCGATAGCAATCCGGATGGAGTTGATGGAGCCTGGTCTTCAGTTTTACGCCGATGATCCTCGCCAGTACTCAGTTTTTATAACTGCTCATGGCCTCATCATGGTGTTTTTCATGATTATGCCTATATTTATCGGAGGGTTTGGTAATTGGTTTGTGCCGTTAATGATTGGCGCACCAGACATGGCCTTTCCTAGGATGAATAATATAAGTTTTTGGCTTATAGTTCCTGCATTTATTCTCCTTCTAGTTTCAATGTTCGTACCTTCGGCCTCAGGGACTGGTGTGGGAGGCGGGTGGACAATCTATGCTCCACTCTCAACCTATGGACAACCTGGGCCTGCAATGGACTTAGCAATTTTCTCATTACATTTAGCTGGTGCGTCTTCGATTCTTGGTGCAATAAACTTTATCACCACAATACTTAATATGCGTGCCCCTGGTATGACTTTGCACAAGATGCCACTGTTTTCATGGTCAGTGCTGGTGACCGCATTTTTATTGCTCCTATCGCTTCCTGTTTTAGCCGGTGCTATCACAATGTTATTGACGGACAGAAACTTTGGTACAGCATTTTTTGATCCAGCTGGCGGTGGAGACCCTGTGCTGTATCAGCACCTCTTCTGGTTTTTTGGACATCCCGAAGTCTATATTTTGATTTTACCTGGATTTGGAATTCTTAGTCATATTGTTTCAACATTTTCCAAAAAACCAATTTTTGGATATTTAGGGATGGCTTATGCTATGTGTGCAATAGGTTTCATAGGATTCGTAGTTTGGGCGCATCATATGTATACCGTTGGTCTTGATGTTGATACAAGAGGCTATTTTATAGCAGCTACTATGGTTATTGCAGTCCCAACGGGCATCAAGATATTTAGCTGGATAGCTACTATGTGGGGTGGGTCGGTAGAGTTTAAAACACCAATGTTGTGGGCATTCGGCTTCATCTTTTTATTCACCGTAGGTGGGGTTACGGGAGTAGTTTTATCAAATGCAGGGGTCGATATGGCCCTTCATGATACTTACTATGTTGTAGGACATTTTCACTACGTTCTCTCACTAGGTGCTGTATTTATGATATTCGGGGCCTTCTATTACTGGATTGGTAAGATGTCTGGTAGACAGTATCCTGAACTATTAGGAAAAATTCATTTTTGGATAACATTCATCGGTGTTAATCTCACATTTTTCCCGATGCACTTCTTGGGTGCAGCAGGTATGCCTAGGAGATATGTAGATTATCCTGATGCGTTCGCTGGTTGGAATATGGTTGCTTCAATTGGGAGTTATATATCCGTAGCCGGCCTGTTGCTTTTCATTTATATACTTTATGTAACTTTTAGGCATGGGAAACGTTGCGGTGACAACCCATGGGGTGAGGGCGCAACTACTCTTGAGTGGACTATTAGCTCACCGCCACCTTTTCATACCTTCGAACAGCTCCCAAGGGTAAAGTAAAGAGCTTTCCTTAAGGGGGGGGATACAGCATTGAGTGAAGCAACTTTGACAAAATATGAGAAAGAGGGATCGGTATCCCTCGACTCAGAAAATACTTTTGTGTCATTGCGTGACTTGCTTGAACTTCTCAAGCCCAGAGTTATGTCTTTGGTTATCTTTACTGCTGTTGTGGGGCTACTTCTTGCTCCGGGAGACATCCATCCTATTTTAGCTGTTGTCTCTATAATTTGTATAGCTGTTGGTGCGGGTGCTTCAGGTGCAATAAATATGTGGTATGATAGAGATATTGATGCCGTTATGAGCCGCACAAAGTCTCGGCCAATTCCAGCTGGCCGGGTAGCTCCGGAAGTTGCCCTTGGCTTTGGTATTTCTTTGTCTATAGGGTCAGTTGTATTAATGGGGCTGGCAGTTAATTGGATTGCTGCTGCATTGTTGGCATTTACAATATTTTTTTATGTGGTTGTTTATACTATTGGTTTGAAAAGACGCACACCGCAAAACATAGTCATAGGTGGAGCAGCTGGTGCTTTCCCTCCAATGATTGGATGGTCAGCCGTAACTGGAGACATCTCTCTTCCATCTATTATTTTATTCGCCATTATCTTCTTATGGACGCCTCCACATTTCTGGGCCTTGGCACTCTATCGAAGGGGCGACTATGATAGAGCTGGTATCCCAATGCTTCCTGTGGTGTCTGGAGAAGCTATAACGCGCAGACATATCTTCTTGTATTCTTTGGCCTTGGTGCCTATGACATTTTTACCTAATTTAATAGGCTTAACAGGTCTAATTTATGGAGTAGGTGCAGTTATTTTAGGATTAATATTTTTGCTCCTTTCTTTCAATACCCTTCGTGAGAAAGGCATGAAATCCGCAAGACGTCTTTTTCCTTTTTCAATACTATATCTTTTTCTTATATTCGCATTTTTATTAGTTGATAATGCTTGGCCTATATATTTATAGGGGTATGGGAGTTATAAATGCCTCTACATGATTTACATCGTCGTCGTCGTATTAGGAACATTGTTCTTGCGGGAATTTTACTTTTACTTGCAATTATTTTCTTCTTAGTGACATTGGTAAAATTTGGAAATTAGATATGCAAAGTTTTAGAAGGAAAAAAATTGTAACAGTAGCACTTTTAGGCTGCATACTGCTAGGCATGGGTGGCTTAGTAGCTGTTGCCCAGCCGCTTTATGAGATTTTTTGTCAGGTTACTGGGTATGGGGGAACAACGCAAAAGGTTGATAGTGAATCTGTGGAGATGGGTGATAGGGAAATAATAGTACAATTTAATGCCGATGTAGCGGGAAAATTGCCCTGGAGATTTAAGCCAGGTCAGCGGGAAATAAAATTGCGCATTGGTGAAAATAAACTAGCATTTTATTCTGCCACTAATTTATCTAATGAGGCAATCTCTGGATCAGCAACATTTAATGTTACTCCTCAAAAGGCTGGTATCTATTTCAATAAGATTGATTGCTTTTGTTTTCAAGAACAGGTTTTAATGCCGGGTGAGACAGTCGAGATGCCAGTAACATTTTTCGTTGACCCGGATATAGAAAATGACAAGAACTTAGACGATGTGAGAACTATTACTTTATCCTATACATTCTTTAACTTTGATGAAGAGAATGATGGTGAGTATGTGAATCAATTAAATCAAGAGGTAGCAAATGACGTACGGGTTGCTTATGCTACTGAGTAATAATTATATATGTAATTTTGATAGGCTTACCCACTGTTGAAATATTATGAGGTAAAATCATGAGCGATGTATCTCCAGAAAAAGCTGAACATCATACTAAGGGACATGATTATCATTTAGTTGATCCTAGTCCTTGGCCTGCCCTAGGAGCACTTGCCGGGGGAGTATTATTGGGAGGGGCAGTCCTATATTTTGCTACAGAGCAATTCTGGATGATGATTATAGGGTTTGTTCTAACTGTGATTACAATGAGAGGTTGGTGGCGTGATGTTGTGCGTGAAGGTCACGAACGGGGTGACCATACTGCAGTAGTTCAGAGAGGACTACGCTTTGGAATGATATTGTTTATTGCTTCGGAGATAATGTTTTTTGCTGCATTTTTCTGGGCTTTTTTCAACGCTTCTCTTATGCCAACAGAATTTACAGATTTTACATGGCCACCACCGGATATAGAATTGATCTATGCTTGGGAACTTCCCTTTTTTAACACTCTTTTACTTCTGACCTCTGGAGCAACATGTACTTGGGCTCATCACGCTTTAAAGCACGGGAACCGGAAGCATTTAATATGGGGACTTTCACTAACTGTGGGCTTAGGTGTAATATTTTTGTGTGTTCAGGGTTATGAATATTCTCATGCAGCTTTTGGTTTTCGAGAAGGTATTTATTCATCCACATTTTTTATGGCTACAGGATTCCATGGATTCCATGTTACTGTGGGGGCAATTTTTCTAGGAGTATGCTTATATAGGGCCGTAAAAAATCAATTTACGCCAAAGCAGCATATTGGCTTTGAGGCTGCGGCTTGGTATTGGCATTTTGTTGA
>DBHM01000027.1:101224-137051 GCA_002296185.1 Alphaproteobacteria bacterium UBA828
TATTGGCATTTTGTTGATGTTGTATGGTTGTTCCTTTTCATATGGATATATTGGTGGGGCGGCGCTTAAAATTGCGGCATTTGTGCTAATGTCAGGAAATATTAAAGATCTATTTCCCCTATCTTCGGGATTTTTCTACCTTTGAAAAGTTCTGATCAAAATTGGCGTAGGGGCTCCAAACGCTGGATTTTATTTATTGCGATACCTGGTATTGCTCTTTTGCTTGCTTTGGGTGCTTGGCAAACATACAGGCTATTCTGGAAAATCGAACTCAATGATTTTAGGTCACAACAGATTATGAGCGAGCCAGTAGCTTTACCTGAGAAATTGGAGCCTTTTTCAGATTGGTATTATCGCCCAGTATTTGTTTTAGGTAGTTTTCAACATGATCAAGAAATGTATTTAGCTGCTCGATCTTTCAAAAGTAACGTGGGATACCAAATCTTAACTCCTTTTAAAACACTTGATGGAAGGATTGTTATTATAAATCGTGGTTGGGTTCCTGAGGCAAAAAAAGAGGCATCTACAAGAGTTAAAGGCCAGGTAAAGGGCACTATAAGAATCAATGGACTAGTAGTTAAAGGGCAAGAAGATGGTTTTATGAGGCCAGAAAATGTACCAGAGGAAAAATTTTGGTATTGGATTGACTTACCTGAAATATCAAGATTTCTTGATATTCAGGAACAAAATTTTTTAATAGATGCTGACAATGCTGAGAATTATGGGGGCTTACCTGTTGGTGGTCAGACTAGAGTGATTTTACGAAATGAACACCTCCAATATGCAATTGTGTGGTATTCTCTGGCTATAGCTCTTGGTGTTATTACTTACATAATACGTAGAAGATCAAAATCATAATATAATAAACGGAAATAAATAGGTGAAGATTGTGGATTCCTATTTAAGTCTTGAAAAAATTTTTAGTCGTATCAAACTTCTAGAAGAATCAATAGCAGTCCTTCATTGGGATTGGGCAGTTAAGATGCCGGAGGGCGGGGCTACACGACGTGCTCAGCAAATTTCTGAGATAGAGGTCTTAGTTCATGAGCTGCTATGTGATTCAAATACCTCAGAATTTTTAGATGAGGCAGGAAATTGTGATCTACTAGATTGGCAAAGGTCTAATCTCAAATTAATGGGTAGAAGGATATCATATGCAAAAGTTTTACCGGGCTCATTAGTTAGGGAATTGTCAGAGCTAACTGCAACTTGTGAAATTTCCTGGAGGAAGGCAAGAGAAGAAGAAAGGTTTAAAATTTTTGCAGAGTCATTTAAACCGGTTGTTGATAAGGTGAGAGAGAAGGCGTCAATTTTATCTTCTGCAAAGAAGTGTGATCCCTATGACGCATTAATGGATCAATTCGACCCGGGTGGGAATCAGAAAGATATAGATTTATTATTTGATGAACTCAAGAGTTTCTTACCTGATCTACTAAGTGCTGTTCGTGAGCGTCAGAAAAAAAAGTCATATGATTCTATTAAGTTACAGTTGGATGAGGGATCACAATACAAATTAGCCGTAAAGATTATGGAAGATATGGGGTTTGATTTCTCTCATGGAAGATTGGATACAAGTCATCATCCGTTTTGTGGGGGTGTAAGTGATGACGTGCGAATAACCACTAGATTTAATAAAGATGACCTTATGCAAGGACTTATGGCAGTTGTCCATGAAACTGGGCATGCTATATATGAGCGTAATCTTCCTCTATCATGGAAAAATCAGCCTATAGGAGATGCTTGCGGCATGGCAGTTCATGAAAGCCAGTCTTTATTATTTGAAATGCAGTTTTGCAGGAGCATGAAATTTTTTGAATATCTTGAAAAGCATTTATGCGGTATTTTCGGTGCAGAAGAAATAAAGAGATCTGGAGGTTCTGTTGCACTATATAACGCATCAACAGAAGTTAAGCCTGGCTTGATCAGGGTCGATGCAGATGAAGTTACATATCCATTCCATATATTCTTACGCTATGACATAGAAAAAAAATTGATGGCTGGTTCTCTCGAGGTTGATGATCTGCCTTCTGCTTGGAATGAACATATGTATCATTGGCTAGACATTGTGCCTAAGAATCCAAGAGATGGAGTAATGCAGGATATTCATTGGGCCACTGGCTCATTTGGTTATTTTCCAAGCTATACTATGGGAGCAATATTGGCAGCGCAAATTTGTGAGTCTATTAAGAGAGATATTCCAACATTTAATGAATGTCTTGCTAGTATAGATTTTGAGCCGATAATTGACTGGTTAAAAGAACATGTACATAGTCATGGTTCAAATTATGAACGTTCTAAGCTTATTGAGATGGCTACAGGTGCGCCTATTCAGGTAGATGCATTCAGGCGCCATTTAGAATCCCGATATTTAACCTAGTCAATTAACAACTTTGCTAAGTTACGTATTGGATAAATTAGAGTTGCGTGAATAAAAAGAGAGTTTTATGGATTACGTAAGTAGCAGAGACGAAAAGCGGGATGTATTTTCCTTTGAGCAAGTGCTTATGGAAGGCCTTGCTAGAGATGGTGGACTTTATTTGCCTAATAAATTAGTAGGCCCAAAGGATAAAGTATCTTTATTGAAAAATATGAAATATGCTGAGTTAGCTTCAGAATTAATGTATCCATATGTTCGTCCAAGTATAAGTAAAAAATGTTTACAGGATCTCACAATAAAATCATATTCAAATTTTGCTGATGAAAAAACAGCTCCACTCATAGAAATTGCACAAGATATTTGGATAATGGAGCTATTTCATGGTCCAACTCTAGCATTTAAAGATTTTGCCCTTCAGCTTGTAGGTCGCTTGTTTTCAAATATTCTACAAAAGCATAATACTCATATCACAATTTTAGGCGCTACATCTGGCGATACCGGTTCCGCAGCTATTGAGGCATTTAGAGGTCATAAAAATGTATCAATTTTTATTTTGTATCCTGATGGTCGTATATCCGATGTACAACGCAAACAAATGACAAGTGTCACCGAGAAAAATGTACATAGTATTGCAATAGAAGGAAGTTTTGATGATTGTCAGCATTTAGTTAAGGAACTTTTTAATGATTTAAAGTTCCGTGATGAAATGCAGTTAGGTGCAATTAACTCTATAAATTGGGGGAGAATTTTAGCACAGACAGTCTACTATTGGTACGCCGCATTAAAGTTTCCACTAGAAAAAAAAGGAGTATCTTTCTCGGTGCCTACGGGAAACTTTGGTAATGTATTTGCCGGCTGGGTTGCGGCTAATTGTGGGTTACCAATCGATAATCTGATAGTTGCTACAAATGAAAATGACATTTTAGCACGATTTTTTAATTCAGGAATATATAAGAAGGATTCTGTTATACCTAGTATTAGTCCAAGTATGGATATCCAGGTCGCAAGTAATTTTGAGCGACTTTTGTATTACATGCTTGATCTGGAAGCATCACAGGTAAAAAATATGATGCATAGGCTTGGGGAAATAAATGAATTTTCTGTGGATGAATCAAAACGATCAAAGTGTGCGGATATGTTCATCGGTAAAAGTATTTCCGATGAAGTTACATTAGAAACAATAAAAAAGGTTTACAGTGAATCTGGTATATTAATTGACCCACATACTGCTACTGGTGTAGCTGCGGCAAATCATTTGTGTAGATATGAAGATAAAAAAAGACCTGTAGTATGTCTTGCAACAGCTCATCCGGCTAAGTTTCCTGAGGCAGTAAAGAAAGCCACTGGTATATGGCCAGATCTTCCGGAAAGAATATCGGATTTGATGGAGCGAAAAGAAAATATTATAAGGCTAACCGCCTCTACAAAAGATTTGAAAGCCTACTTAAGAAAAAATAGTAATACAAAATGAATAAAATTTTTTAAAGTGATTTTTTATGACTAAAGCTAGAATTACCACGCTAAAGAATGGCCTTAGAGTTGTTAGTGAGAAAATGGAAGGTATTGAAACTACCTCTGTTGGTATTTGGGTTGATGTGGGGTCAAGAGATGAAAACAAAAATAACAATGGTGTTTCTCATCTTTTAGAACATATGGCCTTTAAAGGTACTAAGAAAAGAAGTGCTCGTGCCATTGCAGAGGAAATTGAAGCAGTGGGTGGTCATTTAAATGCTTATACTTCAAGAGAACATACTGCTTACTATGCAAAGGTTATGAGTGGAGATCTTTCTTTGGCCCTTGATATGCTCTCAGATATTTTAATTAATAGTACTTTTGAAGAGGCAGAACTAGAAAGAGAAAGATCTGTTATTCTGCAAGAGATTGCTCAAGCTCAGGATACTCCTGATGATCAGGTTTTTGACTTCTTTCAGGAGGTAGCATACCCCGACCAAGCTCTAGGGCGATGTATTCTCGGGCAATCTGATCAAGTCGAATCATACACTCGTAGAGACTTAATGAGTTATATGGACGAAAAGTATTCGCCTCATCGAATGGTTATTTCTGCTGCAGGTTGCGTTGAACACGAGAGGTTGGTTGATCTAGCGCACAATAAATTTGGAGATTTAAAAAAAGGAGCCGATAAGAATAGAGATAGAGCGAAATACAAAGGGGGAGAAAAAATCATTCAACGTGATCTCGAGCAAGTCCATTTTATCTTTGGGTTTGATGGACTGGCTTTCAATGATAAGGGATTTTATTCCTTACAAGCTTTATCGACTTTACTCGGTGGAGGTATGTCTTCGAGGCTTTTCCAAGAAGTGCGTGAAAAGCGAGGCCTTGCATATTCAGTTTTTACATTTACGTCTGCATATGTAGATGGTGGAACATTTGGAATATATGTTGGTACTGGAAAAAATAATCTATCAGAGCTAATACCTATATTATCAGATCAATTAAATGGATGCCACATAGATATTGAACAGAAAGAGTTAGATAGAGCCAGGGCACAGTTAAAAGCAGGTATATTAATGTCTCTGGAATCTACCTTTTCACGTTGTGAGAGGCTGGCTAGGCACCTTCTAATTTTTGGTAGACCGATACCTGTTCAAGAGTTGTTAAGTAATCTTAACGCTACAAGTGTTAAGGACATTCAAGATATCGCAAAAGATGTAATGAAAAAAAACCCTCCATCTGTAGCGGTCCTTGGACCTGCAACTAATGAAGAAGTGCTAGATCCGTTGCGAAGGAACTTTTAAATAGCATTTTATAGAATCAATATTAGTTTATTTCTTAATATATCTTAGCTTATTTCTGATTAAAGAAAGAAAACAAGGAAGATGGAATTTCTAAGAAATAAAAATATAGAGGGATCTAGGCACTATTTTCATGGTCCTAACTTATTTCTCCGTCATCCAAGGCCTGGTGACTGGCGTGAATGGTCGGAGTTAAGAAAAATTTCTAGGGAATTTCTAGTGCCATGGGAACCTACTTGGGATCAGGATGCACTTTCTAGGAGAAGATTTCGTAGGAGATTGAACGTAGAGTTAAGAGGTATAGAGAATACAAAAATTTATCCATTTTTTTTATTTCGGAATTCAGATAAGCAGTTATTAGGAGGAGTAACATTAGGAAATATTCAGCTTGGTTCATCTATGTCAGGCAGTCTGGGGTATTGGATTGGCAAGCCCTATGCCCGAAATGGGTATATGTTTGAAGCATTAAGTTGTCTGGTTTCATATGCTTTCGAGGTCTTAGCTTTGCATAGATTAGAAGCTTTCTGTTTGCCAAATAACATAGCTAGTCAAAAACTATTAGAAAAAATAGGATTTAGAAAAGAGGGTAGAGTAGCAGACTTACTAAGAATAAATAGTCAGTGGGAAGATCACTTTATTTATAATCTTTTAGAAAGAGATTGGCAAAAGCCAGAGTGGATAAGGTAATATTTTTGTTTCATTAGGTTGGGGTATTTAGATAGCTTTAACTATGCATGACCAAGATCAGATGATATTTGTTCAATATTTATTCCAATACGCTTAGCTGAGAATTCCCATTTATCACTGTTGTTAGTATTAAACACCAATTCTGTATCTGCAGGTGCTATTAACCAACCATTATTTTTAATTTCCTCATCAAGCTGTCCTTTTTCCCAGCCAGCGTAACCAAGTGCAAGTATGCTTTTAGATGGACCTTCTCCATTAGCGATTGAATTAATTACTTCTATTGTCTCTGTTAAAGCAAAACCATTTCCAACAAGTAATGTGGACTCGTTCATGTAATCAGTGGAATGAAGGACAAAGCCCCTAGAGGTTTCTAAAGGACCACCAAAATAAACACCAATATTATTGTTTTTGTTTGAGTTAGTAATCTCAATCTGTTGGAGAAGTTGATCAAAATCAATACTATCAGCTGGCTTATTAATAACTATACCCATAGCTCCATCTTGTGTGTGGGAACATATATATATAACAGACTTTGAAAAACGTGGGTCTGGCATTTGTGGCATCGCTATTAAAAGCTGGCCTTCAAGTGAGTTGTCTTCTGAATTCATAACTATTATAGATTTATCTAATTTCCTTAGAATTTCTTTTTATTCGTCCACAGGAGTCTAAAAAATACCGATAAATCGCCTATTTTCAATACTATTTGTTATATTTGATCTTATAGTTAAATTTCTAGTAACTAAATGTATAAATGTTGAGTTATATTATTTTTTTAGAAAAATCACTTAATATATAATTCTATTCATGGAGGTTTGTAATGACAATTAGTGTGGGAGACAGTGTCCCATCAACGATCTTTAAAAAGCTTGGTTCGGATGGGATCCAGGACGTTCCAGCTGAGGATTACTGTAGGGGGCGTAGAGTGGTCCTTTTTGCGGTCCCGGGTGCATTTACACCTACTTGTTCAGCGCAGCATTTACCAAGTTATTTAAGCAATGCTGAGGCTTTACGTGGTAAGGGTATCGATGCAATAGCTTGTGTTTCAGTAAACGATCCATTCGTCATGCAGGCGTGGGGAGAATCTCAAGGTGTCAATGATACTATAGACCTTCTTTCAGATGGGAATGGTGATTTTGCTCGTGCTACTGGACTTACCCTTGATGGAACGGGTTTTGGTCTTGGAGAAAGGACAACTAGATTTTCAATGCTAATTGAAGATTGTAAGATTACTCAGTTGAATGTTGAAGAGAACCCGGGTGAACTTAATATTTCTAGTGCTGAACATTTATTAGAGAGTATGTAGTTATATACTCACCAAGAATTTAGGGATGGGGCCAATAATCTGGCCTCATCCATTATTAGTAATTTAAGATAGTATCTAGAAAAATTTTCTCATTAGGAATGATCCTTATATAGTCTAGTTCTCTAAATTATCTATGGCATGGCGGGCTAATTCATCAACTTCCTCATTCCCTTGATTTCCTGCATGCCCTTTAACCCAATTCCAGCTTACTTCGTGATTCTCCAGGGCTGCTTCTAACGCTTTCCATAAATCTATGTTTTTAACAGGTTTTCGCGCTGAAGTTTTCCAGTTATTTTCCTTCCACTTTTTTATCCAAGAGGTAATTCCATCGCGGACATAACGGCTATCCGTATATAGTTCGACAAGACTCGGCTGAGTAAGGGCTTCTAGGCCTTTGATTGCAGCCATTAACTCCATGCGGTTATTAGTTGTGTTGTTCTCTCCTCCAGATAAATTTTTTATGCGGCCATTATATTCAAGTATAGCTCCCCAACCTCCAGGTCCTGGGTTTCCTCTACAGGCTCCATCTGTATAAATTATAACAATGGGGCGAATTGAATTCTGTGTTTTATTTCTCATTCGATTCCAAAAAATGATGGGTCTTCAATATCTTGAAGAAGTTTAAGCCTTGCTACATATTCATTTGGGTCCTTTGGTTTAACTAGAGCTCCTTCAACACTATTTAGCCAGTCAAATAGGCGTGTCGTCAAAAATCGGAATGAAGCAGCCCGAGTTAAAATTGGTAGCGCAGAGATTTCAATTTTTTTTAAGGGTCTTTCGGATATGTACCCTTGGGTAAGCATGCGTGCTTTGTCCGGATTGAATCTACAATCATTTTCAAAGCACCAAGCATTGATGCATATCCCTAGATCATAGGCTAGGAAATCATTACAAGCGAAATAGAAATCTATAATGCCCGTAAGTCTATCATTCTCAAAGAATACATTATCCGGGAAAAGATCGGCGTGAATTATTCCAGTAGGCAGATTTTTTGGCCAGTTATTACAAAGGTATTCAAGCTCAATGTGTATTAGGTCAGATAATCCAGGGGTTATTTCATCAGCGCGAGGCAAGCATTTATTGAAAAGATTTATACATTTATCAAGAGACAATGAATTTTTTCTCTCTTTTTTATACTTACTGCCTGCTATATGTAGTTTAGCTAAAGCTGACCCAACTGCATTACAGTGCATTACCTTTGGATTATTTAGCGATATTCCATTTAGAAAGCTTGTTATGGCAGCTGGTTTTTCACATAGAGATCTGAGAACTTCGCCATTGTTCCCGTGTATGGGTGTTGGACACTGAACTCCGTTGTTAGCAAGGTTTTCCATTAGTCCAAGAAAAAAAGGTAGATCAGTTTCTGTGACTCTTTTTTCGTAAAGAGTAAGTATATAAGGACCTTTATTAGTAAACATAAGGTAATTAGAGTTTTCTACACCCTCGGCTATTCCCTTAAAGCTTATTAGTCGGCCAATATCGTAGCCTTCTAAGAAACTTGAAAGTGCTGCGTCGGAGACCTCTGTATATACTGCCATGGCTTCCTAGGGGTCGAATTTACTGACTGTTCCAAAGGGGATATTATGCTAGTCAAACAAAATAGTTAACTCTTTTTGGGTTAGTGTAACTTTGAGCGTGCCTCTTCAATCGATTTTTCAATCAATATGTTAGCACGGTCATCATTCATATTTTTTCTAATTATATTAGAGGCAGCCCTTATTGCTAATGTTGCGGCTTCTTGGCGAACTGCGCTTAGGGCCTCATCTTCTGCGTGCTTTATTCTTTGTACTGCTAATTCGCTGCGACGCTTAAGGGTTTCCTCAAGAGCTAGTCTGGCGCTTTCTGCGTCGCGCTCAGCTTCTTTCTGGGCATGCATAATTATTTGATCTGCCTCTACTTCAGCCTCTTTACGTTTTGCTTCATAATCTGCCAAAAGAGTCTGTGCTTCTTCTCTTAATCTTTGTGCATCTTCTATCTCAGTTTCAATATTTGCTGCTCTCTCATCAAGTTTACCTGCTATTGCAACCCATATTTTTCTTCCGAAGGCTAAGATGAAGACGCCAAATGAAACCGCTACCCAGATTTTCGAGTCACCTTCAAAAATGATGGGGAGAACTATTGCTATGGCTATAGCAAGTATGGCATCGGGATTACGTTTAATTTTTTGTAGCATTAGCTGTCTCCCTTACTGGCATCATCAAGGGCGTCAGCGATTGTTTTTGGGTCTGGACTTAGGTCCATTAATTTTGCAGTTACATCAGCTGTAGCGCTTGCGGCTACATCACGTACGCTTGCAAGCGCTGATGCTCTTGCTGCTGCAATTCTTCTTTCAGCATCATCAGACTCTTGCACTAACTTATCTTCAAGTTCGGTCCTCTTAGAGTTTGCCTCTTCTGCAATCCTATTTGACATTTCAGAAGCTATAGCACTAGCCTTTGACCTGGCTTGTGAGAGTGCTTCTTCATATGCTTTAAGCGCATCGTTTGCTTCATCTCTTAGTCGTTCTGCTTCTTGTAGGTCGTTATCGATTTTATGTTGGCGATCTTCTAGTGTACGTCGAACCTTTGGCAGCGCTACCCACCACATAAGTATAAGCAGAATCGTAAACGATATAGCCAGCCATATTATCTGCGACAACCATGTTGCCGAGTCTAGTTGAGGCATTGGACCACCCCTTTACGAGTGTCCGGTGCGGCTTTGCCGCACCATAGACACCCGAGTAAGAAATTAGTTAAGGCCACCGCCCAGGATTAAGAATGCGATTAGAAGCGCGAATAGCGCAATCGCTTCTGTTAATGCAAAACCTAACAAAACAGTACCAAAAACTTTTGGTCCCGCTGCTGGATTTCGCAGATACCCCTGCACGTAGTTCCCAAAGATATTGCCGATGCCGACACCTACGCCGGCTAGAGCCACTACGGCAAGACCACCGCCGATAAACATACCGGCATTTGCAATTTGCTTGGCCGCTTCCACATCCATAGTCTGGATTCCTTCTGGTGTTTTATTGGTTAATCAATCAATAGGTTAAAAATATTTCTTCCCATCCAAGGCATATAACTAGTGCCCCGGGTGAAAAGCGTCGTTTAGATATAGACAAGAAAGAATAGTAAACACGTAAGCTTGTAAAATTGCTACTACTACTTCTAGTCCAGTGAGTGCTACCGTTATTAATATTGGAAGAACACCCGCAACGCCCAGAACCAGTACGAACCCGCCAAACACCTTAAGCATTGTATGGCCGGCCATCATATTGGCAAATAGACGCAAGCTGAGGCTAATCGGCCTAACAAAATAGCTGATAACCTCGATTACAATCAGGAGCGGTAGAAGAAATATTGGTGCTCCCTCAGGAATAAAAAGTTTAAAGAATTTTGGTCCGTTAGCTGCAAATCCAATCACTGTAACGCCAATGAATACTACTAATGCTAAGATAAACGTCACAACTATGTGACTAGTAAAGGTAAACGAATAAGGAATCATTCCTAGCAGATTGCCCATTAGTAAAAACATGAACATTGTGAATACAAACGGAAAATAAACACGTCCACGTGGTCCTACATTGTCCCTGATCATATCAGAAATAAATCCATAGCTCAGTTCAGCTATACTTTGGAGTCGTCCAGGAACAAGAGCTCTTCGGCGCATGCCTATAAGCATAAGAAGAGTCACTACGCCGACAGTAATTGCCATAAACAAAGACGAGTTGGTAAATGAGAGATCTGCTGACCCAGCCTGTATCTCAATTATCGGGTTAATAACGAACTGGTCAAGTGGACTGTGTCCCTTTTCAGACGCCACGCTTATTTATCCTTCCACCTTCTATGACCGCTATAAACGATCATTAATCATCATTCGAACTACGTTCTCTTAGTCGGCTAACGTTAGCCACTTTACTTTCTTCTCTCGCAGTTTCTGGATTCCCTAATTTGGAGAGCCGTCCACCTCGAGCCCAGGTTGGTAAGTCCTGCCCAGTTATGGGTTTCCATACCACCCTGAGAGTGTTCATCATACCTGCCGTTGTGCCAAGTAAGATAAACACAATTAACAACCAAGGCCGAGTTCCAAGCCATTCATCGAGCAGCCAACCTACTGCTGCACCAAAGCCAAAACCTGCCACAATTTCTACCCCTGCTCTTCCAGCTAAGCGGAAAGCTAATCTTCTTGCTACTCGCTCCTCTGGTTCTAAGAGGCCCGCCTTTTGATCCTGGATTTTTCGTGCCTCACGAAGTTGTGTATCGAGCTTATCTAGCGGATCTGGCCGCTGATTTTTCCTCATCTACACAACGCCTTATTTAGGTGTGAGTTCACGAAGTATTCCGCATAAAGGCTCGGGGACATTACGGTTTGGCCGGACCACTGTCAAGCTTAGAGAATTCAATGATAAAGCATTGAAAATATTATAGAAAAATAGCTTGAAAATCAAGCTGTCTCCCTCCACTCGCTCGCATTGTCAAGGTCTACTGAAACTAACTGTGAGACCCCTCTTTCTGCCATTGTTACGCCGTACAGTCTGTCCACTCTTGTCATTGTCATACGATGGTGAGTAATTACTATAAATCGAGTATCTGTCGTTGATGCTAAGTCAGTGACAAGGTCACAGAATCTTCCAACATTTGTGTCGTCAAGTGGTGCATCGACCTCATCCAAAACACATATAGGTGCTGGATTAGTCAAAAAAGCAGCAAATATAAGCGCAGTTGCTGTAAGGGCTTTTTCACCACCTGAAAGCAGTGATAGTGTTTGCAGTTTTTTTCCTGGCGGACTAGCCATAATCTCAAGCCCGGCTTCCAAAGGGTCATCTGAGCCTACCATCTCCAAATAAGCGTGACCTCCACCAAATAGCTTCGTAAATAGATCTTGAAAGTGACCATCAATAGTTCCAAAGGCTTCAATAATTTTTTCTCGACCTTCTTTGTTTAAATTTGCTATTCCTTGTCTCAACCTTGCAATTGCTCCTAGCAAATCATCTCTTTCAGAAGTGAGCGTTTTTACTTGTTCAAAAATTTCTTCAGATTCTTTATCTGCCCTTAAGTTTACGGGGCCAATATTCTCACGCTCTCTGCTGAGACGTTGAATTCTTAGTTCAATTTCTTCAGTATTTGCGGGTTGCCCAGTTGATTCTAATTCTGCAAGTGTTTGAGCTTCTTTAGGAGTACAATCTAGACGTTCTTGAATTTGTGACTCAGCTATTTGAAGAGCTTGTTTGCATTGTTCTACACTGCCTTCTTCTCTAACCATTGCTTCTCTGGAGTTGGCTAAAGTTTGTTCTGCATTTCTAAGAAACTTTTCTTTTGTGCTTAGCTCAGTTTCTGCTAATGCTAGTTTGTCAGCAGAGTCTTTACGTTCCCTTTCCGCAACTTCAATTTCGTTTAAAAGACTTTTTCGGCGTGTGTCTATTATATTTGGTTCTTTATCTACCTTCTGTAAATCATGATCAGCAGTAACCTTCCTGTCATTCAAGTCAGCCATGCGTCTATTTGCTATCTCGCCGCGCTCTAACCATGCTTGCTCTTCTTGAGATATTTCCTTAATTCTATTTATACGTTCTTCTGATTTTCTCTTCAGGTCCAGAAAAATTTGGGTTTTATTTTCAAGTGATGAACGTGCAACTGCAAGGTCTTCTCGCATAGAGTCAAGCTTTATGCGACCTAAATTAACTTCAGGTATATCCTCAATTTCGTCGGTGCAATATACTATTTGGGACTGAACTTCAGTTATATGCGCACCAAGACGAGCAAGGTTTTCTGATATTTCTGTAATTTGAGATTGGTATTCAGAAAATTTGTCTAGTTTTTGCAGAATAGAATCAAATTTTTCGCTAGCTATAATACGTTTTTGAGTCGATTCTTGATAGTTTTCAATGGCTTTTTGTAGGACATCTTGAGCTTGAGCTTGGTCTTTTTCAATCAAGCTAAGTCTATTTCTTTGCTTAATTCTTGCGGCTGCTGGCGTGGAGGCTTCAGCTTTGACCGTATATCCATCCCATCTCCATAATGATCCTTCTTGACTCACTAGCCTTTGACCAGGCGAGAGTTTTTCTCTGAGAAGTGGCCCATCCTGCTCTTTTACGACTCCAATTTGCGATAGACGTTTGGCAAGATGTTTAGGTCCTTTAACAAAATTACTCAGTTTTTCTGAGCCCTCGGGAAGATTGGGCATATTTATAGGGAAATTAATATCTGCCCAATAAATTAATGCCTGATTATCAGTGGGTGCTTCTAGATCGTCACCCAGGCCAGTTCCTAAAGCAGATTCATAGCCAGGAGTAATAGTTATTTCATTAATTACTGATGGTTTTCTATGTTCTGGACTCTCTCCAAGGATTTGGTGTATGGCAGATGATTCAGCTTTCAGACGTTCTAGGCTAGTTTCTGCTTTTTGCTTTTCTAGGCCATTTATTTCTTCATTTCCTCTTGCTTCCTCAAGCTCTGCAGCCAATATTTTTGCCATATTTCTTAAGTGATCAAGATTTTCTTGTGATTCTTTGGAGTCTTTTTGGTCTGATAAGGATGAATGAGGCATGGAGTAATCAGAGTTTATTTTTTCTAGATTTCTTATTTGATCAGCTTTTTGCTCCTGTAACTTTCCAAGGCTTTGTTTAAGTGTTGCAATTCTATTTTCTAAATCAAGCCTCCGAGTTTCAGTGCCTGCTACTGTTTCAGTGAGGGAGCCGATAGACTCTTCAAGGTTGACTACTTCTCTTTGTGCTTCTTCTTTCTGATTTTTTATTGATATTTCTGTTTCAGACTCTTCTGACAAGGCCTTGGATAGTATCTCTAATTCATCCTTAAGGTTTTGTAATGCCTTTTCTGCGTCTCCTGATAACTCTTCTTCTCTCAACAGGTCACCATTAATTTGTTGTATAAGATTTTCAAGCGATTCTTTCTTCAATTCTATTTGTTGCTGTTTTTCATCTAACCTCTCATTAGCAATTAAAAGTCGTTGTATGTTACTAGCTTTATCTGACTCTGATTCACGTAATGGGGGTATTATTTCTGCTGATTTCTCGCGTTCATTTGTCGCTGTTGCGGAAGTTAAAGTATATTGTTCAACTTCTAGGTTAGCTTTATTAAGGCGAGAAATTGCTTCAGCCTCAGATTTTGCTGCATGTGACCAGCGTAAGTAAAGTAATTTAGCCTCGTTTTTCTTTAATTCATCAGCAATTTTTTTATAGCGATTTGCTTGGCGAGTTTGTCGTTTTAGTCCATGCATTTGCCCCTCAAGTGTATTTATAACGTCTTGTAGTCTCTCAAGATTATTTTCTGCTGCCTTTAATCTCAATTCAGCCTCATGTCTTCGGGCATGTAATCCAGTGATTCCTGAGGCCTCTTCGAGTAAGCCTCGCCTTTTAGATGGTTTTGCATTTATTATGTCGTTGACTCGGCCTTGCCCAACTAGTGCCGAGGAATGAGCTCCCGTTGCAAAGTCAGCAAATAGAAGTTGAACATCTCTTGCCCGGACTTCTTCTCCATTTACTGAATAAGTAGAGCCTTCACCACGTTCTATGTAACGCGTTACCTCAATATTCTTATCATCATTGAATCTTGCTGGTGCTTTGCGATCAGAATTATCAAGAGTTAGGACTACGCTAGCTATATTTCTAGCTGGCCTGGTGTCTGTGCCATTAAAAATTACGTCTTCCATACCTCCACCACGTAGCTGCTTGGCTGAGGTTTCTCCCATTACCCACTGAAGAGCTTCTACTAGATTTGATTTTCCACAGCCGTTAGGTCCTACCACTCCAGTAAGGCCTGGCTCAATAGCGAATTCAGAAGATTCTACAAAAGATTTAAAACCTGTTAGACTAAGCTTTGTTAATCGCACCTAACTACCCTAACTCATGCATCAGGCAGAATTTTTTCTATTATAGTTTCAAATTTCTCGAAGCTCATGCCTTGATCATATTTTTTTCCATTTATTATGAATGTAGGCGTTCCTTGGATAGAGTAGGTCTCGTCTGCTTCGATCATGTTAGATAAAATTCTAGTTTCCATTTCTTCATTTGCTTTACATGCACTAAAGTCCTCTGCAGGTATTCCGCCCACCTGACCTATTTGAGTCAGGTCAGCGAGATAGTCTGAAGAGCGTGTCCAATTATTATAGGTATCAAATAGAGTATCGATGAACGCGAAGTAGGTGTCTGATCCACCGCAACGGGCAAGGAGCGCTGCATCCATAGCAGGTCTATTCAGAGGGAAGTCACGTAAGATCATTCTTACTCTGCCTGTATCAATATATTCCTTCTTAATTTTTGGATAAACTTTATTATGAAAGTGTTCGCAGTGAGAGCATGTGAGAGAAAAATATTCTATAACAGTGATAGGCGCGTCTGGTCGTCCTATAGCCATATCACCTGGTTTTTCCCATTCACTAGCACCGGCAGGTAGCGCGGATATATATGCTAGGGGGAAAGCAGCGAGAGTTCCTGCCAAACCAGCTGTGCCTGTTAAAAACCATCGTCTGGAAACCATAGTTTATACCTCCAATTAAACGATAATTAGATTATATGTTGACATGACGTTTGCCACAAGACGGCCAATGGGGAAATTGTTAAGTTCTTAATAATAGTTTGGAAGGGTATTGGAGCTAGATATTTTACTATTTTCAGGCTTTTTCAGGCTTTTTTGCCTGGCCTGGGTCATTTAAGGGGAGTTTTAGGACATTATTTGTAGTTCTTTTAGTAATATTGGAAATTTTTCGACTTTTTCTTGTTTTGCTCTCTCGCCAATTGAATTTCGTTATTTTTTATTATCTGAATTAATTGGACCTTGTACGAAGCTTAGTTTTTTTGCTGCTCGATAGCCATAATAAGTAGCAACACGATCTAGTATTTGTGTTTCCATATGAGATAGTTCAGTTGCTTGCGGTCCAGAAACTCGAATTTTTAGAGTGCCATGATTTGTTAATAGTTCCGGTATAGTGACTTTTGCAAGGTCTGTTCCAACTATACTTTCCCAATCGTTCAATATATTTGCTTCAGCAAAACCTCTCTTACGATAAATGGGTCGAGTTAGAGCTCTAACACTTGTTGCAAGTTGTCTTGCTTTATGTTGTTTATTCTGCGGCATTTTTCTGGAGTCTTTTCTAAAAGAGACTTTAAATTTTTAGACTTTTTTTTGTTATGGTTTAGATTACCGGTTAATCGATAGTGTAGCAAATAACTGAGAAAATATGGATTCGGAATTACTAATTGCCCAACTATTAAGATGGTATGATAGCCAGGGCAGAATTTTGCCTTGGCGCGAAAATCGCGAGGTAGCTAGGAGTGCTAAGTCTAGATCTGCTTACCTGGAATCTCCAGGTCCCTACAGAGTTTGGTTGTCAGAGATTATGCTGCAGCAAACTACGGTCGCAACAGTAATACCATACTATAACTTATTTATAAAAAAGTGGCCGAATGTCCATACACTTGCTCGAGCTTCCCTAGATGAAGTTCTTGCTTGCTGGGCTGGCCTTGGTTACTACGCCCGAGCTCGCAACATGCATAGGTGTGCAAAAATTATTTCCAAGAAATTAAATGGTAAATTTCCAGAGACTGAGATGGATTTAATGGCTTTACCGGGTATTGGCTCTTATACAGCTGCGGCTATAACTGCAATAGCTTTTAATCAACCCGCTATTGCAATTGATGCTAATGTGGAGAGGGTATTATCGAGGTTACATGCAATAACTGAGCCTTTGCCCAAAGCAAAGAAAATGATTTCTACTCATGCACAAAGCTTCATCCCTAATCCTAGGCCTGGTGATTTTACGCAAGCATTGATGGATCTTGGGGCCACGGTTTGTAAACCTCGTCAACCATCTTGTTATAATTGTCCTTGGGTAAAGTCGTGCAAAGCCGAGGCAATAGGTGAGGCTGATACATTTCCTCGAAAGTTGCCTAAGCCCGCTAGGCCAGAACGTTATGGCGTGGCCTTTTGGGCAGTTAGGCGTGATGGTTTTATTTTACTTCGTCGTAGGCCAGAAAAAGGCTTATTAGGAGGTATGATGGAGGTCCCGGGCACTGAATGGAGATTAGAGGAATGGAGTGAGCATGAACTAATGGAAACGTTCCCCTTCATCGCTAATTGGAGCAGATTACCAGGGTCTATAAGCCATAGTTTTACCCATTTTAAACTCCAAATTATTGTTTATATTGCTCATATTGATGGAAGAATAGCTAGAAATGGGGGGCGTTGGTATAAGTATTCTGATTTTCAAAATCTGGCTTTACCTACGCTTACTAATAAGATCATTAGGCATGTTAGAGAATATACGTCTTATTAGAACTGAGTAAAATAATTTATAGTAATTAATTTAAATCACGCCTGATTGTTTCTCGCAGAGAATCAATTGGCTGAAGGTCACCCTTCTCATTAGTATAATGCCAAAATGTCCATCCATTACAAGTTGGTGATTTTTGCACATGTGCTCCCATTCTATGGATTGATCCAGAAACAGGACCAAGAGTCAGGCTGCCGTCTGCACGTACTTTTGCTTTTATTCTCCCTATTCTATCATAAAGTGTATCACCTGGAGATAGAAGCCCTCGCTCAATTACGTTACCGAAGGGAATACGTGGCGCTTGTCGCTTTGTTGGAGTCACCTCTAGCATATCAGGATCAATCTTGGTAATTCCTTTAATGCGATTGTCAGCTATCTTGGCATAATGTTTATCTTGTTCAATGCCAATCCAGTGTCTGCCCAAACGCTTAGCAACTGCTCCTGTTGTGCCACTTCCAAAGAATGGATCAAGGACAGTATCTCCCTGATTAGTTGATGCTAGCAATACTCTGGTCAGAAGGGATTCAGGTTTTTGTGTTGGATGGGCTTTTTTTCCATTTAATTTTATTCTTTCGTTACCACTACAAATCGGGAGCAGCCAGTCAGAACGCATTTGTAGTCCATCATTAAGTTCCTTCATGGAATCATAATTAAAGGTATATTTTTTTGCATTTTGGCTCTTGCTGCACCAAAGTAGAGTTTCGTGAGCATTTGTGAAACGGCGACCACGAAAATTTGGCATAGGGTTCGATTTACGCCATACAACATCATTTAGAATCCAATAACCTAGATTTTGTAAACAGGTACCAATTCGATAGATATTATGATAGCTACCTATAACCCAAAGAGTGCCGTTTGGTTTCAATAGTCTTCTAGTCTCTTTAAGCCAATTATAAGTAAATTTATCGTAGTGGGAAAAACTATTAAATTGATCCCAGGAGTCTGTTACAGCATCTACGCGGCTGCTGTCCGGGCGATGTAAATCCCCGTTTAGTTGAAGGTTATAGGGTGGATCGGCAAAAACGACATCTATGCTTTCGGGCGGCAGCCCTTGCATTTCTGTAATACTATCTCCCACGATCACCCGGTCTTTTGCCGGTTTTATCATAGGTTCTATGTTGCAGGTTTAGAAGGCCACTCGTCAAGAGCTTGTTTGTTGTAAAGAAATTTTAGTGATCTAAAAGGTATTTTTTTATTGGTTTGAAAGAATGGCGATGGACTGGGCTTGGCCCTAATGCTCTTAGAGCTTCAGCATGTTCTTTAGTGCCATATCCTTTGTGTCTTTCAAAACCATAACCTGGATAAGCTGTCGAAAGCTTGATCATTTCCCTGTCTCTAAGCACTTTTGCTACTATTGATGCGGCTGCAATTGATGAGCTGATAGAATCTCCTTTTACAATCAATTTACAATTTATATCAATATTAGGCTTAGAATTCCCGTCAATTAGGACTGTATTTGGGCGCATAGGTAATGACTTAATGGCTCTTTCCATAGATAAGTGTGTTGCAGCTAGGATATTGATATTATCAATTTCTTCAACCTCAGCTCTGCCTATACCAATTTTTGTATTTTGGATAATTTGTGGAAAAATATCTTCTCTTGCTTTGAAAGAGAGTTCTTTAGAGTCTTTAATATGTTTAAGCAAATAAGAATCAGCTAAAGACCCAAGTATTACTGCTGCAGATATTACAGGGCCAGCCCATGGCCCTCTTCCTGCTTCGTCAACACCGGCAACTGGTTCTTTTGATAATTGTTCATGATATAAGTCTGGCAATTTTTATTATACCTCTTTTTATTTTTTGAGTAATCTCCAGAGTCTCTTTTGTTGCCTTTCCCGATCCGTCAGAAAGAGCCCTCGCTTCATCTGCATATAAACGTAAAATAAGTCCATTAAAATCAGATATTCCTCGGCTAGTCAGGTCTTGTAATCTGCGTGCTGTTAATAGCCAAATAGGGCTGACAATTAGGCTTAGTGCAATTACAGAAATTATAAGCCTGCTTCCTTCAAGTCCTATTAGGTTCATTGTGACCCCGGCGCTAGCAATTACAAAAGAAAATTCTCCAACCTGGCTAAGAATAACACCAGAAAGAAATGCCCTTGGCCAAGGTTCTCCAACTAGTCGAAATACCCAAATATTCATTGCTGATTTAACTATTAAAATTAGGAACAGAAGTACTAAAACAGTCCCAATATTTGACCAAATATATTGCAAGTCAATTAGCAAACCTATGGATAGAAAAAATACCATAACTAAAACTGCTTGGATTGGTTCTGTGACTTGAATCATCTGGCGTCGTGCTGTGGTAGAGCCTATAAAAAGTCCTGCGATAAAGGCTCCATAGGCTGCGGTTAATCCTAAGAATGCCGCTAGAGCTGCCAGGGCAAAACAATACGAAAGTGCGGTCAATGGTGCAATATCGAGGTTATTAAGAGTCAACTTTCCTAATGGCAATCTAATTTTTGTTCTTCTACTAAGCCACCAGACTAATAATACTAAAAATCCAATAGCGCCAAATATTATTGGTATAGAGGAATAGGAAAACCCTTCTTCTCCTGCGAGACCATCAAGAAGAAGTAACATTGGAACAACTGCAAGATCTTGTGCAATTAAGACTCCGATCACTACACGTCCAGTTTCGCTTCTAAGCTCTCCAATGTCCTCAAGCATCTTAATCGCGACGGCGGTGCTTGATAAACTAACTACAAATCCTAGAAGGCAGGATAAGGCTATTGGCCAATCAAATATATTTGAGAGAGCCAGAGTCAGAACAGTGCATATTCCTACTTGAAGTAGGGTCGCCAGTAGAGACAAGCGCCAAACACTTCTAAAGGATCTTAAGCTAAGTTTCATACCTATAATAAATAGAAGGAGCAAAACACCTAATTCTGCGAGAAGCGAAACAATATTCATATTTTCGACTAGCGCAAAACCTGAGGGGCCTAAAATAACTCCTGCAAGAATATATCCTACTATTGCAGGTTGACGAATTCGTGTAAGGCCAATTCCACATAAGAGAGCGGCCATTGCTACGATAGCAAGTTCCCCAAGTTCATGATGCGTTGGCATGAATTTTCCTACCTAGCACTATCATCAGTCATTTTAAATTCCAGTTTAACACAATAAAAAACAGAAAATTTTATTTTAAGTATTAATTTTTTAAAATATATAATTTGTTTATAATGAACTGTAAGTAAGATATTTTTTAACTTATTTTTAATAAATAAATCACTAGGTATATATTAAGAGTATACACTCTTAACTCAAAACTTAATGAAACATAATATTCCAAATATAAGTGTAATTATTCCAACATTAGATTCCGGCCGCACATTAGAGTCAGTTTTGAAATCTATAGAAATTGATGAAAGCGATATACTGCATGAAGTTATTATAGTAGATGGAGGTTCGTTAGATAACACCTTAGCAATAGCCAGCCAGTTTGATGTAAGAGTTCTCAAAAGTAGTTTAGGCCGAGGAGTTCAGCTATCTCGAGGGGGGGAAGAAGCTTCAGGAAGCTGGTTTCTCTTTCTTCACGCCGATACAAAATTAGACTCTGGATGGCAGCCAGCAGTTAAAAATTTTTTTATAGAGAATAATAATGAAATAAAAAAGGCTGCCTTCTTTCGCTTTAAATTAGATGACTCCTCTTTTGCTGCTTGGGTGGTTGAGACTCTTGTTTATATTCGCGCAAACTTCTTTAAGCTGCCCTATGGAGATCAAGGCCTTTTAATTTCTGCAGAGCATTACAGGTCTATTGGAGGTTTCAAGTCTATAAAATTAATGGAGGATGTGGATATAATTAGAAGAATAGGAAAAGGAAATCTCTCAATTATTTCTGCAAAAGCAATTACCTCATCTATAAGGTATAAGCGAGAAGGTTATATAAAGAGATCGATTAAGAATCTATTTCTCTTAGCGCTGTATTTTTCTGGAGTTTCTACTGAGAATCTAGCTGGTAAGTATTATGCAAAAAATCAGTAATAATGATCTCTAATCGTAATGTGATTATCTTTGCGCGTGAGCCTAGGATCGGAACTGCAAAGACTCGGCTGGCTAATGATGTTGGACTTTCGGAGGCATGGAAGTTTTATCGGAGGAATCTTAGAGTCATCATACTTAGACTAATAAATGATAAAAGGTGGAGTGTTTATTTGGCTGTCACGCCTGACAGCTTTCATGGAAAGGAGCCCTTCTTACCCGAAGGCCTGAATATCATGCACCAGGGCAGGGGAAATATTGGTACCAGAATGCAAAGATGTCTCTCTGCCATATCCCCGAATCCAACGTTACTAGTTGGCTCAGACATACCTGATATAACACCTAAGTTAATTTGGAAAGCTTTTGGTTATCTGAAAGGGCATGATGCCGTTTTCGGGCCAACCTTTGACGGCGGTTATTGGTTAGTAGGTCTAAAACCAAGAATTTTAATAACAAAACCATTTGAGAGTGTAGATTGGTCATCTCCAGATACACTGAATGAAACGATTGATGCATTACCTCGAGGTTCTAATTATGCCACTACAGATATGCTTCGAGATATAGACTCCGGAACTTCTTATAAAAGCTGATTTATTTATAAGTATTAAAATTTTTGGCTTATTTTTCTTTTAATCGTGGAAGTAGTTCTACAAGATTACATGGCCGGGTGCGATTATCGAGTTGATACTGAAGGATATTATCCCAGGCATCGCGGCAAGCCCCTGGAGAGCCTGGAAGGGCAAAAAGATACGTGCTATTTTTTACTCCAGCGGTAGTACGTGACTGTATTGTTGAAGTGCCAATTAGATCATAGCTAATCATTCTAAACAATTCACCAAATCCTGGAATAGTTTTTTCGAAGACTTGTTCAAATGCTTCTGGTGTAACATCTCTACCTGTTACACCTGTACCTCCAGTGCCTAATATTACATCTATATTCTTGTCGAGTGTCCAGTCATTTAAAACTGCTTTTATGCTATCTATTTCATCAGATACTAATTGACGTTTTTTAAGTGTATGGCCTGACTCGTTAATTTTTGAAACTAAAATATCACCTGATTTATCATTTTGAAGAGATCTAGAATCTGAAACTGTTAATACGCCAAAATTGATAGGGATAAATTCTCTAGTATTATCAGTTTTATTTTGTGGTCCCATTTTTTTGCTCCCTTAAATCAGAATACTCTTTATAGATAGGCCACGAACCAGTTGCTAGTTGAAGGAGTGTTGGCGTATCCTTTCTCATTTGAATGCGATATATCCAGTAGTTAGATACCACATTTCGAATAAAATCTCTCGTTTCTCTTGAACGTATACTTTCTAAAAATAGTAGTGGATCTTCAGAATGCTTAGTTTTTGTAACCCATTTATTAAAATTACCAGGACCAGCATTGTAAGAAGCTAAAGTAAAGAATAAATTGTATTGATTTATTTGGTTTTTTAACAGGTGCTCAACATAAGCTTGTCCTAATGTTATATTAACCTCTGGATTCATCAATTTTTCAGTGTTGATTTTTCCTATACCTGTCATGCGGGCTGTAAACTTAGCTGTGAGTGGCATTAGCTGCATTAATCCTTTAGCACCTCTTCGGCTTTTCGCAGAAGCTCTAAAGCGAGACTCCTGCCTAATCAATGCAAATATAAGTGCTGGATCAATATTGTAACCATTTTGGGGCACCCAGCTAGGTATGGGATATAGTGCGTAGTCGTAGTTTTCTCCTTCTAAAGCCACTAGACGGCTTGCGATGCTTGTGCTTGTTGCATGTAAGTTAAGTTTGGAAGCTAGTAAAAGAGCAAATTCTGCCATCTCTGGGGTCAGTCGATATCTAATGTGTTTTATCTCATTTTCTGCTCTTTTAATTTGTCCAACTTCGTATAATGCTAATGCTCTTTGTAATGGAGGGGTATTGTGAAGCAATTGCACAGTATTCTTATCAAAGTCTCTTGCTTTCCAGTTAAAATTTGGATGCTTCCCAAGAATACCCTTAGCAAGCAATCCATAAAAAGAGTATCGATTTTTTGCTGCTTCTCTTAACCATATATATGATTTTTGTGGATTGCCTAATATGAGGTTAGTGCGCGATGCCCAAAATGCAGCTTTAGTTACCTGTTCTTCGCTGCCTCTTTCATTATTAGCAAGCCTCTCAAAATGTTTAGAAGCTTGTGAAATGTTCCCAAGTCTCCATGATGCAATTCCAGCTGTCCAGTCAGAAGAGGGAACGTATTGATTTGAGCGGGATGCTGTTTGAGAGGAAAGCTCTAGTGCCAGTTTGTCTTTATTATGTATGTAGTAGCTCCATGCAATTCTTTCCCTATAGATATCAGACTGTTCAGGAGTTGCTAGTTTCATATAATCTTTGCTTTGTAATATTTTCCTAGCACCAGTTGGCCAGCCTCTTCTTAATCTAGAGCGCATCTGCCATTGTAGCTTATTAAAAGACTTAAGGTCAGTTTTTGAGAGTTCCTTTGAAGGTATCTTTATTGACTTTATATTTTTTTTAGTAATTGGTAGTGAAGATTTATAAGAAGCAATCCAGGGTTTTTTTGGATGTGATGCATTTTCTGGTTTTCTCCGCATAGCAAGTTTATACACTCTTTTAGCATCTGGATGGTCAGCGTATTCCTTTAACCAATCTCTTAATTCACTAAAAGTAGAAAGGTGTGCTGTTGGGTGCATATATTTTTGTTCAAGTATATGTCCGAATAGGATGGGATTTTGAATTTTGGAAATAATAAGGTTTGCTTTTTTGATATTTCCAAGTCTTTGAAGCTCAAATGCTTTTTTATAAAAATCTATATCAGCGGGTGATAAGATCTTTGGAAATCTGGAAAGGTAATTTGCTGGGGAATTTTGTATTATTTTTTCATTTAGCTTATGCGCGGTATTAATTTTATCTTTAGCGACTGCTTGGTCGCAGCTAACTAAACAGAGAAAAACTATGTACACGCTAAGACTTGTTAGTATCGATGCTAAAAATACACAAAGCTTTACAGTTGATATAAGATTTGTCATGCAATACCACAAATTTTTTCTCGTACTTTATATTTCTTCTTATAGATCTTTTGCGGCATTGGGTTAATAGTTTTTAATTTACTGTATTATAAAATCAAAATATAGCTTATAGTTTAAAATTGAACTAGATCCAAGATCTCTCCTCATCATATATTTCTGAGTTTTTCTTGAACTTTAAGAAGATCGCTCCAAGCCTTACGTTTTGCGCTAGGTTGTCTTAGTAAGTATGCTGGATGAAAGGTCGCTATTGTGGCTATTTCGTCCTTTGTATCAGGAGTAACTATACTATACCACTTTCCTCTGATCCTTGTTATGCCCTCTTCTTTATTTAACATAGTCTTTGCCGCTACTCCGCCAACAAGAACTATAACTTTTGGGCTGACAAGTTTGATTTGTTTTTCTACGAAGGGTTTGCAAATTGCGATTTCTTCAGCCGTGGGAGCGCGATTACCAGGAGGCCTCCAGTTAACTATATTTGTAATATAACAGTCTGTACGATCTTTTGTGATTGATAATAACATTTTGTCTAATAATTTTCCGGCAGAGCCAACGAAAGGTAGGCCTTTTTTATCTTCTTCTGCACCCGGGGCTTCGCCAATTATCATTATATCAGCATCAATAGATCCGTCATAAATAACAGTAGATGTCGCTGTTTTTTTGAGAGGGCAGTCTTCAAATAATCTTATAGCCTTAACAAGTTCCTCTAGAGTTTTGCAAGAATCTGCAATATTTTTCGCCCTCTCTAATTGGTTCCCATTATTTCTTTTATGTTGGTTGATATTCAAGAGATCGATATTTGTTATTTTTCGGCTAGGGGTATTTGAGCCCAATTCTCTCTGTTTTATTCCCTCTTTGGGGCCTAGAAAGTGGTCATTCGGAGAATTATCAGTCGATTCGTCAGCCCCTAACTCTACTTGCCAGGCTAGTTGATCAACCATTTTTTTTAGCTCATTGTCACTCATGGGTAGTATAATAACAAATATATACATTCTTTGGTTATTTAAGATGATAAAGTCTATATTTTTTAATTTAACCATAATTATTTTCCGGTCATAAATCGGAATTTTTTGTTATTATTGTATGGCAAGGGTTTATTGGGGAATCATGAGTCGAGAGTCTATGGAATATGATGTTGTGATCGTAGGAGGTGGTCCTGCAGGACTTTCTGCTGCAATTCGTTTAAAGCAGTTAAGTATTGCTCAAGGAAGGGATTTGACTGTAACTGTTTTAGAGAAGGGTTCTGAGGTAGGTGCTCATATTCTCTCAGGAGCAATATTAGAGCCTAGGGCTTTGGATGAATTGATTCCTGACTGGAAAGAAAAAGATGCCCCTCTTATAACTAAGGCAGAGGAGGATAGGTTCTACTTTATCCAGAAAAAGCGTGGATGGAGGCTCCCAAATTTCTTGTTACCACCTCAAATGCATAACGGGGGAAATTATATTATTAGCCTTGGCAATTTTTGTCGTTGGTTAGCGAGGCAAGCTGAGGAATTAGGTGTTGAAATCTACCCAGGCTTTGCGGCGTCTGAAGTTCTTTATGATGAATATGGCGCGGTAAGAGGAGTTGCAACAGGGGATATGGGTAGGAGTGCCGAAGGTGAACCTAAGCAATCTTTTGAGCCAGGTATTGAGTTAATCGGAAAATATACGTTGTTTGCTGAAGGTGTAAGAGGATCACTTGCTAAACAAGTAATCGATAAGTTTAGTCTGAATTCTAATTGCGATCCGCAGACTTACGGAATAGGCATTAAAGAGCTATGGGAAATTGACCCCTCAAGACATAAAAAGGGGTTGATACAGCATACATTTGGTTGGCCTCTAGATTCCTCGACATATGGAGGTACGTTCCTTTACCATCTTGAGGATAATCTTGTTTCATTTGGTCTTGTTGTCGCTTTAGATTATAAAAACCCATATCTGTCGCCATTTGAAGAAATGCAGAGAGTAAAGCTACACCCGATAATTCGAAAATATTTGGAGGGTGGAAGGAGAATCTCATATGGTGCCCGTGCCATAAATGAAGGGGGGCTTCAGTCCATACCGAAGCTAATCTTTCCTGGAGGAGCCTTGATAGGTTGTTCTGCTGGTTTTGTTAATGTTCCGAAGATTAAAGGCAGTCATAACGCTATGAAGACTGGCATGTTAGCTGCTGAGTCAGTATTTGATAAAATAGTGGATGGAGGCGAATCAGATGATAGAATTCTCAATTCTTATCCTAAAAAACTTCAAAAATCTTGGGTATGGAAAGAACTAAGTGAAGTTCGTAATTGTCGCCCAGCTTTTCGGTGGGGATTGCTTGCAGGTACAATAATTAGTGGAATAGAGTTATGGACAAAGGGCATTTTTCCATGGACTTTACACCATCATGATGATCACTTGGCCCTACAATTAGCTTCAAAATCAGTGAAAATAAACTATCCCAAGCCTGATGGAGAGCTAACATTTGATAGACTATCATCAGTTTTTTTATCTAATACAACACATGAGGAAGATCAGCCGTGCCACTTAACACTCAAAGATGAAAAAATACCTTTAATAGTTAATCTTGATCGTTATGCTTCGCCAGAAGAGAGATATTGTCCTGCTGGTGTTTATGAGATTGTTGAAGAAAAAGATAAGGACGGTGAACTAAAGCCTCGACTTCAAATCAATGCACAAAACTGTGTTCATTGTAAGACATGCGATATTAAAGATCCTACCCAGAATATTACCTGGATAACTCCGGAAGGTGGTGGAGGACCCAATTACCCAAATATGTAAACTGAAGCTAATGTTCGTCAAGGGAGTGGTTTGTTAAGTGATAATTGGTTTGAAAAATACTTTTAAGTTGTTTCCCCTTTTCATTTTGGGCTTAATTTTTCTAACGCTCATTTCTTTTTTATTATTACTTTCATCTCCTCCAGTTTTTTCTAAAGAACAATATGATCCCGGGTTACCTCCAAAATATTTGAAATTTGACCATCAATCAGAGAAAAAGGAATTAGCTCTTGGTAGTTATCTCGCCGGCACCTATGCAATGCGTAAAAACCAGCAAGAGCTAGCATCAGAATATTTCACTGATGTTTTGAAAGCTAATCCTTCTAATGTAAATATTTTGAACCAAGCGATAGCATCACTAGCTTTTCAGGGAAAAATCTCAGAATCTATTCTTCTTGCAAGAGATCAAATTACGTATGATTCTACAAGTAAAATTGGCAGGCTACTAATTTTAGTAGATGCTCTTGATAGGTCAGACTTTATAAAGGCTAAAAATTACTTAGATTCTATGCCCCGTGACGATGTTTATTCACTATTGGTGCCTATAATTAATGCATGGATAAATTATGAGTCAGGTAACAAAGATGATGCAATATTATCCATTATACCTAATAATAGTGATGAGCCGCTTCATCCCTATTATACCTTACATGCAGCTATTATTAGCGAACTATCAGGTCGGCCACTACGTGCAGAGAGTTTCTATAGCGCAGTTGACGAAAACCTAATTTTACAGACTGATAGAATGGTGGAATTGAGGGGTAATTTTCTCGGCCGTTTAGGGAAATATGATGAAGAAGTAGAGTTACTGGAAGATTACTTAAGTCTCATACCTGACAACTACTGGGCTGAGGTAGAATTAATTCGCGCCAAGGATAAAATTCAGCCTAAGCCAGAAATTAACCATTATAGAGATGGCATAGCTGAGACCTTTTATGGAATAAGCGAGCTATTGACTCTTGGATCGCGATTTCAAGATGCATTAATTTTTGCACAACTATCCATTCACTTACGTTCTGATTTTGACTCTGCAAGTTTACTTTTAGGTCGTATCTATGAAGCTCTCCAAATGCCTAATCAGGCAGCGTCTGCGCTTATTAGCGTATCCTCTAAATCTTCTTATGAAAGGGACGCAAAAATCCGGTATGCACTAAATCTTGCTGATATGGGGAAAATTGAAGATGCTGCTAAGGTGCTACGAGAGCTTACTAGGAAAAAAATAGATCGCCTTGACGCTCCTCAGGCTCTTGGAGACATTTTTCGTTATTCACAGCGATTTTCAGAAGCCATAGATGCTTATGATATTGCTATCCAGCGTATCTCGGAGTTTAAGCCACATCATTGGCGGTTGCTTTATTCTAGAGGTATAGCCCTTGAAAGAGAAAAAGACTGGAAAAACGCAGAAAAAGATTTCCTGCAAGCATTGGAGCTTTCCCCTGAGCAACCTCTAGTACTTAATTACCTGGGGTATTCTTGGTTGGAGCAAGGGGAAAATTTTTTGTTGGCCAAGGATATGATTGAAAAAGCTGTAAATTTAAAACCCAATGATGGTTATATTGTTGATAGTCTTGGATGGGCGTTCTATTGCCTTGGTGACTTCAAGAATGCTGTACAGTATCTAGAAAGAGCTGTTGAACTAATGCCAGGTGATCCAATAATTAATGATCACCTTGGGGATGCGTTTTGGCAAGCTGGCCGCAATTTAGAGGCAAAGTATCAGTGGCAGAGAGCATTGACTTTAGGTGCTGATGGTAGGGATGCAAAAATTATAAGTAAAAAAATAGATAGAGGTCTAGAAATAGATATAAGGGTAAGAGAAGGGGAATTGTGAATAAGGAAAGAGAAAAGCTTCTTTGTATAGATGCGCCTGCCAAAATTAATCTATATTTACACATTACAGGAAAGCGCACTGATGGGCTCCATGAGCTTGAAAGTTTAATAGTTTTTGCAGAGACTTGTGACGTAATCTCTTTTCGTCCTAGTAAAACTCTTAGCTTGGAAATATCTGGGCCGCAGGCTAATCAATTAAAAGAGCAAGATAGCAAAAATATTATTCTTAAAGCCGTAGAATCAATGTCTAGTCTTATAGACTCTAATGTAGATGTGGGAGTTGAGATACATTTACAGAAATTTCTACCTATTGCTGCAGGAATAGGTGGTGGATCAGCCGACGCAGCTGCAACCTTACGTGCACTCAAGATTTTATGGAACGTAAGTTTGTCAGATAATCAATTGATGAATCTTGCATATTCTCTTGGTTCAGACGTTCCTGTTTGTATATTGGGAACTAGTGCTTATTTAGCCGGTGTAGGCGAAAAAGTTACTCCTGTAGAGAGTATACCCAAGATCCCACTTCTACTTGTTAACCCTAAAATTCCTTTACCCACCTCTCTCGTATTCAATTCTTGGAAGGGCTCGAATTCAACGCTAAATCCTATAGTTAGTTTTTCGGGAAGTGTAAGCAAATTAGTAGCGGAATTAAGAGATAGACGAAATGACCTTGAAGATCCTGCTCGAAGTTTAGTTCCTCAAATAGATGAAGTTATTTGTGAAATTCAGTCGCAGCGTGGTTGTGAGTTAGCCAGAATGTCTGGAAGTGGTGCTACATGTTTTGGCATATTTTTGAAGCAAGAGGATTTAACTATAGCCGCATCTAGGATAAAAATGAGTCATCCAAACTGGTGGGTAATGGAAACTTTTTCAAGGTAATATTTAAAAAGATTTTCCCTTGAGCGAAAATATAAGAAGCCATGAAAATTTAGAGTGCCCAGCGACGAATGCTGTCTTTTAAAGATAAATTACGCCATATACCCTTTACATCCCCTAAAAGACCATCCTCCTTAAGTAGACCTTCCAGTGTTGTTGAATTAATTTTACGGTAATCAGAATGTGAAACGCAGCATAAAACGCAATCAAATTTTGATTGAAATGTAAGTGTTTTCTCAAGAGTAATATCGTATATAGATTGCGCTTCCTCATTGCAGGCATAGGGATCATGAACAATGACAGTATGATTTGATTCTCTTAGTCTAAAAACTATATCTATTACCTGTGAATTGCGGATATCTGGCACATCTTCTTTAAAAGTAAAACCAAGAATAAGAATTTTTGATTTTGCTTTCAAGTTATCCGAAATTTGATTAGCAATATATGTGCCCATAGAGTCATTTACTTGTCTTCCGGTTAATACAACAGCTGGCTCATGTCCAAGTTTACGGGCACAATGGGCAAGATAATAAGGGTCAACCCCGATACAGTGGCCTCCAACTAGACCGGGTTGGAAATCTAAAAAATTCCATTTAGTTTTGGCCGCTTCAAGAACATCAAATGTAGAAATTTCTAATTTCTGACATATTTGGGCTATTTCATTAATGAAAGCAATATTTATATCTCGTTGAGCATTTTCAATAGCTTTTGCTGCTTCAGCTGTCTTTATATTTGGCGCAATATGAATTCCACCACTTGTTATCCCACTATATATTTCTGAAATAGTTTGGGCTACTTTGGAGTTCTGGCCGGAAACAACTTTAGTTATACGATCAACTGTATGTTCGCTATCTCCGGGATTAATACGTTCAGGGGAGTATCCTAAAAAAAAGTCCTTACCGCATTTTAGGTTTGAAGATTCTTCAAGAATTGGCCCACATATTTCCTCAGTTACTCCTGGCCATACAGTGCTTTCATAAATAACCACTGACCCTTTTTCGATATGCCGTCCAACAGTTTGAGTGGCTGAATAGAGAGCCGTTAAGTCAGGATCATTATTATTATCTACCGGGGTTGGGACTGCGATTATAAATATTTCTGCGAATGAAAGATCATCGGGGGTAGAGGTGAAGGATATTTTAGATATAGACAATTCTTTTGATGAAACTTCCCCGGTTTTGTCAGATTTTCTCTTGAGTTCATCAATTCGCCTTACATCAATATCAAAGCCTATAACTTCGTTCGATTTACTAAGAGCTAAAGCTAGGGGAAGGCCTACATACCCAAGGCCAATTATAGCAATTTTCATAATATTTGGCTCATTTATAATGCTTTTGGTTGATTTCTTATTTATAGCGGTTTTCTAGATAAAAATTTATGTTGGCACAACGATGCTCTCTAAGTATTTATTCTACTATTACTATAAAAATTGAATGTATATCATATCACAATGTCGTATCTAGTGGGAGATTGATGTATTTAGTAGTCAGATATGGATTTCTCTATAGTCTATATCTTCAAAATTAGTTTAGATTTGTATTAATTGGAAGTGATCTTGGAAAAACTATGAGTATCCTAGTTACCGGAGCTGCCGGTTTTATAGGTTTCCACGCGTGTAAACGATTACTTGAGCGTGGTAATGAAGTCATCGGAATAGATAACTTTAATGCTTATTATGATGTTTCTTTAAAAGAAGCGCGGTGTAACCAATTATTACAACATCCCAATTTTAAAATGAAGCGTATCGATATTGCTGATAAAGATACAATGTTTAATGAGTTTGAGGAAAATGAAAATATCACAAAAGTTTTACATTTAGCTGCTCAGGCAGGGGTGCGCTATTCATTTATTAATCCTTATGAGTATATTAAATCAAATGTTATGGGTCAGGTTGTTCTTTTAGAACTGTGCAAGACTTTTTCTAAATTAGATCATTTCATATATGCTAGCTCTAGCTCAGTTTATGGCGGTAACAAGAAACAACCATTTTCTGAGATTGATAAAGTAGATCATCCCGTCTCACTTTATGCTGCGACAAAAAAAGCAGATGAACTTATTAGCCATGTTTATTCTGAGTTAAATTCCATTAAAATGACAGGGCTTAGATTCTTTACGGTTTATGGCCCATGGGGGCGACCCGATATGAGTGCTTATATATTTACTAAGGCAATATTTGAGGGGCAGCCAATAGATTTATTCAATCATGGAAAAATGAAAAGAGATTTTACATTTATTGATGATGTGGTTGATGGCGTTTTAGAAATTATTGATAGTAATAAGGATATAGATATAGAAGGAACTGATGACAACTACAACATCTATAATATTGGTAATAATAGACCGGAAGATGTATCTAGATTTATAAGTATTCTGGAAGAGCTCATAGGCAAAAAGGCAATTATAAGATTAGCGCCTATGCAGCCAGGTGATGTAGTTTCGACTTTCGCTGATATTGCGAAAATAAAAAATAAATTTGATTTTAGCCCAAAGACATCGATTGAATCAGGGCTATTTAAGTTTGTTGATTGGTACAAAAATTATCATAATTTAGGGTAGCTAGTCTTTAACGTTAACCATCAGGGTAACTTATTTTTAATTAGCTTCTGAGCAAGGTTATAAGTGACCGGACTTTGAATCTTTCCGACGAATATTGTCTTGAGATTGAAGTTTGTGCGACAAGAAAAAAAGCTAAAAGAAACCAGAAAGATCTTTGAAAGATGAAGTCGTGAACTAGGTTTCCAGCCATTATTGGGATTAATAGCATTAATGCTCCTGAGCCCCAGTTATAGGTATCTTTGTTGATGATTAGTTTCCATGATCGAGACAGTATCAGAAGGATTGCCATTGCAAAACTAAGCATACCAACAATTCCAATTTCAGCAAGAATCCAGACAGGAGTTGAATGTATAACCATAAAGGTATTTTGCCTGCTCATTTGGTCTACAAAATATCCTCCTATACCTGAGCCAAATATAGGATTTTGTAACCATAATTCCCAACCCATGGCTATGGTCTCCCACCTTAAATTATCCGAAGAGGGACGACTAAATTCAGTACCTACTTGATACTCACCAGATTTACCGTAGAGCCCAAGGGTCTCGGCATGGGGCAACCATGTTAAGAATGCGATAAGTGAGATTCCAATAATAGCGATTTGAAAGAAGCTGATTAATAGTCTTAACCTACTTATAGCCTGTGGGAGCACAAACCATATAGCAAGTAAGATCACTAGCATAAAGAGTCCAGCTCTAGAATTGGCAAAATATATAGCTACAAAAAAAATAGTTAGAACTAAATCATAGGGAATTCTCTCCCTGTAAGTCGATACTTTTTGTGCCAGTACACATAATCCTGCCGATGCAACAACAAGTTGAAATGCATAGGCATTAGCATTGTTATTAAATCCTTCAATGGGAATAACAAAAGCTTCAGTAGGGATATTTATCCCACAGCGTACAATGGTGAACAATATAAGTTGCGCAATAGCAATCACTACCCCAGAAGTTACAAACAAACTTAATAGCAATCTTCTAGCTTGATTTGAGAGGTATAATCCTGAAAGTATACCTATTGATGCATAGCCTAAAATTACTATCCATCCTAATCCACGATTGACCATGCCCCATTCAATCCAACCAAAGCGGATAAAACCCAAAACTATACCAAAGGCGATGAATAGTGTGATAAGTGTGAGGGCTAAAACCACTTGGCGAGGGAGAGACTTTAAACTAATTTGTGAGCTCAATAAAAGAAGGCCTAAAATGCCGAGGCTTAGGAGTGCAGATAAGTCTGCAAGGTTTACATTAACGAACCCGTTAGCCAATGGTATGCGCACTTGGAAAAAAATTGCGCACATTGTAAATGCGGAACATGCTCCAATAAATGCCAGAGTCCACTTATCAATTGAGGTTCTTGTGTCCTTCGGTTTTTCAACATTCAGGATACGCTTTCCAGTGAATATAAAAACTGAACCACAAGCAGAAAGTGCAAGCATAATTATCAGAGATAATATACCAATTAAGATAGCTGCTGATAGGGCCGTTGATGATTCAATGCTTACAATTCCTAGGGCAGACATTGCTGATAATTCACGAATTCCCCACCCCCCTAGGCTGATCGGGAGACTGGAAGTAAACATAACTATGATGAGAGCTGCAGCAATTGGGAGGGTAAATTCCTCTATACCAAGGCTTCTAAGGGAGAAAAAATATGCTCCAAGCATGCATAGATGAGATGCAATAGTTATTATTCCGCTAGGCCATAGCTGAAGAGCTCTTGCAATTGTTGAGAGGAAAACCTGTCTGAATTTTTCAAGTCGTAAGATGTGATAAAGGGCAGCAAGAATTACAATTAGTCCGCCTATAACTAGAGATAAGAGATAGGCGCCACCTAAGTCGAAGTCGAGACCAAACTGTGGTATTAAATACCAGGCTGAGACAATACTAGCTAAGAGAAGTAAAGATGCAGCTATTATGCGTTCAACTAGTGTAGCTAGAACGGATGCTCCAAAAGGGATATTGTCAGATTTTAAGATTGCTGCCCGACTTATACTCTGGCCAAGAATATTCAAAACAATTTGGTTTGCTAATTGTCCTAAAGCAAAAGCACTAAAGAGTTTTTTCCAAGTTGGACTAAACCCAAAATTAGATAATACAAAGCGAAATCGAATGACAGATAGTAGAGATGTAGCGCAAATAAATAATCCAGAAATTAATATATCTGAAAAATTTGCTTTACTTAAAGAATCACCAATAGATGAAAGATCAACTGCCAGAAGGGCGGCCACCATGCAACCAACAGTAGCTCCAATCATTAAAGCTATTTTTAGATGCTTGTACTTAAGCATATTGCTCAAAAGAGTGAGTGTATTATCCAAGAGTTATCTTTCTATTACTTAGGATTTTCAAACTAATAGGATTTATTCCGATTCATTATATTTCATCTCAGGTGATACAATGCGATTCCTGCCCATTCATGCAAGTATCTATTCATTTTTATCATTCCGGAGGCGGATGGTAAAAAACTCCAGATACTTATCGCCCCTCTCTCTCTAGTATATGTTGGTGCAGTAATGACTGAAAAACCAACATTTTCGAATTCCAGTGATGCTCTAGTCATATGATAGGAACTCGTCACGAGAACTATTGTATCAATACCATCGGATTTGAGCATGTCCATGCTCATTTGCGCATTTTCTCTAGTATTTAATGAATTTGATTCGATCCAGCGCGCAGGAAGCATAAGTTCTTCACTTAAGTAATTGTTCATGGCTTCAGCCTCGGATATAGGGGGTGAGGTAACACCTCCAGTTACTAGAATTGGGATTTCTGTTTTACGGCTGAGGTAGGCGCCATATCTTATGCGAGCAATTGCTTCTATAGGTACAGTGTTCCCCCCCCCATACTCAATTGCATTTCTTCTAGTACCTGCACCTAAAATTACTATTGCCTCCGCATCCTTAATTTTATCTGATGAGTGGTAATTCGGTTCAGGTATTAAAGGAATACCAATCAAATAACTACAGATAGGAGTGCACGAGAGGTATAGCGCGCATGCACCAACTATAAGAAGAATTCGTCTTGTTTTTAGGAATTTCCTGAATAAAAGGAACGAAATTACACACCAGATAATCGGTCCTAAGGGAGGCAAAAGTAACTTCTCAATAATATCTATTATAATTTCTCCTATTGATGCTTTGGGTTAATAATGGAGCAATATCAATCTCGCATATTTAAAACAAGCATAGCTTATAATTGATTCAGATTAATATTAGAATTAGGCTCTTAATATTGTTTGCTTTAATAATAAGTAATTTCTGAGAGGAAAATAGCGATATTTCTTAATAGATAGGATATAAATCTTAGAGGTGGCTTTTGTTAAACAAAAACAAAGGGCTTTTATATTGTAATATTTGCATTATATCTCTCAATGTTTAAAAGATTTGCCAAAGATGGGGCGTAGCCAAGCGGTAAGGCAACGGGTTT